>CANRBM010000026.1 GCA_947628855.1 uncultured Clostridia bacterium | reverse complement strand
CCGCTTCGCACTAGGGGACTCCTCGACTGCGCTTTGCTACGCTCGGAGTGACACCTAATATTCCTGTCATTTCGAGCTTGTCGAGAAATCCCCTTTTAGAGGCAATACCTCTGCACTAGGGGATGTTTCGACTTCGCTACGCTCCGCTCAACATGACATCAAAAATAAACCTGTCATTTCGAGCGAAGTCGAGAAATCCCCTAATCCGATCGAATAAACGCCCTTCTGTACGCGCCTAAATTTTACATAAAACGCTGTTCTAACCGCATTTTGGTTTGTGAACAGACGTTAAAAAATTTGCGTAATTGAGTATTGGGTGAAAATTTGAATTTTTAAAACAGTGAATCGACAGGGACTTGCAGTATCTGTGCGATAGCGAAAAGCTCCTTGTCGGTGGCAAGGCGGAGCTGTCCCTCGAGTTTTGAGTAGCTTGTGGGATTTATGTCCACGCCAAACGCTTGAACGCGCGCGATAAAATCTTTTTGCGAAATGCCGCGCTCCTTTCTCAAACGTTCAATATTTGCGCCCACTAAGTTGGCGTCGCCGTACCCTTTCCTTCTCGGCTTCATAATTGCATTATAGAATATTATGCGCTTGACATAATTCCGATACAGAAGTAAATCCGTTTTCGATTTAAGCAACCTTTGTCCGAGCGACCCCGCGGAGCGAGCGGTTTCACGCTAAGTACGCAGTGAGTGTCTGCAACTAGGGGATGTTTCGACAAGCTCAACATGACAAGTTGATATATGTTGTCATTCCGAGCAACGTCGAGGAATCCCCAAGTGTAACGCGAACGTCCTCTACAAAGGGGATGTTTCGACAGGCTCAACAAGACAGCGTGTATAAGTACTCTTGGGCAGAGTTTGCGCAACACGCCGGGGCATAGGCGCCGTGCTCAAGTTTGAATTGATTGGTTTGGTTTCTTGTTTTTCCTTTGGGAAAAAGTAAGCTATTGCATAGTCTTAAAATAAATGGTAAAATATGTATATATGCTTTGAGGCAAATCAAGCATATAATGTGGCAACATTCAGACGAACGGTAAACAAAAAAAGATATGATTTAGAGGTGTATTATGAAAATTTTGTTTGTGGCAAGCGAGGCGGCGCCGTTTGTGAGGTCAGGCGGTCTTGGCGACGTGGCGGGCGCGCTGCCCAAAGCGCTCAACGGGCTGGGACATGATTGCAGGGTCATACTTCCGCTTTACAAGGAGGAGATAGACCCCGAGTATCAGCATACTTTCCGCTTTTTGGCGTCCACGTATGTGGATCTGAGCTGGAGGCGGCAATACGTCGGACTGTATGAGGCGACATACGAAGGCGTGACCTATTATTTTGTGGACAACGAATATTATTTCAAGCGCAAGGGGCTGTACGGGCATTTTGACGACGGCGAAAGGTTCGCCTTCTTCTCAAAGGCGGTGCTCGAGGCGTTGCCACTCATAAATTTCTATCCCGACGTCCTTCACGCGAACGATTGGCACACCGCGCTTACTCCCGTATTTCTCGACGTATTTTATCGTTACAGCGACGAGTATCAGAAGATCAAGACGGTGTTCACAATACACAATATCGAGTTTCAAGGCAAGTACGGCGACGGGCTGATACGTGACATCCTCGGGCTGCCCGACTGGGCGACGCCTCTTGTTATGATGGGGGACTGCGCCAACTTCATGAAGGGCGGCATAGAGTGCTCCAACGCGGTCACGACGGTGAGCGAGACGTACGCGAACGAGATACTCGACCCGTTCTATTCCTACGGACTCGAGAGCATACTCTCCGAGAGGCGGTTCAAACTGCACGGCGTCGTCAACGGCATAGACCAGACCGTGTACGACCCGAAGAAGGACCCGCGCATATTCAAAAACTACGGCACGCGCGACGTGAAGAGCGGCAAGGCGGAAAACAAGAAGGCTTTGAGCGAACTTATCAACTTGCCGTATGAGCCCGACCGTCCGCTCGTCGCCATGGTGACGAGACTTACGGAGCAGAAGGGGCTCGACCTCGTGGGCGCGGTCATAGACGACATTATGAGGGCGGACACGCAAGTAGTGGTGCTTGGCACCGGCGATTGGAAATACGAAAATATGCTCAAGGGCGTGGAGTCGAGATATCCCAACAAATTCCGCGCCATATTGGCGTTTTCGGGGGATCTTGCGAGCAAGCTTTACGCGGCGAGCGATATCTTCCTCATGCCCAGCAAGTTTGAGCCGTGCGGCTTGAGCCAGCTTATCGCGATGAGATACGGCTCCGTGCCCGTGGTGCGCGAGACGGGCGGGCTCAAGGACACTGTCCCCGCCTACAATCACGAGACGGGCGAGGGCAAGGGCTTTACATTCAAGACCTACAACGCCTACGACATGCTCGACGCCGTGTGGAGGGCATACGCATGCTACTACGACAAGAAAAATTGGGATATCGTCGTCAAAAACGCTATGAAGTCCGACTTCAGCTGGACGGCAAGCGCCAAAAAATATGCGGATATATATTCAAATCTGTGAAATGCAGACGATCTTGCTTGACTTAAATCGACAAGAAATTAATTTTTCGCACGAGCGCTCTCTTGTTGACAAGCAATGTCGAAAAAAGTAAAATAGTAAAAGTCATCTGCGGTAATATAAGAATATATTATAGCGGAAATAATTAAGACGGTCGCCGTACCGGGGGAAAGCGGTCAAAAGGCAGGAAGCATGGTCAAGATCACAACTCAAGAATTTTCCTCACAGCTCACCTCTACGCTTGCGAGATACTTCGGCGTAAAGCCGGAGGACGCGAGCAAGGCACAGATATATCGCGCCACGTGCATGTGCGTAAGAGATATTCTGACTCAGACGCGAGTCAATTTCAAAAAGCAGGTGCGCGAGCGCAACGCGAAGCAGATATATTATATGTCCATGGAGTTTTTACTTGGCAGGTCGCTCAAGAACAACCTCTTCAACCTCGGCATAATGGATGAGGTTACGGCGGCGGTGGAGAGCCTCGGCGTAAGCATGGACGAGATATACTCCTTCGAGCCGGACGCGGGGCTTGGCAACGGCGGCCTCGGCAGGCTTGCGGCGGCGTATATGGACGCGCTCACGTCCCGCGGATATGCGGCGAGCGGCTTTTCCATTTTGTATGATTACGGTCTTTTCAAGCAGATAATAGTGGACGGCTGGCAGCTCGAGCAGCCCGACGATTGGCTCAAAATGGGCGACGTATGGCTCGCTCCGCGCACGGAGGAAGTTTTTCCCGTCAAATTCGGCGGCGTGGTGGACCAGCATTGGGAGGACGGCAAACTCACCGTCAATCAGCGCGATTGCACGGTCGTGAACGCGGTGCCCTATGATATGAACATTTCGGGCTATCATACCGACGCGGTCAACAGGATACGTTTTTGGCACTCCGAGGCGGCGCAGGATTTCGACATCCACATGTTCAGCCGCGGCGAGTATGTCAAGGCGTCAGCGGCGAAGGCTATGGCGGAGTCCATAAACAAAGTGCTCTATCCCGCGGACGACCACATAGAGGGCAAGTCGCTCAGGCTGAAACAGCAATACTTCTTTGTTTCAGCGTCCATTCAAAGCATTTTGAAGAGGCATCTCAAGACAAATCCCTCCCTCGACAACCTTGCGGATTGCGTGGCGATACACATCAACGATACGCATCCCACCCTCTGCATACCGGAGCTTATGCGCCTTTTGCTTGACGAGTATGGCTACGGCTGGGATCAAGCGTGGGACATCACCTGCAACACCATATCCTACACAAATCACACCGTTATGGCGGAGGCGCTCGAAAAGTGGCCGCAGGACCTCTTCCAAAACCTGCTCCCGCGCATATACCAGATAGTGCACGAGATAAATCAGCGTTTCTGCGACGAACTTTGGAGATATTATCCCAACAATTGGGACATCGTCAACAAAAACGCCGTGCTCTCAAACGGACAGGTCAAAATGGCAAATCTCTGCCTCGCGACGGCGCATACGATCAACGGCGTATCCGCTCTGCACAGCGAGATATTGAAAAACGATGTTTTCAGAGATTATTGCCATATGCACCCAGAAAAGTTCACCAACGTCACCAACGGCATTACGCACAGGCGCTGGGTATGCCAGGCAAATCCTCGCCTTGCCGCTCTCATCACGGAGCTCATCGGCGACGGCTGGATAAAGGAAGCGTCGCAGCTTGAAAATTTGCAGAAGTTTATGGGGGACAGGCAAGTACTTGACAAGCTCGCTGACATCAAGCGCGCGAACAAAGCGGACCTTGCGAAGTATATCCTCGAGCACAACAACGTCGTCGTGGACCCCGACAGCATTTTCGACGTACAGGTCAAGAGACTGCACGAGTACAAGCGCCAGCTTTTGAACGCGCTGCACATCCTCGATCTTTACTATCGCCTCAAAGAAAACCCCGACCTCGACATACAGCCGCGCACATTCATCTTCGGCGCGAAGGCGGCAAGCGCGTACTATATGGCGAAGCAGATAATAAGGCTGATTTGCACGCTCGGCGACGTGATAAACAACGACCCCGACATCAAGGGCAAACTCAAAGTCGTATTTCTTGAAAATTACAGGGTCACGCTTGCCGAGATGATAATGCCCGCCGCGGAAGTGTCCGAGCAGATATCCCTTGCGGGCAAGGAGGCGAGCGGCACGGGCAATATGAAGTTCATGATAAACGGCGCGCTCACAATAGGCACCCTCGACGGAGCCAACGTCGAGATACATCAAGAGGTGGGCGACGGAAACATCTTCCTGTTCGGCTTGCTTGCGGAGGAGGTGCAACAGCTCTTTAAAAACGGCTATGACCCCTCGCATTATTATCAGACGGATCCGCGCATAAAGCGCATAATCGACGCCCTCAGACAGGGCGGCAGGGACGGCAGCGGCATCGCTTTCGGCGAGATAGCGGATTCGCTCATCCTCGGACGCGGCGGACAGCCCGACAGCTATATGGTGCTTGCCGACTTCGACAGCTACTGCAAGGCGCAACAGAGGGTTGACGCCACCTACCGTAACAAGTATGCGTGGAACAGGATGTCCCTCGTCAACATCGCGAAGGCGGGATTCTTTGCGGCGGACAGGGCGGTAGAGGAATACGCGCGGCGCATTTGGGGACTCACTCCGATAATCAAACAATAAGCGAAGGGGCGCAAAAAGCTTGCGCCCTTTAAATTGATATGTATCATCCTCTTTTACACAAGACCCCATACGGAGCGGCGGTCATGGGCGAGCCCATCTCCATCCGCTTTCCGCTTGACGGCGCACTCAAAGCGAACCGCTGTTTTGTCATATTCAGACAGATATTCGGCGAGGGCGGGCGCGTCGAGAAGGAGCCCATAAAGCTGGAGCTTGAAAAGGTAAGCGGAGAGGGAGGCGAGGACGTTTTTGCGTTGAGTTTCACCCTCGACGATTGGGGAATATATATGTACCGTTTCGAGGCGGAGCTCGAGGGCGGGGACATCGCCTTCTTCGGAAGAGGCGAGGGAGGCGAGGCAAAAAGGTGGGATTGGTTGCCGGAATGGCAGTTGACAGTGTCAAAACGCGCATATAAAACCCCGAATTGGGCAAAAAGCGGCGTGACATATCAAATTTTTGCAGACAGATTTTGCAGAGTCGGCGAGAGCAAATTTTCAAAGAAGGGCAGGCTGCACACCTATTGGACGGACAGTCCCGACATAGAGGACGATTTTGGGACATACCGCGCTGACGATTTCTTCGGCGGGAATATAAAGGGCATAATATCCCGCCTCGATTATCTCAAATCCCTCGGAGTCACGCTCATTTATCTCACGCCCATTTTCAAGTCGCCGTCAAATCACCGCTACGACACCTCGGATTATCTCAAGATAGACGAGCTTTTCGGCACGGAAGAGGAGTTCGCGCGGCTCATAAAAGAGGCGGGAGACAGGGGCATAAGCATAATGCTGGACGGCGTTTTCAATCATACGGGCGCGGACAGCATATATTTCAACAAATACGGCAATTTTGAAAGCGTCGGCGCGTATCAATCCAAACAGTCGCCGTACTATGATTGGTTCAACTTCACGACCTATCCCTACGAGTACGACTGCTGGTGGGGGAGCACCGTTGTCCCCACCGTCAACAAAAAGGCAGATGGGTACAGAAAACTCGTCCTCGGCGAGGGAGGCGTCATAGAAAAATGGACGCGTATGGGCGTAAAGGGCTGGCGCTTGGACGTCGTGGACGAACTTCCCATAGACTTCACGACGGAGCTTTGTCGTAAGATCAAAAGCGAGGGCGAGGATACGCTCATAATCGGCGAGGTGTGGGAGGACGCCTCGACAAAGATCGCCTACGACCTGTGGCGCCCCTATTTTATGGGCGAACAGTTGGACGGCGTCATGAATTATCCCTTTAAAAACGCGATATTGCAACTTGCAAAGGGCGGCTCGGTGGCGGAATTTAAAGAGCAGGTCACGCGCATTCTCGAAAATTATCCGCGCGAGAGCCTCGACGTGCTTATGAATTTGATAGGCAGTCACGACACAGTGCGCGCCTTGACTCAGCTCAGCGGAGCAATCCCGCCCGAAAACAAACGCGCGCGCGCGGAATTTACGCTGTCCGACGATATGTACGCTTTGGCGAGAAAGAGGCTCATGTTTGCGGCGGCGCTCCAATTCACGCTGCCCGGAGTCCCCTGCGTGTATTACGGCGACGAGGCAGGCATGCAGGGATTTGAGGATCCGATCAACCGTGGCGCGTTTCCGTGGGGCAGAGAGGACAACGTTTTGCTCGAACATTATAAGACGCTTGGCAAACTGCGCGCAAAGTATGCCGATCTGCTGAGGGGCAAGACCTATTTCGAGGACGACCCGACCCTCGTCGTTTTCCGTCGCGAGAGCGAAAGCGGCACCTTCACCGTTGTCGCAAACCCGACCGACTCCCCCGTGACGCGCCTCATCTCGGGTCGCGACGCCCTCTCAGGCAAACCCATAAAGCAAAAGCTCACCGTCCCTCCCCTCGGCGTGAGATTTATAGTGAAATAATATTTATCATAGTGTTCTATTTAACAGCCTTTGTACACGGCAACCGTTAATATCAAACTTTCACGCAGGAGTTTTGGACATTGCAGACAAATCAAAAAACGCGAGCGACGGCAAGAAATTGCCTAGCTCGCGTTTTTAGCTTGGGGTGCAGGGGGTGAAACCCCTTGCCGAGGTGTGGGCGAGCAGCCCACATAGGGAGTGCTGGGCGCGTAGCCCACAACATTCTATATCAATACGATTTTGCGAAGTAGAGGACTTTGCTCGCGGGTTTACCGCAGCAGACGCACTTGTCGCCGACGGGGGTTTGGTCGAAGGGGAGCACACGGGACGTGGCGGCGAGTTTCTCCTTTATTTTATCCTCGCATTCGCGGCAGCCGCACCACATAGCTTTGACGAAGTTATGCTCGTCGAGCGCAGTCGCCATCTCGTCCATATCGTGGCAGACGGCGATGTGCGAATGCAAAAAGTCGTGAGATTGCTTGAACATATTCTCGTGGACGGCGTCGAGCAGGGCGGGGATAGCCACGGTGAGTTCGCCCAAAGGCACGAGTTGTTTTTCGTGCGTATCGCGGCGCACGACCATAGCGACTCCGTTTTCGATGTCGCGGGGACCTATTTCTATGCGGACGGGGACGCCCTTCATCTCCCACTCGTTATATTTCCAACCCGGGGACTGGTCGCGGTCGTCAAGCTCTACGCGCACTCCCGCCGCTTTGAGTGCGGAATATATCTCGTTCGCCTTTTCGAGCACGCCTTCCTTGTGTACGGCGACGGGGACGATGACGACTTGAATGGGCGCGACGCGCGGAGGCAGTTTGAGCCCGCGCTGATCGCCGTGCGCCATGATGAGCGCACCGATAAGCCTTGTCGAGACGCCCCAACTCGTCTGATAGGGATTTTTCAGTTGTCCGTCCTTGTCGAGATATTTTATCTCGAACGCTGACGCGAAGTTGTTGCCCAAATAGTGAGAGGTGCCCGCCTGCAGGGACTTGCCGTCGAGCATCATCGCCTCCATGGAGTATGTCTCCACCGCGCCTGCAAATTTTTCCTTCTCCGTCTTGACTCCCGTCAGTACGTCTATTGCGAGCACGTCCTGCATAAAGGAGCGGTAGACCTCGAGCATTCTCAGCGTCTCTTCGCGCGCCTCCTGCTCCGTAGCGTGAAGGGTATGTCCTTCCTGCCACAGAAATTCGCTCGTGCGAAGGAAGGGGCGCGTCGTCTTTTCCCACCTCACGACGTTTGCCCACTGGTTTATGAGCACGGGCAGATCGCGATAGCTCTGTACCCATTTTGCGTACATGGAGCAGATTATCGTCTCCGACGTAGGGCGCACGACAAGCGGCTCCTCAAGCTCGTTCTTGCCGACGTGCGTCACCAGCGCGACTTCGGGCGCGAACCCCTCCACGTGTTCCGCCTCCTTCGTCAAGAAGGAGTAGGGGATAAAGAGAGGAAAGTAGGCGTTCTTGTGCCCCGTAGCTTTAAAGCGCGCGTCAAGCTCCGCCTGTATGCGTTCCCATATCTCGTAGCCATATGGCCGTATCACCATAGTGCCCTTGACGGGACCGTAATCCACAAGCTGCGTCTTGAGCACGACGTCCGTGTACCACTGCGGAAAATCCACGGTCATATCCGCGATGTCCTTGACAAATTGCTTATCGTTTTGATCTTTTGCCATAAAATCCAAGCGACCTCCGCTTTATTTTGCGACATACATTATATACCCGCGCCCGCGTTTAAGCAACAATTTTGAGAAGATTAGTATATTATGCGAAGCGCTGCTCCGCGCCTCGGCAAGGGACTTCGTTGCCCCACGCAGGGCTATTCGCCCTGCACGCCCCTAGGTGGGCTCCTCGCCCACACCTCGGCGAGGGACTTCGTCCCCTGCACTCCAAGCTAAAAACGCGAGCTAGGCAAATACTTGCCGTCGCTCGCGTTTTTGATTGTATGCAAGAGCCAAACTCCAGCGTGAGAGTTTGATATTGAGGGACGCGTTGTATAAGAAGTTATATTTGCTTCGCACTAGGGGATTTCTCCCTATACCCCACAAAATCACTCCGTAATTTTGCGGGGACCCATGTCGCTCGAAATGACAAAAATCGGGGAATTTTTAGACTGCGCTTCGCTACGATTGGAATAACACTATATATTCAGTCATTCTGAGCGAAGTCGAAGAATCCCCCTGTCCGAGCGGTTTTGCCGTACTCCTGCTTCTTTTCACCATTTTAGCATTCTAATCGGTTATGTTTGAAATCACAAAAGCTAATGTCGAAAAAATTTCGTCAATATAAAATTTTGGCTTGTTTAATTGTAAATTTTCCTTTATAATACAAATAGTGAGCGTTTGCTCATTTATGAGGAGAATTTTATGGGAAAATCAAAACAAGCCGCAGAGCCTATCCTTGACGAAAAGGGAAGAAAGCCGTTGAAACTCGACTATCCCCAGACTTTCAAGGTAGGTTTTGCTTTTGCGATCATCATGCTGTTTTGGACGGCATACGACTTTGTCGTGCCCCTTCTTTTGGAGCACGCCTACGGTCTGCCAAACTCGTTGCGCGGACTGATCATGGGACTTGACAACTTGCTGTCCCTGTTTATGCTCCCTCTTTTCGGCAAGCTGAGCGACAACGCGCACGGCAAGCTGACAAAGAAATTCGGACGCCGTACGCCGTTCATCGTGCTCGGCACGCTCGCGTCCGTCGTACTTATGGTGTTTGTGCCCGTCGCTACGCTCAATCAGCAGAAGAAGGCGGACGATCTCTCGGCATCTATCACAGCGCGTCTCAATGAAGATGATTTTATGACGGACACGCTCACCGGCTTTTGGGAGAGCGGAGACAAGAACCTTTGCGACAAGACCTATTTAAGGAACAATATTAAGGATGAAAACGGAAAAGATCTTGGAGATGAAGAGTTGAAACAAGCATTCATTTCCATCCGTTATGACGCAAACTTCACATCTAAAAAAGCAATACTCAATATGATAGGAGCCCCAACCTATTATTATACTTACGACTGGAACGGCGACGACAAAATAGATGATGATGAAACGCACAAGGTCGAGCTTACGGACAAGGCGCCAAACGGCAAGACCTATGAGGAGATCAAAAACACCAACGAAGATTACAATAAATTTGTCGCCTCGGGCATAAACAACTACACATCCGACAGGATATATAACGAAGTGACCAAGGTGAGCGGAAAGACGAGCCTCGCCGTGTACATGGTCATATTGCTCCTCGTCCTCGTCGCGATGGGCACTTTCAGAAGTCCCGCGGTCGCGCTCATGCCCGACGTAACGCCAAAGCCTTTGCGTTCGCAGGGCAACGCCATAATCAACCTGTGCGGCGGCATAGGCGGCGCGATAGCCTTCCTCATCTACACAATAGTCCTCTTTGGCGAGAGGCTTGAAAACTACGTCATAATCTTTGCAAGCGTAGCGGGCGGAATGTTGCTGCTGCTCGCAGGCTTTATCGCCCTTGTCAACGAGCGCAAGATGGTCAAGAAGTGCGAGGAGATTTGCAAGGAGTATGAGATAGACGACTTTGCAGAGGGCGAAAACCCCGACGCGCAAAAGTTTGCGGAAGGCCTCATCGAGGACGGCGAAAGCGCGGAACTCATGAGAGAGGGCAAAGAGGGAGTCGTCGGCAACGTATCTATGGACGCGGAAGCAACAATAGGCGGCACTGCGGCAATATCTCCCGAGGCTTACGAATACGCAAAACAGGTCGTGGACAACGACAAGAAGAAATTTGACATCAAAGAGTGGTTCGCCTCCAAGAACCCCAAGACGTGGTGGGGCGCAAAGTCACAGGAAGAAAAGTCCAAGATGGTCTCCTTCTGGCTCATACTCGCGTCCATATTCATGTGGTTCATGGGCTATAACGCCATCTCGTCCAACCTGTCCATCTACACCACCAAGGAGCTCAACCTCTCCGCGGGCGTCGCGTCCATCATCTCGGGCGTCAGCATGGGCATAAGCGCCATCGCGTTTATCCCCGTCGGCTATATGGCGGCAAAGATAGGGCGTCGCAAATCCATCATCATAGGTTTCGGGCTTGCGGTCATATCCTTCGTGCTCATCTTTGCATTCGTGCGCACAAATTCCAACGCGATGATCCCCGCCGTGCTCTTCTCGCTGTTCTATCTTATCTCCGGTTTCGGACTCATCATCGCCAACGTCAACACATTCCCCATGGTCACCGAGCTCTCCACGGCGCAGACCGTAGGTCAGTACACCGGCTACTACTATATGGCGACAATGTCCGCGCAGGCGATCACGCCCTTCCTCGGCGGCCTCGTCATGGACTACATCTCCAACCGCGGCCTGTTTGTCTACAGCGCGATCTGCATAGCCGTCGCAATCGTCTTGATGATATTCGTCAAGCACGGCGACAGCATCATCATCGGCAAGGGCAGAAAGCTCACCAAGGAAGAGAAAAAGCAGATCCGCCTCGACGCTCTCGATTCGGATTGATAGAGAATTTATGTGGGCTCCTCGCCCACGCCTCGGCAAGGGACTTCGTCGCCCCACGCAGGGCTGCGAGCCCTGCACCTCGGCAAAGGGCGCTTTGCCCTTTGCAATCCCAAGCTAAAAACGCGCGAACGTCGTGACTTTCGTCACTAGTTCGCGCGTTTTTGATTGTGTGTATGGTACTAACTCCCGCGTGAGAGCTTGATATTGACGAACGCCTTGTCCGAGAGTTTAACGAACCCTTTGTCCGAGCGACATCGGGGTCCCCGCGAAATTACGCAGTGATTTCGTGGGGTTTTAGATCGGGGTCCCCGCGAAATTACGCAGTGATTTCGTGGGGTTTTAGATCGGGGTCCCCACAAAATTACGCAGTGATTTTGCGGGGAGAAACAAGGGGATGCTTCGACAGGCTCAGCATGACAGGTATTGTTTGTCATTTCGAGCGCAGTCGAGAAATCCCCTTGTCCGAGCGAATAAACGTACCCTCTGTCTGAGCGTTCTAATTCACGGACGGACGCCTTGTCCGAGCGACCCCGCGGAGCGAGCGTTTTCACGCTAAGTACGCAGTGAGGGCGTGCCTGCACCCCATAAAATCGCCACGCAATTTTATAGGGACAACTAGGGGATGTTTCGACTTCGCTTCGCTTCGCTCAACATGACATGTTATATATATTGTCATTCCGAACAACGTCGAGGAGTCCCCTTGTCCAAGCGATACGGGGGTCCCCGCAAAATTACGCAGTGATTTTTTTGAGTGCAGATATGAGCGTAGCGAATTTTATGGGGTAATTAAGCCAAAGGCTTTACAAACTATTTTTTTGTATTTATAATTATAAATTATTAAATGAGGTTGCTTTATGGAAAACATTGATATCGCATTGATAATGTCCGACAAGAGCTATATCGGCAGGGAAGTCGTCGTGGCGGGCTGGGTACGCACGGCGCGCGACAGCAAGAATATGGCGTTTCTCGCGCTCAACGACGGCACGACTCTCAAGCATTTGCAGATAGTTGTGAACAAGGCGGAGTACGCGGGCGACTTGAGCGGAGTGATGAAAAACGGCGTATCCGTCAAGGTGAGCGGCAAGGTCGTACCCGCGCTCAAGGAGGGCGACGTTGAGGTCAATGCGGACAAGATAGAGTTGCTTGGCGACTGTCCCGCGGACTATCCTTTGCAGAAAAAGTATCACAGTATGGAGTTTTTGCGCACCATACCCGCGCTCCGTCCCCGCACTAACACCTTTAACGCGATGCTGAGAGTGCGCTCGAAGTTGAGCTTTGCGATACACCGCTTTTTCCAGGAGAACGGGTTCACGTATGTGCACACGCCCATCATCACGGGCAGCGACTGCGAGGGCGCGGGCGAGATATTCAGAGTGACGACAAACACCTATGCGGACGCGCTCAAGGCGAAGGACGAGGACAGCTATATCTTAGGCGACTTTTTCGGCAGGAAGGCGGGGCTTACGGTGAGCGGACAGCTCGAGGGCGAGGTTGCGGCGATGGCTATGGGCAAGATATACACATTCGGACCCACGTTCCGCGCCGAAAACAGCAACACCCCTCGCCATGCGGCGGAGTTTTGGCAGGTGGAGCCCGAAGTCGCGTTTGCAAAGCTCCCCGACATCATCAAGATCGCCGAGAGCATGATAAAATATATCATCAAGGCGGTTTTGGACGAGTGTCCCGACGAGATAGCTTTCTTTGAGAATGCCTTTGAAAAGGGGCTGAGGGACAAGCTGCAAAGCGTTGTGGACAGCGAGTTTGCCATTCTCGACTATGCGGACGCGATAGAGATACTCAAAAAGAGCGGGCAGACCTTCCAATATCCCGTGGAGTGGGGGCTTGACCTTCAATCCGAACACGAGCGCTACATCACGGAGCAAGTGCTTGGCAAACCCGTATTCATCATCAACTATCCAAAGCACATCAAGTCCTTCTATATGAAACAAAACGACGACGGCAAGACCGTTGCGGCGACGGACCTTCTTGTGCCCGGCGTGGGCGAGATAATCGGTTGCAGCGAGCGCGAGGAGAGCTATGACAAACTCAAGGCGGCAATGGTCGAGCGCGGCATGAATCTCGCCGACTACGAGGGCTATCTCGAGCTGCGCAAGTACGGCACGGTGCCGCATAGCGGCTACGGGCTGGGGCTTGAGCGCATCTTGATGTATGTCACGGGCATAAACAATATACGCGACGTGCAACTCTTTGCTCGCACCGCCGGCGACTTAATGTAAAACGACGCTATTTGGCGAAATACAGCGTCAGCGCAAATTTTTTCGCCGTCATGTACGACTATGTACATTGGGCGGCTCAAAAATTTGCCCTTCCTTGTCTTTCATCCAAATATCGCCGTTTTAGGGTAAGCTAATGGCATTGGAAAAATATAAACGCTATGTCAACAAACTTATATAGATCCAAATTGTCCGTGAGGGACACCGAAAAGGCGATAAAGTTTGTCAAGGACACGTTCCAGAGCAACCTTGTCAAGTGTTTCGGCTTGGAGCGGGTGTCGGCGCCGCTGTTCGTGCCAAGCGGGACGGGCATAAACGACGACTTGAGCGGAGTGGAGCGCCCCGTTATATTCGACGTGCCGCGGTTTGGCGGCAGCGTTGAAGTCGTGCAATCCCTCGCGAAGTGGAAACGCGTCGCCCTCAAAAGGTACGGCTATCGCGACGGCGAGGGGCTGTACACGGACATGAACGCCATACGTCGCGACGACATCCTCGACGCGCAGCACAGCGTATATGTGGACCAATGGGATTGGGAAATGGTCATCTCGAAGGGACACCGTACGGCAAACTTTTTGAAGATGGTCGTATCGCGTATAGTGGGCGCGGTGGTAGATACGCTGGAGGAGACGAAGAAGCGTTTTCCCAAAATCACGCTCACGCTCTCGCGCGACGTGACGTTCGTTACGGCGCAAGAGGCTCTCGACCGCTATCCCACTCTCAGCGCGCGCGAGAGGGAGAGGGCGCTATGCAAGCAGTACGGCACGGTGTTTTTGATGGGTATAGGCGGCGCTCTTTCGGACGGCAAGCCGCACGACGGCAGGGCGCCCGACTATGACGATTGGGCGCTCAACGGCGACATCCTCTTTTACGACGCGGTGATAGACGACAGCCTTGAGTTGTCCTCTATGGGTGTGAGGGTGGACGCGGACAGCCTCAAAAAACAGCTTGAGATCGCGGGGGCGACGGACAGGCTGAAGTATGATTATCATAAGCAGGTGCTCGCGGGCGAGTTGCCACTCTCCATCGGCGGAGGCATAGGGCAGTCGAGGCTTTGCATGCTGCTGCTTGAAAAGGCGCACATAGGCGAAGTACAGGTGGGCATATGGCCCGACGAGATGCGCGCGGAGTGCGAGAAAAACGGCATAAAGCTGCTTTGAAAATTGCAAAATACGGGGTTTATCCTCGCAAAATATACAAATAAACTCTTGATTTTGAGGTTATGGCTATGGAAATGAGAACACACAATTGCGGAGAGCTCCGCGAGAGCGACGTCGGCAAAAGCGTCAAACTTTGCGGCTGGCTGAGCAGCGTACGCGACCTCGGCGCGGTCATCTTTTTCGTGCTGAGAGACTACTACGGCTACACGCAAGCCGTCGCTAGCGACGAGGCTTTGAAGGAGCAGATACGCTCCATTCCGCGCGAGAGCACGATATCCGTCGAGGGCAAAGTCGCGTTGAGGAGCGCGCCAAACAAGGATATGCCTACGGGCATGATAGAGATCGAACCCGAGAAGGTGGAGATACTCGGCAAGTGCTATGAGCAATTGCCCTTCGAGATCGCCGCGTCCACGCAGTCTAGAGAGGACACGCGTCTCAAATATCGTTTCCTCGATCTGCGCAATCCCGAGGTCAAAAACAAGATAATTTTCCGCTCCAAGGTGGTGAGCTATCTGAGGCAGAAGATGACGGAGCTCGGCTTTCTCGAGATAACGACGCCCATTCTGACGTCAAGCTCTCCCGAAGGTGCGAGGGACTACATCGTGCCGTCGAGGATATACCCGGGGCGTTTCTATGCGCTGCCGCAAGCTCCGCAGCAATACAAACAGTTGCTGATGACAAGCGGATTTGACAGGTATTTCCAGATCGCGCCCTGCTTCAGAGACGAGGACGCGCGCGCGGACAGGAGCCCGGGCGAGTTTTATCAGCTCGACTGCGAGATGTGTTTCGCGACCCAGGAGGACGTTTTTGCGGTCATGGAGCAAGTGCTTAGCGGCGTTTTCAAGGAGTTTTCTCCCGCGGGCTACAAAGTGGACGAGGGTCCCTTCCGCCGCATATCCTATCGCGACGCGATGAGGGATTACGGCTCCGACAAGCCCGACCTTCGCAACCCCCTGCTCATAAAGGACGTCACGGACATACTCGAGGGCAGAGCGCCTTTCTTCGAGAAGGGCAAGACGATAAAGGCGATAGCAGTGGACAACTTCACTCAAACGAGGAAGTGGATAGACTCCCTCGCGGAGCGCGTCAAGCAAAACGGCGCGTCGGGCATGTATTGGCTGCGCCTCGACGAAAAGGGCGAGCTTACGGGCGGCATAGCGAAATTCGCGGCGGACGTTAAGGACGCGCTCGTCGAGAGGCTGGGTCTGAAGGCAGGCGGTTTCGTAGCCTTTGTCGCGGAGGAAAAAGGCGTAGAAAAACAGGCGGGATATTTGCGTACGGAGCTCGGCACGGGGCTGGACTTGCTTGAAAAGAACGCCTTCCGTTTCTGCTGGATAGTGGACTTCCCGATGTACGAGTACGACGACGACGGAGTGCTCGGATTCTGCCACAATCCTTTCTCCATGCCTCAGGGCGGGCTGGAGGCGCTCAATACGCAGGACCCGCTGGACATTTTGGCGTATCAGTATGACAGCGTCGTCAACGGAGTGGAGCTGTCAAGCGGCGCGGTCAGAAACCACGAACCCGCGATAATGGAGCGCGCGTTTGAGATCGTCGGCTACGGCAAGGACGTGATAGAGCAAAAATTCTCCGCGCTGTACAACGCTTTCAAATTCGGCGCGCCACCGCACGCGGGCATAGCTCCCGGCGTAGACAGAATGGTCATGCTTTTGCTCGGCGAGCAGAATATCCGCGAGATTATCACTTTCCCAATGGACAGAAACGCCCGCGACGTATTGATGGGCGCCCCCTCGACGGTAACCGACAAACAATTAAAAGAGGTACACATCAAATTAGACTTGCCCAAGGAATGAGCGTTTCTGATGGACCTTTCCGGCGAGAGAGGTGCGATGGGCGCCCCCTCGACGGTAACCGAAAAGCAGCTTAAAGAGGTGCATATCAAATTAGACTTACCGAAGGAATGAGCGTTTCTGATGGACCTTTCCGGCGAGAGAGGTGCGATGGGCGCCCCCTCGACGGTGACGGACAAGCAGCTTAAAGAGGTACACATCAAGCTCGACCTGCCAAAAGAATGAGCGTTTCTGCCAAAGATAGCGAGCGTAAAATCTTGCAAAATGCGTCGGACATCGTGAGTTTTGAAAAAAATTCACCCATAAATAAGCGCAAATGCGGCAAGTTATGTTTGACAAGGCGCGAAATATAGTTTATAAATATATAGCATAGACTTTTTGCACGCGTCCCCGCGACGTTTGCAAACAGGAGTTAAGTATGAAGAAAAAAATTGCAATAATATCCGCGGTTTTGGCTTTGGTGCTCGTGCTGTCGTTGGCGCTTGTCGCCTGCAACGCGTACAAGTGGGACTCCATAGGCCCGGGCGAACCGAATGCGAAAGTGGAATCCAACGGCGGCTATGCCGTGAAACAGGGCAAGTATCTCTACTATGTCAACGGTTTTGACGGCACGACTGCGGACAACACTTTCGGCACTCCCGTCAAGCAGGCGATCCTGCGTAGCGAAGTGAAAGAAGAAGACGGCACGTTGACGGTGGACAACACCACGACAAAGGTCGTCGTGCCCAAGACCGTGCTGTATTCGAGCAGCGTCAAGGACGGCGGCATCGCGGTGTTCGGCGAGTGGATATACTACGCCACGCCCAACTACGACAAGGACAAGACAGGCACGGCGTCCACAACGGACATCGACTTTATGCGCACAAAGACGGACGGCTCCGTCACCCAGAAGATCGCAAAGATAAGCGGGCGCGACACGAGATATCTCTTCACCGAGAGCAGGATACTTTATGTCAGCGGCACTTCCGTAAACTATATCGACTTTTCGGGCATGAAGACAAACAAATCCATAGACAACGGCAAGGGCGCAAAGAGCGGCACTCTCATAGAGAACGTCTCCGGCACCGTGCTTTGGAGTATGGACAGCGACCGCATATTCTTCGTAGAGAGCCTCACGGGCGATGACAGCTACAAGCAATACAACAACCTCTGTTCCGTCAAGGTGGACGGCTCCGACAAGAAGGTCCTCGCGACGGAAGGCACTTCCCTCACGGGAGACGAGAAGCCCGAGGATAAAGTCCTCAAGGTGTTCAAATATACGCTTGTCAACTTGCTTGTCGAAAAGGACGCACAGGGCAATATCAAGGACTACACGCTGTACTACACAAAGACGCACCGCAACGGCGAGTCCGACACCTCAGATGGGTTCTTCTGCTCCAAGATAAGCGCCGACAAGAGCGAAAAAGAGGCTCAAACTCAATTTAAAACCGATGAGTATCGCATGACTACGCAAACAGTCTCTTCTGTCTATCCTCTCGGCTATGAGGAGGGCGCGCTGCTCACCATTTCAAGCAATGTCTACAAGCTCGAAAAGGACTATGCAGGCAAACTTGAAGACAGGCTCATCGTAAGCGGAACTCCCACGATATGCTATGCGGACAAGGCGGCGAAGAAGATCTATTATACCATCTCCTCCGTCACGGGGCTCGCCTCGATATCCTATGATCCCGAGCATCTCGACAATCAAGCGCTCATCTTCGGCGAGGGCATAAAGACGGATTGGCTCAACCTCGACTTTGTAGGCTCCAATCTCTTCTTCTTCGCGACGGACGACAGCAACTATGTCCACTACATCGACGTCAAGTCCCCTATCTACGGAAAACTCGACGAGGAAGGCGAGCAAGAAAAGACTGAGTACGCCGGATTTGAAAGGGAAGAGGACGAAGAGTAAACACAAGCACTCCTTTCGGGGCGGGGCTCTCCCGCCCTTTTGTATACAAAAAAATACGCGCATAAAGCGGGGCAAGGCAATGACAAAGACGATTTTAATAACGGGAGGTAGCCGCGGCATAGGAGAGGCGGTAGTGCGCGCGGCGGCGGGCAAGTATAACGTCGCTTTCACCTATCTCAAAAGCGAGGACAGGGCAAAAGCTCTCGAGCGCGAACTCAGTGAAAAATTCGGCGGCGTTTTCGCCGTCAAGTGCGACGTAGCGGACGAGCACAGTGTTCTCTCGGCGGTTGCCGCCGTAAAAGCGCGTTTCAAACATATCGATATCCTCGTCAACAACGCGGGCGTCTCAAAAAGCGGCTTGCTCATCGACATGCCTCCCGAGGAGTGGCGCGCGCTCATGGCGGTCAACCTCGACGGTGCCTATCTCATGACGCACGCCGTACTGCCCGATATGCTTGCTTTAAAACGCGGCGCCATAGTCAACGTCTCCTCGATTTGGGGATTGCAAGGCGCAAGTTGCGAGGTAGCCTACTCAGCAAGCAAAGCCGCGCTCATCGGCTTCACAAAAGCCCTCGCTAAGGAAGTCGCGCCAATGGGCGTCACCGTAAACGCCGTCGCACCCGGCGCGATAGATACCGATATGATGAAATGTTACACCGCAGAGGAGACCTCCGCACTCATCGCAGAGCATATCCCCATCGGCCGCCTCGGCGCTCCCGCCGAAGTCGCCGCTGCGATACTCTTCCTAGCCGAGCAACCCTACATCACAGGTCAGACCCTCTCCATCGACGGCGGCATGTGCTAATATTTTATGCGGGGTTCCACCCCGCGCCTCGGCAAGGGGTTTCACCCCCTGCACCCCAAGCTAAAAACGCGAGCTAGGCAAATTCTTGCCGTCGCTCGCGTTTTTGGATTGTGTGTATGGTATGAACTCCTGCGTGAGAGCTTGAAATTGACGTACGCTTTGTCCGAGTGATTAACGTTACCTTTGTCCGAGCAATACGGGATCCCCATAATAATGAGTGACGACGTGGCACAGTGTAGAAATGCACAGTGAGTGGAGCGAATTTTATGGGGTATAGCCAGGGAGAGGTTGGGTCTTTCACTCCAATGTCCGAGATATTCTCAATTGACGTGCAGATACGAATACGCATATAAATATAAATCTTGCGTATAGAGGCGGGGTGTGATATAATAAACGTTATGGAAATAGACGGTTTGTCAAAACAGGCGGTCTCTCAGGACGACGTCGCGGCGGCGATAGAGTTTGCGGCGGACTTCTCCAGAGAGTTGCAAAGGTACAAGGGACGCCTCACGGGCACGGCGCAAGAGACTGCTTGCGCGCGCGCTATAAGGTCTCGGCTTGAAGAGGAGACGGATACGCCCGTGCGTATGGAGGCATTCAAGGCAAGACCCGCGCTGGGCAGGGGCTGTTTTTTCATGCTCGGCATATGGTTTTTGCTGTCGTACACGATATATTACGTGTCGTTTGCGGGCGGCAGGCTTGCGGGCATACTGCTCACGCTTATCGCGCTTATCAACTTTGCCGTTGGAAGCATTATAATATTGTTGCTGTTTTTGGGCAATAAAAAGCTGTCGGGCATATTGAGCGAGCAAGTCTCCTACAACGTCGTGGGCGAGTGTTGCAAAAACCGCGACCGAGACGTCAAAGAACGCGTCATAGTCATAGCCGACTATCACGACGCCGTACAGGGCAGTATGTTGCGCGATTATGGCCTGATGAGGCGGCTTACGGTGCTGCTTTGTCCCATATCCGCGGCGGTATTCGTCATATTTTGCATACTCAAAATGGCGATCGGCACGGGTGGCGCGGACGCGTCCGTCAAGATATCCGTCTTTACGGTAGTACCCGCCGTGCTCGGCGTCATGGGCGTAGTGGCGACGCTGTTTCACTACTCGCCATCCCCGCGGTACGCCAAGATACCAAACGGGCTTGCCATATGCACCGCAATGGCGACATACGCCTATTTTGCGGAGCAACCTCGGCTTGTGCCGGACGACGTGCGCATAGTGTACGCGTCATTCGGCGGCGAAAATTCCTCGCACAGCGGCGCGGAGGCGTTCATAAAAGCGCACCCCGATTTCCGCGACGCGAGAGTGATATGCATTGGCGATATGAGCGGCTCTGAGCTCAAAATAGCGGAGTACGATCCCATTCGCAGGCTGAATTTTTCTACGAAGCTCACTTCTTCCGTGAGCGGCGTCGCGCATGAGCAAGGCACAGAGATCACTACTGTCCCGCACAGGACATTTGCGCAAAAGCTGTCGCAGTTGCACGGCTATCCCAGCACCGCGTTCGCGAAGCAAGGAGTGCAGAGCACGACTCTCATGTCCATCGGCGAATACGTGGACGACAAGATAGAAAGCAAGATGTTCAAGCTTGCGGTAGGCACGGTGTTCAGACTGTTCGGCGAGATACCCGTGCAAAAAGAGGATCCTTCGGCGGAGGATAGCAAGGCGGAGCAGACCGAGATGCGCACCATCTCAAGCAAGTGACGCAGGAGGCAGAGGAATATGGAAAACGAAAATGAAAATGAGGAAGTCTCGCAGATGACCTCCGAGAGCAGTTCGGACGCGCCGTCTCAAGAGGGCGTATCCACCGCGACAGGGGCGGAGGAGATTTCCGCGCCCGCTGACGAGCAAGCCGCTGAGACGGGCGGCGTACTTTCTTATATGGGCGAAAAAAAGCGCAAGCCGACTCCCCTCGAGATACTCAAAAAATATTGTAAACGCTATTTCATAGACGCTTTTACGGGCATGGCGCAGGGGCTTTTCTGTACGCTCATCGCGGGCACCATACTCGCGCAGATCGCAAGTTGGTGCGGGCAAAACGGCTTTGCGCTCACGCTCGATTACATCTCCCGCCTTGCGAAAGTGCTAATGGGCGCGGGCATAGGCGTAGGCATAGCGCACAAGCTGGGCGCAAAACCTCTCGTCATATTCTCCGCCGCGGTCACGGGGCTCGTGGGCGCGTTCGCAGGTCAACTGATGGAGGCGCTTATTCACGGCACACACTTTGACCTCGTAGTGCTGGATACGCTGAAAACGGCGAGCGTAGGCAATCCAATAGGCGCGTACATCGTTTCCCTGCTCACGGTGGAGATCGCGGGGCTGTATGCGGGCAAGACAAAGCTGGATATCGTGCTCGTGCCCTTGGGCATGATGGCGCTGTGCTTTGCGGGGATATTCGTTGCATGGCCGTTCATCAAGCTCATAGACCTGTTTGCAAAGGCGATAGTGTTGCTCATCGACGCGGGGACGGCAGTCAAGGTGCTCACGGGCATAGTCGTGGCGATAGTCATGGGCGTGTTGCTCACAATGCCTACGTCGTCGGCGGCGATATGGGTGGCTATCGCGACGTCGTCCATAGCGCTTGAGAATCCCGAGGCGTTCGCCATAGCGGGCGGCGCGGCTGTCGCGGGTTGCTCCGCGCATATGATAGGGTTCGCGGTGGCGACGATACGCGAAAACAAGCTGAGCGGGCTCATTTCGCAGGGCATAGGCACGTCCATGCTGCAGATACCGAATATAATGAAAAAGCCTATAATCATGCTGCCGGAGATAGTTGCGAGCGCGGTCGCGGGGCTCGTCGCCGTGCTTATGGGACTTCGCTGCGACGCGGCGGGCGGCGGTATGGGCACAAGCGGGCTCGTAGGCGTGTTCAGGACGATAGATATGTCCTTGCAAGCGGGACTTCCGCAGTGGCAAGTCGCGCTCGGTGTCATACTCTGCCTGTTTGTAATACCCGCGGCAGTCAGCTTTTTTGCGGATATGGGGCTCAGAAAACTCGGCAAAATAAAGCCCGAGGACGTGACGCTTTCGTGAACTAAAATAGGCAAAGAATAAAGAGCAATGCTTTGTGCGTTGGCGGAGCCCGTAAAATCCCGATCAAGCCACTTTAATAAGTTGAACGATCGCGTTTCTGCATCGGGGCATATTAACATGCTCGACATAACAACTCGATCCCCGCTGTCATCCTGAGCGAAGTCGAAGGATCCCCAAAAGCAGAGGACAAACCCAAAATCAAATTTGGGACGACATCAGAAAAATAATAATTCGAGCGCAAGACGCATTTTCGCGCTTGATATGAGGCAATATGAGGTCAAATATCTCTCCAAAAGCGAAACGCATCGCGGGCTGGATGGCTCTTACGGCGGCGGTATGCGCTGGCGCGCTTGCGGTCGCGGTAGTGCTGTTTTTCGAGGTATGGTGGGCGGGGCTCATCGCGCTTGCCGTGAGTATGCTCTGCGGCGTAGCGACCGTGCTGTTGTTTATGGCGTATCAAGCGGACAGGCGCCGCAGTATGCGCCTCACGGAAGAGGAAGAAGAGGAGCAGAGGATAATGGCTCTGCTTGAGAAAGCACATCCTCAAAAAGAAGAAACGAGCGCAAACGATACGGAGGCACAAACTGCCGTTTCCGATGCCGAAAACACAAGGAAAAAGGACGAAGAACGCATACATGCAGACTCGGACGACGCGAAAGCTCCGACCACGCTCGAGATGCGCCCGCCGCTCAAGCTGCTCACCGTCGAGGAGGCGAAAGTGCATATGAAAAGCAGCGATAATAAAAGCGAAAACAATTCGCCAAATGACAAAAACGAGGTTTAAACCGTTGTTTTTGTACAAATAAAATTTAGAATTTGTTAATAGGAGGCAAAAAACTATGTTGGATGCAGTTCTCAAAAAATTGTCCGTGCCCGCAAGGATATCCGTCAAGGGCGCTATCGCAGTCGTGCTTGCGGCGCTCGCCGTAGGACTCCCTCAAATCGCGCACATCGTCGGCGGCGCGGCGGCAGGATCGGTGTGGATGCCCATGTATCTTCCCGTGCTGCTTGCGGGCTGTCTGCTCGGGTGGCATTGGGGCTTGCTTGTCGGCGTGCTCTCGCCAATCGTGAGTTTCGGCTTTACGACTCTCGCACTGAACAGCGCAATGCCCGCGCTTGAGCGTTTGCCGTATATGACGCTGGAGCTTGCCGCGTTCGGCGCGGTTTCGGGCGCGTTCACGGGGCTTATGAAAAAGAGCGTACTTGCCGCATTTCCCGCGGTGCTTGCGGCGCAGGTAGCGGGCAGGGCGGTATACGTCGTCTACAACCTCATAGCAGGCAAGAGTTTTGCCTCTCTCATGAGCTCGGTACAGACGGGACTTATCGGGCTGTATGCGCAACTCATCATCGTGCCGCTTGTCGTCATAGCGGTGTATGCCATCATCAAGCGCGCGGACAGGGAGTGACCCTCCGCGCATTGGCGAAATTTTGGAATGTTAAACATTATACTCTCCGATTTTCGTATGAAACAGCGGAGAGTTTTTGACCTGTAATAGGTTATGAAAGGTGAAGGAGAAAGGTATGAGTGAGGACGGCAGAGGAAGCTATCTCATCATCAAAAACCGCGGACAAGTCGTGAGTTTTTTCGAGCACGGCATAAAAAACTTGTGGCAAGCGGCAGCAGGCGAGGACAAAATATTGCAGGACGCGGACGTCGAGGACAGCATTGTCGGCAAGGCGGCGGCGCTGCTTATGATATGCGGCGGCGTGAAAAGCGTAAAGGCGGGCGTACTCAGCGAGGGCGGCAAAGCCGTACTTGAGGAGTACGGCGTGCCCTATGCCTACGATGTCCTTGTCCCAAACATCATCAACCGCAAGGGCGACGGCATTTGTCCCATGGAGGAAGTTGCAAAGGACTGTGACCCGTCAAACATCGTCGCCGCGATAGAGCACAAACTCATCGCGCTCGGCATGCTGAAGTAGCGCACGTCCTATTTGAGCGATAAACAGGAATTTAACGGAGAAGATATGAGTTTTTCGATTGACGCCACGGATCTTCATTGGTTGGAAGGCATTGATGAACGAGAGGACCTGTGTTTGCATGGTCACGCCGTCGCCTATATCGGGGGCAGGCGGTTGGAGTATGATGCCACGGTCAGTGCTTCTGCGCTCTATCTGCTAAAAACATTGACTGAAAATCATGTGATCCATACCGACAATCAGCTGCTTCCTTGCTGTGGATTTTCGATCTTCGCGAACGAAACATTGGACAATGTGATCATATGTGGATGCAATAACGGAATCGATTGGTCGGTTTTTCACGACAGGGATAAGGTAATTTTGGTATTGGAGGACGG
>CANRBM010000025.1 GCA_947628855.1 uncultured Clostridia bacterium | reverse complement strand
ACGTGAAAGCAATGTGTATCACTACGATTTGCCAGCGCACACTACGCTGCGGAAACGTTCCAGATCCTGCTGTGTTGTAACCTTAAAATTATTTTCATCACCTGGAATCATCACAATATCCATCCCCGCCATTACCGCAGGCTCTGTGGAGCCGTTAATAGCTGCCAGACGTTCTGGCGTTAGTGCCATATTAGCCTGATAATATTCATTAAAGCGAAACAACTCTGGCGCCTGTCCCGCAAAAAGCTGCTTTCTGTCAAGCAGCTCCGACACAGCTTTCCCGTCGTGACTCAGATATACTGTGTCTTTCATCGGAAGCACAGGCAGCACGCCCTCATGCCCAGCAAGCGCGTTGAAACAGTCTGACACCTGCTTTTCAGACAGTAAGGGGCGGGCAGCGTCATGAATGAATATGGTATCAGTATCCGTGATGCAGCTGTCTTTTGTTTGGCGCAGTATCTCCTGTAGCCCGTTTATGATGGAGGCTTGGCGGTTAAAGCCAGGCAATGCGAAGCCTATAATTTTATCGGCTGGCACATTGTTTACTGCTGCATCTGACAGGATAGGCTCCCGCCATTCTTTCTCTGCTACAATTATTATCCGATTAATAAAAGGAGAGTTTGCAAGCGTTATAAGTGAATATGTAATCAGCATCCTGTTGTTGATACATATGTACTGTTTTGGTACATCTGAATGTAAGCGGCTGCCGATGCCGCCTGATAGCAGGATTGCCGTGTTCATGCGTCCGCCTCCTTAAAATTTCAATTCTCTGATATTGGCTAACGTTTCTCCATAGGGCTTGTCCTTGCCAAACAAGAGCGTCGTGCCTAGGACAAAGCCTTTTACGCCTTTGGGGGCATATTCGAGAATGCGCTCTGCGCTGCAGGCGCCGTCCCAGTATATTTCAAAATCCATGTCCTCTTTGATGGCAAGCAGCTTTGTGATTTTCTTGCCGACATATGGGAGATACATCTGCCCTGCGTTGCCTGGATTTACTGACATCACCAGTACCTTTTTTACTATGCGGAGCATCTCCATGACCGTTTCAACTGAGGTACCGGGATTGATTGCTATGCCTGGTATCATGCCTGCGTTAATGATCTTTTGTAAAGTTGTGGACGGGTGGTATTCTGCTTCTGGGTGGATGTAGATTGTGTCGCCTTTGCGGAGGTTTTCGAGGAATAGAGCGATTGTGTTGTTGGGGTGCTCTATCATAAGGTGGATGTCAAGCGGCTTTGTTGTTGCTTTTGCTATGTAGCGCATGTCGTTTAGGGACATGGCGTAGTTAGGGACATAGCGTCCGTCCATAATGTCGATGTGGAAGGAGTCGATGCCGCCTTCCTCTAATTTTTTTACTTCTGTCTCCAGATGGGCGTAGTTGGCGCACATCATGGAGGCGGTGAGTTCGAAAGTCATTTTCCTTCATCTCTTTTCCATTTTTATGTAAAAGTAACTACAACAAAAAATACTCTATATATTTAATCCGTGAGATTTAGTAATCATTTCATACCCGCACTCTCTTTTTATGATAATCCTCCAAAATCTTTAATCCTGTAAAGTCAAAGCTTTAAGATTCCTTTTTTAATGAAACTCCCCACAGCAGAACTGTAGAGAGTTTACCCTGAAAGATTAAACTAATACCGCTTTACCCATCAGTTCTTTATACTGTTTTATAACTTTTTGGTTATCTTTCCTAGCTTTTTCTCCCAGCCATCCTCCATAAAATTGATGTATAGAGAATGTATCATTTGTTTTTTCTAATTGACCAGACATATAATCATATGGATGAAAGTAGTCGTATGCGTATATATTCATTCCATTAACCGTTTGATTTCGCCCATTAACCTTATATCCATACCTTAGCGCTATCATTGTATCTATCAATCCACTTGAAACGCTGTCCAGCGTACCGTCATACCTCACAAGTTCTCTTTTGCTCCAGCTTTCAAGAAATGGTTCTAATGATTTATGCCCTTTGACAGCACCACTGCATCCACCAAAATTCAAAACCTGCCATTTCTCCACACTGCAGAATGCTTCCTGATATAATAAATCATCAAGGTTTCTCTGTAATTCAACATCCGTATCTAAATAAATACCTCCATGCTCATATAACAATTCTATTCTTGCATAATCAGGAACAAATCCATACTTTTGATTGTCATAGGCTTGGGACATAAACACATTTTTATGCACATCGTAATTGCTTTCATCCCACCTGATTATCTCGTAATCAGGGCAGTATTTATGCCAGCTGTCTATGCATTGTTTGAGTTTGTCCGGCAAAGCCATATTTCCAAGCCACATATAATGGATTTTCTTTGGGATCAGCGCTTCCTTACTGCATTTTATAACGCCTTTATTTCCTTCGTTATGAAAATTTTCGACACACATTGCTGGGATAATATAGCAGCTAAAATACTCTGTTTCCTTCATTTCAAGCAGTTGTTCATATGCGTTTTGATATCTGCTGATTGTTATAAAAACCGTTATGTTTCCAAAACAATTTCTTAGTATATCCGGCGATTTTATTTCAACATCTCTGCCGAACATTCTAATACATGTGCTCCATTTGGTTTTATCATTGTCTATACAGCAATCTACCCGGTCATCCAGCCCATATTGCTTTATTATCTCTGGTGTTACCGTAGAGCCCACAACGCCTGTTCCGAATATTACTATTTTATTGTCATTCTTTATAATATCTTTTGCCATAGCAGCAAATGTACCATTTTTTAATATCACAAGCATTACTCCATCTCTGTCATTTTTCATAAGGGCTTTTATTGGGCAGAATTTTTTCAAATGCACTGTTTATTTCAGTTTTAATAGCTTCAAACTCTAGCTCTGTACAATTCTCATTCAAACAAACCATCTGCTGCCTGTGGTTTGCTATCACATCAGCAATTTCTTCACAATTATTTATTGTCACTACATAGGATCTGCCTTCTGTTTTTCTCGCCTGAAAATTCCCCTCACAAAGCTGCCAATATCTTATCAGCCATTGATTAACACATGAGTAGTCACGAAACTTCGCAGCACATGCCCTGTCAAGTACTTCGCTCTCTACATCCCAAACCTTTTGAAAAGTAGATTTAAGAAATGCAGCAGGCACATGCGGATCTCGAAACCCGACAAAGTTATTCCAATAGCCTAACGACATATTCCTCTCAAGCAATTCTTTATAGCAAGGGTTAAACCACTTCTCATAGTTCCGTTTCTGAACACATCTTTTGTCAAAATTTCTATTAATTACAGAAATGTCAAGCGCACGCATATTCCACGTATACTGATCAACCTCGCCAGTCACGACAGGTATAATTGGCGTCTCAATAGCCTCATCACAAGGCATATTCTCCATAAAATAGTAATCTGGACTTATCGGCATTAATGGAAAGGTGTCATCATTAAAATAAATAAATCTTTCACTTAAACCGCTTATTCTATGTAAATTCAGTTCAATAGTATTGACATTGAAGGTCGGAAGATATTTTTCAGGAATGTACTCCGTATGATTTATAATTCTAAGCTTGGGATTCTCTAAATTTAAAAAGCCCGGCACATGCCCCCATGTTATAAAAAATATATTATTTATCCAAGGGAGAAACTTATCTACTGCCCTAAACCAATATTTCAGATTATCCCAGCTTTGATAGCGATTATGAGAATTAAAGTTTCTATCCGGATTTTGAATCAAAAACCATTTATTCTTTTCTTCAAGCCATTTTGGATCGCTGCCATCCACCCAAGGGATCACTATATCTATTTTATCTGCCATTACATATTTCGCCTTCATTTCTTTGCATTATGAGCCGCAATTCCTCTGATTCTTTAAGCCTCTGCCGCTTTTTTATAAGTCTCTCGCCGCCTAACCATGAGCCGTCAAAGTGATGCCACATATATGTATTGGCAGACATTTCCGTTATTCCGGTATAAACATTTTGAGGCGATAATACCTCTATCGGGTATATTGTCATGCCATCAACAATTTGAAGCTTATTTTCATAAGACATCCCACAACTGAGTAAATCTTCTGACTGAAAAACCGGAGAACCTGTCTCATCAAATGAGCCATCAGATTTTATAAAAGATATCTGTTTATATCTTTCCATCATCTTTTTTATTAGCGGATGATTTTTACGAGCTCCGAACCCAAGCCCCAGAGCTGCCTCTCCTGGGAACTCCAATCCACAAAATGCATCATTATAGCAAAGCGGAGCAATATTTTTTATCATTTCCACATCAGTATCCAGATAAATCCCTCCATGCTCATATATTATCTTCAGCCGAAAGTAATCAGGGACAAAGCCATATTTTTTGTGCTCATAAGCTTGTCTTGTGAATACCGTTTCATCTATGTCACAATTATTTTCATCCCATCTTTTTATTTCATATTGGGGGCAGTATCTATACCAGCTATCAATGCATTTCTTATACAAATCTGGCAATTCGCTTTTCCCAAACCAGCAATAATGTATCGTAGATGGAATGCGCTTATCTTTGATCTGTTCAATAACCAATTCTTGATTTTCAGGTAACGAATACATAAAATGGAAAATATAGCATTCCGTGTTTTTAAGCTCATATATACTATGAATAGATTTGAATATTTCATAATACATACCACTTGTAATGATAATAACAATATCTTTTACAGGCTCTCTGATGAATTCTTCCAGCGAGATAATCCTATAATCTTTTCCTTTTATTGATTTGTTGGTATTTTGTTTTTTAACATCATTGTCTATAAGATAATCAACCTTTTCAAACCACTCATAGCCGGAATATGCTCGTATTATTCGTTCAAATTCACCGCCTATTCCATAGCAGGCTATCCTTTTATCCTTGCATCTTTCAGAAAAGGATCTCATACTACAATTTCTAAGTATCATCAAACACCTCAATAAACCATTTTTTTATCATTAATACCCATTTCTAAAAGCATTCGCTTAACATTATCTATTATCTGTTTGTCTTCTATGGCTATAACAACCTTATCAAATGAATATTTACTAATATTCTCTATAGGATACACGTTCTGTTTTACCGCATATTTATCAACCCAGAGAACCACTTGACAATATTTTGTCTGTCCTATCTGCTCCATGTATTGCGTTCCAACATTTCCAGCTCCATATAGAATAATCTTTTCATATTTTTCGACTTTGCCAAACGGAAACAGATATCTTTTATTTGTTTTTTCTACAACACCATATTTCTTCCCTGCCAGATTGATAGAATTTATATAAAACAGTTCAATCTGTTCATCAAAAATATCATGTTCCGGAAGCTCGGATTTTAAATGCAAATATAGCTTATATAACTTATGCAGGTATTCATCATCTTTTATATATCCCGGAAGTTTTCCATTATTACGCTGCCGATGATAATAGTACGCTTCATTATGTATGGATAAAGAATCAATACTCCTAATTAGCGGGTATGTTATTGCTACATCTTCACCATAATGAAAATCCATAGTATCAATTCTATAAAAAAGGCTTTTAATTTTATCTGCTCTAAAAATCTTGCACCACAGCGCAGGGTCAATACCAAAGGAATTATTTTTTTTATTCCATAGCATTTGAGGAAATATTTCTTCAGCTATCAGCCCTTTGTCATAAATTTTTTCCATCTTCCAAGATGAATCATAGCGAATATATTCCTTACTAAAGTATCTGTATATATCATAGAAAATTCCATCTACTCCGCATTCCATGTCCGCCAAAGCCCTGCAATATGAATTTTCTTCAATAAAATCATCCGCATCTACAAATGTTATATATTCCCCTACAGCTTCCAACACTCCTTTTTTTCTCGCATAAAACGGTCCTTTTTTCGTTTCTTTCAAAACATGTACACGATTATCTACGTCCTCGTATTTCTGGCATATAGATAAGCTTGAATCTGTAGAATTGTTATCAACCAATATCAGCTCAATATCTCTATAAGACTGCTTTAATATGCTTTCTATACATTGCGTCAGATATTCTTCCGCATTATAAACGGGTACTATTATGGATAATGTCACCTCTAACACCTCTATTTTGTAATGATTAAAGTACCCGCTCTATCCGCAAGCGGTATTTTTTTTAGACGGCAACCTGTTTCCGCCTCATATCTTCTTACCGCATTTCGCACACCCTTTAAGTACTGCGTATTGTAATCGTGAATAAATATGTAACCGCCATCACTCAGTCTCGGATAAAAGAATCGCAGCCCTTCCAGCGTTGACTCTTCAAAGTCAACATCCAATGATACAAACGCGTAGTGTTCCATTTTTGCTTTCTCTACAATAGACTCGGGGAAAAATCCTTTACACACAACTGCATTTTCCGGATAAGGAAGGTTTAAAAGCATACGTTCGACAGAAGTATCCTTGTGGGATTCCAAAAATGTATCACTGCAATTTCCCGCTTCCAGTTCTTTGCGACCTTCCTCACTGTCAAAGCCTTCAAACGTATCAAACAGATAAATCTTTTTTTCTGGGAATTTGCTGCTTATTACAGATGAAAACAAACCTCTGAAAACGCCAAATTCAGCCAGTTCTCCCTCTATGCCCTCTTCCTTTATCTGCTCCGCCACAAACTCAAAAGTCCTGTATCGAAAATAGTCGGACCCATACTCGTAATCCCTGTACTTAGAATCTGCGTAAATGCTTGTCTCATCTAACAAATCTCTTTCATTTGTTTTTACAATTCTTTTAAGCACCAGCTTGTTCATTTCATAAACCTGCGGAATAACAGCCTTACCTCTTTCAAAGCAGGTTTTAAAAGGTTCATCCACTGCATGATCAGTAATGATTATTTTTTCTAAAGGAATCTGCATGTCACATGCGATCGGAAGGATTTCATAATAATATTGATTATTGATAATTACGTAATCATAGCTGCCAAACTCACATATCCTATCTGGTGTAATAACCGGATATCCAAATTTTTCTTTTTCTCCTGGCATTGATTCTACAATAGCCAATACTTCATTATCCCCCAATAAAGATCTCTCAAAACATGTTTTTGTTCTCTGTCCTGCTCCCCATATAATCAATCTACACATATGTTCTATCCTTCCAGTTTTACAAAGTCTGTAATCTTCTTTTCTCTGCCGCAAACATTCCATTCAATTTCATTTTTAATGCAGTAATCACATAATGGTACCCGTTCACAAAGATTCTCATTGATATTATCACCTGAAAGATTACAATTTTTTAAATTAATTGTTCCATCTGTTGGGAAGTCACATCCAAACTCTTGATTTAGTTTATCTACATAAAGCAGTGTTGGACACCTAGCAATTTTTCCATCCGATACCGTCACACATCCAACAGACATACAAGTATTTTCATTTCCCACATTCTTATTTGAAAGAGGTTTGTTGAAATGTAATTTTTCGCTATAACCACTTAATTCGTATGAAACACTATGCATTTCCAACACTTCTTTGATTTGATTAATCATCTTATGCGTTGGGGCATATTCTGATATATATACTTTAATATTATTGTCACTAAAGACCTTTAAAACTGATTCAGGTACTTTGCACAGCAAAAGCCCATTTGTAAAAAAAGAAATTGTAGTTTGTGGAAGTTTACATCTTATTCCTAAAATAATTCTGTGCAAATCCTTATTTAATAAAGGTTCCCCTCCCAACAGGTTTAATCTTGCTATTCCCGAAAATTTTTCAAGCACTAAATCAATATTATTCATACATACATCATATTCACACCCCACTTCCTCAAATAACGGAGAAAAATGAGTACATCCAACACAATTTAAATTACATTTATCAGACAAGTGCATATCCATTCTTGGGAGAATGCACTCTCCCCAATCGGAAATATCAAACAACGTGTCTCTTAAAGATGCCTTTTTGATTCCTTCCCAATTCCATAAAATCGTACTGTTTTTGCCTTTTATGTCTTTATAAATTTCTACAACTGAATATATATTTTGTATGGAAATAATAATTATACTGTTAGTTGCTTCTTTTATTTTACCAGGCTCATATATCGGCAAATCACACCAGGTACCTTCTTTATATTTATCAATGAATCCTTTTATCGAAAATCCTTGTGTAAGCGCTTCTTCGCAAGTCTTTTTTCCCATTTCACCGGCACCATAAATATATATTTCCTCACTATCTCTAAAATATTTTTCCATCACAATTTTCCCTTTTCGTTTTTTGAACTCATTCAAATATCTTTAGTTGGATTTCCCTAAATAGATGTATTGATTTACCAACTCATCAAGACAAAAAATGTAGTTGGCGGGAGTTTCTGCAACAAGTTCATAATTATTTGCGAGCATTAATTCTTTTATTCCCTTACATTTTTCTATAGACCATATCTTTATTTGATATTTGTTAAAATCAAAATCTTTTAATACTTCTAATTCCAAGCCTTCGACATCAATAGATACAAAATCTGGCTTGCTAATTTTTAAATCTGTAAATATTTCATCCAAGCTCATGCATTCTACTTCTAATATTTTCTCCAATTCAAATCCCTGTTCCAATCTTAAGTCTAAAACTTTTTTGCTAAAAGTATTCAACGCATCGCTACCCTTAATACAGTAAAATGGCAGTATTTTCCCTGAATTGTTTTTCCCGTTCACCCCTATATTCATCACAACATCTCTTCTTCTCGTCTCTTTCAACGTTTGACATGCATTGGGATTGGCTTCTATACATACTCCTTTGCAAAGACCATCATAAAAGTATCGTGTATTACTGCCATCAATACTTGTTGGAATACCAATCTCTATGTATTGCGGGTTAATTATATTGCACTTTTTGAGTATCCTATAAACTATAATGTCTTCACCATATTCCGCATGACTTTCGCGCTCAAAAATATCACTATATTTTACGATTTGAATATTATCGAGATGGCGTTCTTTCAAAGAAACGCAAATAGACTCCTCATACAGTAAAGAGGAGATGATAACAGTAACCTCTTCGGTCTCTTGGAATAAATTATCAGGTTTTTTTACCTCAATGCCGCCAATCATCATTCCCCATTTTTGAGGATCTGTATCAACGATATAATGAATCTTCACACGTAATTTGGTGCATAAATTTATTGTTTTTTCAGCATTGCCCCCAGCTCCCCATATAATGTGTTTCATACTTACCTCCTCGATTATTTTTATGCATATCATTAATCATGTCTATTCCAGAACAATTTTCGGACAAATATAATCCCTATATCCTTTGTGAACTAAATTATTGATAATACTATTATGATGTTTCTCATCGGTTGCTATAACAAATAAGGCATCATCACCAACGTTCAATTCAAATAACTGTTGTACTCTGATTCCATTAAAAAATTTAGGATGAGTATCGCCAGATACGACTACACCACAAATAGATACCCTCTGTTGAGATAATTCATTAGCAACATCTGCAGCCACCATGCCAGCCCCATACAATATGATATTCCTAGCATTTTTTAGTTTAATAACATCTTCATTATCAAAATTAACTTTTCTATAATCAATCCCATCAAATTCAATATTCCCAACGTATTCCTTTCTTCCGTTAGAATTATGTTTTTTCTCTGAATAAACCTTTTGATATAAATAAGTCCTATACATTGTTTCTAAATACTTCTTTATGTACATATCCTCTTGTACGGAAAATTCACATTCTAACAACCAATATGCATAAATATATTTCATGCATATCATCCAACATTCAGCCGATTTCCCTTGTTGTGCCCAGCTTATCGAGTCAGGTCTTTGTCTATATACATACAGACTTTGATTTAAATCAGCAACTCTCTTAGCCTTTGCACATATCATGAAGTAAAAAAGCATATCTTCATGTATTATTCCCTCATGGAAAAATATTTGGTTGTCTTTCAAAAAAGAATTTTTGATAAACTGGCGTACAGACTCCACCTTTAAACACTTGTCAGTTTGGTATTTTCCAAAGAGTTCTATTCCTGTAAAAACACCATCGTAAGTCTTATTGATTGATGCTTCACGAATGCATCCACTTTCGTAATCATTTAAAAATGATAAATTATAGAAAAGCACTTCTGATTCAGTTTTTCTTGCTTGTTCATAAAGAGTTTCGCATGTCTCCGGAAGAATATAGTCATCAGCATCAACAAAAAGCAGATATTCACCAGCAGCATTTCTTATTCCGGTATTTCTCGCTGCTGATAATCCTTTATTTTCCTCATGAACAATAATTTTTATGTTTTTATATTTCTCTCCATACTCGGTCAATATTCTGTAGGAATTATCCTCGGATCCGTCATTGATGCAAATCACTTCAAAATCATCTATTGTTTGCATCACAAGACTATCCATGCATTCCCGCAAATATTTCTCAACGTTGTAAACCGGAACAATAATAGAGACTTTGCACACATCTATCGCTTCCAATCCATTTTTTAGTCATCTATAACCATATTTTTAAAGTAATTATCATAAAACCATGTGTCATTCCTGCCATAATCTGCTTTTACCAAAAGCTTATTAACTGTAGATTCAAAATCACCCATATTGTCGCAATATGCAAAACTGTCAATGCCAGACTTCTCAAACCACCTGACGCCCGAGGATATTTTGTGATCTTTTGTCGGAAGTATTACAACCGGCGTATTTGCTGCAAGGGATAAAATTGCTCCATGATAGCGATTTGTTACTACAAGTCTATATCCCGAATACTTTTTAATTTCTCTTTCAATATAATACTTTCTATTGCCTGAAATCTTTTTCCAGTCCTCTGCTATCGTTGTATCTGTCATATCAACTTTATCTATTTTTTCCAGTATTTTCTTCAGACTTTGTATATACGATTTATCAAACAGACTTTCCCCATCCGCGACATCTCTCATAATCATCAAAATACCGTTTCGCTCAATGCTGTATTCGTACTGGCCAATGAGAGAAGTAACTACATCCGGATACAATTCTATTCTCGCCGTAGGAAATAACGCTGAAGCATTAATAAAAGATTGCTCATCTCTGCACATGATGGAGACATTTTTATTTATCAGCGATGAGATTTTTTTAGCCACCACAGCATCTGTATAATGAACTGTCTGAGGTAAAAAAAGCATCTTCCTGTCAGCAAACAATCGTGCCATCATTTCAACTATGTACTCCGATGTCATATACAAATTCGTTAGTCTGTATCCGCTGTGCAAGAATAATAAATCTGATTCTTTTATATAGCGCTTTATTACGTATATAAGTTCATAGAAATTTTTCTGCAGCTCTATCTCATTAAGCAGTATGATTTTATAATTCGGATAGGATTTCTCAAGTATTTCTGATATGCAATAAGCCTGTGCCTGATCACCCAAATTACTATGTGCTGGTGCAGTCAAAACAAATGCACATGCATTATCTTTAATTTGCTCTATAAAGGCAGTTGTTTCTTCTTCTACATAGAATTCCTGCTTTCGCTCTGCTGATAATTTGCAAAGAGCATCATTCACATGAACGAAGCATATATTTAACATTTCCAGCTGATTGCATATTTCCAAATATACTTCCATTCTGTCAACTGCCACTAATATGCGTCTTGGATAATAATCGGACATGTAGTTGTCAATCGAGATAATCGGATATTTACCACCAAACCTATCTCTCCAGGAATTCTTATTATTATCTATAACGGCAGCAATTTCAAAGTAATCTTCAACCTTATCTAATATCTTTTTTGCATACCTTCCTGCACCAAATAACAAAATCTGTTCTTTATTCATGCTGCATCCATTCTTCTATTTTTCTCTCAGATTTTTTCCATTCGAAAGATTCTGTTGCTCTCGGACAGTAGCGACACATTGGAAGTCTAGATTTCCAAAAGTCATATATCTGGTCGGAAGATATTATATTCGACAAGTCAAGATAATCTTTTTCTGTTACACTAAGTTTTCCACCTGCATATTTATTAATAGCATCAGCACATAAAGCTGTAGCACATTTATACACAACTCCATTAAAAATAAACACACTAAAGCAATATGCATAGTACTGACAATTTATATATTCAGTTATAGGAACTTCATTTACTAGATCAATTGGTTTTTTGAAAAAGGACTTCGTTTCCTCAAAAAAATCTACACGATATGAAATTTGTGAATAATTCATCATCTCATAAACGTAATCAAGTTTTCCCTTAGTCGGTTTGTATTCAGTAATTTGCAATTCTATTTCGCAATTTTTCAACCTGTTAAACTGATCATGCTTAAACTTTAAGAGAGGCAACCCATTTGTATACACATCTATTCTTGTAGACGGATAAAGTTCCCGTATATATTCTATTATTTCCAAAGCCTCCGGATTCAAAAAAGGTTCTCCACCCGTTATGTTAATATATGCAAAAGAAAGACCAATCTCTTTGATTTTTGACAAATCTTTTTTTACACTTTCTAATGAATAAAACTCACAATCGCACAAAGGTGCATACATACTACATGCCGAACAATTTATATTACAATGCTTCGCTATTGGTAAAGAAATCCAAAAATGATTTTTTATATACTCATCAGAAAACGAATTGACAAATATCTCTTTTGAACGTTCCCTTAAGAAAAAAATATCATCAGAATCTATTTTCCCCCACATTTTAGGTAAAATATCTCTAAAATAATCAGCTTTTAGAGATAAAATAACCCCATCTGTCCCCTTTTCATATTTTACTATAAAATCATCTAAATTATCTGAAGTCACAAAATCTACACCATCTGTAAGATTACAAGTTTTTAAATACTTATAAACACCTTGACCACATTTCCCTCGACCAAACAAATACACCTTTTTATGATGATTCATAAAAGACAGCATTTCGTCTAAATCCGTCACTTGATTTTCATTCAGCGCCAAGTCAACATATTCATCACCATTGAATTTTCTTACAGAATTCATATTAAGCATCCCCTATTAATTTACTAAAAATTGACATCCTTTGGTATTTAATAATCTCACTTTCCCTCATGCCGAAAGAATGCAAAATATCATAGAGCATATTATTAAGATTTTTGTTTCTCTCAAGAATCTGGCTTCGGCTTCTATAGCTATGTGCATGAGAATCTTTTCTGATAACATAAAAGGCTAACGGTTCGTCAATGTAATATCTTTTATAAAAATAGTACAGAGGAAGAAGAATCTGATAATTCTGACCTTCGACACATTCATTAATCTCCATGTTCGGATTGATCTTTTTCATATCGGAAACTCTAATCAAATATCCCACGGGCGTAACCAAGGAAAATCCAATAATTGCCAATATAAACTGATTCGGTTGGAACGCTAAATCGCCGACAAAATCATTTCCCTTTCCTATAACAGTTTCCAAATCTGTCTCATTAACAATATAGTAATCACTTGTCACAACAGCATAGTCTTTATGTGTTTCTAATATGCTGACCCTTTTCTCAATTGATGTATTGATTAGGAAATCATCACTATCCAGTACCCCTATATATTCTCCTTCTACAAATTTTAACCCCGCATTCACTGCTGCTGCCTGTCCCTTATGCTCCACAGTGATGCAAATTAATCTATATTTTTTATTTTCAAATTTTTCTTTATACTCACCTATTTTTTCTACCGTAAGATCTGTAGATCCATCATCTACGCAAATCAATTCGATATTTGAATACGTTTGATCAAGAATCGAATCCATCATTCTCCCTATATATTTTTCACTGTTGTAACAGGGTGTAATGATACTTACCAATGGACATTTCTTATTCATAGTTTCTCTACCAATTTCGCCAGTGACAAAACATTTACCCTTTCACATATACCTTTTATATTTTTTTCTATTTCATCAAACGCCCATATCGGCGTTACAATTACTACATCTATTTTGTCCATGATCTCCTTCGAGCAATGATGTAACGAATAAACCGGTGTATCGCATATTCTATCCAATCCCTCCTTCTTATCAATAAATGCAACGGGTTTACTATCAAACGATCTGTATAATAATTTCCCCAACATTCCAGCACCGTATATAGCAATATGTCCATCTATATATGGCGAATAATCCATCACCAAATTCAAATAAATGAACTTTTCCAGTTTAAGCCGCATTAGCTCTCTTAACAAATCTTCCTCATTCATCTTAACCAATCCCAATTCCTCCGTTGGCCATTCCTATAAAACCTTCATAATATCTTTTAATCCAAACTTGCCATTCTCAATTATCACATTGCCTGCCTCCATGATTTTTTTAATGGTTTCACTTAGGGAGTTCTCGTCAAAATTAAATCCACAAAAGTCCATTTTGTAATTTTGAGAATTTATTTTCAAATATCCATTTGTTGAAATCAAAGGGAATAATATGTCATCTCCTATACAGCACGGAATACCAGTTTTGGAAAAATCTGTGTTCTTTGTGTAAATTATTCTTTCATCTGAAATTTCAATCTGTCTCCTCACGGACAAATCCCTCTTATTAAAAATTACAATTTCATTACCCCTATAGGGTGGAACTACAACACTATCCCCTTTAATGCAAATCCTGGCACCATTATCATTTTCTATCCGGTCATAAATGATACTTATATTTCTGGTTTCCAGTTCCATCCGAAGAATATATCTGGAGTCCACTAAGTATATACAACCATCATCATAGACCACAGATTGTAATGGAATGGTTGACTTGCTCGGCAGATTTACTTTTTCACTAACACCTACTGCATACGTTTCTGTTACTTGAGTTTCTATATCTAAAATATACAGACTGTTTACTTCCCAATTTATACAGTAAACTTTATTTCCGGCATTACAGCACCAACATAATTTGTCTTTAATACCGCTTCTTTTCTTATGAATCGTTTTTTGCTTAATATCGTACTGTATGTAATCTCCATTTTCTCTGGAAAACAGATATATTGATTCTTGATATTTAAAACTTCCTGCCCACGAACAATTCAAATCGGTCAAATCATCGTTATTAGAAATTATAGTGAAAATCTCTTTTATGCAATCAAATAATACAAGCGTTCTGCCCTCGTTACATACTATATAAATTTCATTTTGCTCTTGTATCATTACTGAACCGAAAGAATTCTTTCCAAGTATTTCTATTGGCGTATTCTCGTAAAACTTAACTATTCCGGTCTCAGGAACTATCATTCCGAATATTCCGTCTGCTTCCTCGATAAAATATATATTATTTCCGGAGCTAATAAATCTTGTTGTATTCAGACATCGCATAATACCTTCTCCCACTAATAATCACATATGAAATCCATTGCTTTTCTAATCTTTTCTCCAAATGTCGGATTTCCTTCTTTATCATATCTGTTATGAAATTCATATAATGTCGGAAGAACAGCCCCATTGATTTCTCTTCCCGATAAAAAGTATCCATTATGGCTGCAAAAACCAAAGGGACAAAAATGCGGTTCTTTGAGAAAAGGGATTTCTTGTGTTATATCTTTATATATGTTTGTTATCTTCTTACCGGGAACACATGTCAGCAAGTCACCGGTTTGTATATTGATATATCCAGAATGCATCCCCGCAAAACAGGTTTCATCAATATGGTTTAACGTATGTTTTCTGCATCTTATAGAAGGGCTGTCAAAATCTTTCCAAATTTCTACATATTCTTCCCAAGTGTATTTTGAACCAAGTGGGAATCCTTCATATTTGCCCTCTCTTTCTCCGCGTATAGACGAAATCATAGGTAGAAATCCTATTCTACTCATACAAAGTTCCTTTATTTCAGGAATGTTTTCTATATCTTCATCCGAACCTGGCATTGTGGCATTTACACTTATCCCACTTCTGCGCAGACGATTAATATTATCAAAGTAGACTCCCAACAGGTTTTTCTTTTTAAGTTCATCAAAATGCATCGAGTTTTGAACTAATAGCCTGCTACGTAGTTCTCCTGGAAAATCAATAAGACGTTCTACTTTTTCAGTAACCGTCCCATTTGTTATCAACCCTACATAATGACCTTGCATCAACAATCCATATGTCAGTTCGATAATACCAGGCTTCAACATAGTTTCTCCGTCTGAGCACATAGAGAAAAATGCATAACTTCCCAGTCTTTCTGGGGATAGCGCTTTCAAAATAAATTCCATAGAATGAGGAAAATGACTATTATGCTTGAGTTTGGGATCCGCAAAATTAATATAACAGTAACTACATCCCATATTGCATACACTGCTTCCCAAACCACATGCAAAATGCATCAGCTTATCAGATAGTTTTTTTTCTCTGCCTTCATAAAAGTTTTCAAATTGTTCAACTTCAAACTTGTCATATAATTCAACAAGAAAATATACTTCATATTTATATTCAAGTTCTTTTTTCACATTCTCAGCAACCCATTTATCTTGAATAGTAATCACTATTACATCAACATCCCATGAATCCAACTCTTCGAGAAGTGTGCACCTTACACCCGGCAATACTTCAGTTGCATTCAAGTTCTTATTCTGATCAATACATACAACTGGCTTTAAATACCTAGATATAAAATCCGAATACTCTCTAAAGTTATTCCCCACACCGTAAACAGCAACTTTTCTTTTTTTCAAATCCACCATATCTATCACCTTTTTCACTTTTAGTGCAACGATTCATCAATATAGAAAACTGTATATATAAATGCTCTTGCCTACTCACAGCCATATTTATTCTTATCCATCTGTTCTATCGCATCCCCCAAAAACCTTTTTTCTTCAATACTGTCTAATTTGACTAAAATTTTCTATACAATGCTCAAAAGAAAAGAAAATCTCAATCATCTAAATCTTTAAATATAAACTCTGCAACGTCTTTACTGACCGCAGCATGCATATGTAGCAAAAGACAGATTCTTTCTGTAAGACCTTCTCCAAGAATACCCTTTACCGTTTCCTAAACAATCGGAAGACCAACTGGCTGTGTTTTACAACACTTCGTTCCAAAGGAGTAACAAAGACCATTAAACCGTTGACCAAACAGGATCCATCAATGCATTTATTGTAAATGACATCTGGTTTTCCAATCCTGCATAACTAATCGCAGTTATCTGCGCAATTCAAAGCTCTAAAAAGACGGATTATACGGATTTATAGAAAAAAGGCAAATCAAGGTATTTTTCAATACCTGTAAGTCTTATTTTCAACTTGTGAATAAATGCCAAAGTTTATCCTATGACTCTTTGACCACCTATGTAGCAATCGTATTTGTTTCGATATATTATGATTGCACTTGAACAAAAGCAGGAGAGAGATTCCCGATTTCTCAGTGAGGTTTGTTTCTTTTTTACAGACGAATTTACGAATATCGCGTTTGATGAGTCCATGCAAATTATTTTAAAAGCGATGTTTGAATGCATCTATAGCATATTCAACATATTCCAAGCCCCCGAAGAGCAGCCAAATGCATTCATTTAAATGTTCATCAAACGCCTTCCCAAATATATGTGGCGAGCTTTATCAAGAATCTCAGTGGCATCATAATCTTTCCCAAAAAATTACCTATGATTTTATAGGCACCAACTCATTCTTTTTTATCATCATAAGTATTAGCTTGGCATCTTCCGCCTCCGCATAGAAAGTATTCTTCATATTTCCCACGCAGTTCGCTCCGCATAAAGCCGCGGTCCTGGCGTACAAGCAGAGCCTCTAAGGCTCCTGATAACGCCGTTTGGACAGTTCCCTGTCCGCTTATATCATAAACGCTGTTTCCTGCGATACGGCTGTGCCGTTCAAACAGTCTTCCTGTTCATTCTCAGGGCATTCAGTTTTATCATTATTTCTTCACACTCATTTTCCTTTGCACAGCTCAGTTTACATCTGCATCCTGCTTTTCCTCACTTTTCGCAATTCTCTCTATATTCCTAGCCGAATTAACCGCTATCGTACTGTGATACCCGCAAGCTTCACAGACAAAATCCGCTTTAACACGCTTCCCCTCACTTCCGCAGCTTGAACAGATACTTCCAGTCCCCTTAGAACTAATCTCTACCAGCTCCACCGTATTAAGCCGACATTTAAAAGCAATCTGATCCCGTATATATCCCCTAAAACTCCTAGACATTTTACGATTAAGCGTTTTGGAATAATTCTTCGCCCTATTTTTCGTAACCGGTTTAGTAATCACAATCCTTTCCGGCTTTTCCTCACGGAACATGCGATTCAATTCTGCATTGATAAAGTTCTGTGTTTTCTCACGCATACGCCGCTTCTGTTCATCATATTTCACCCTGCCGAAATTGTTTTCCTGAAGCTTTTCCATCCATTCGTCCTGCATTTCCGAATTCTCACCCACTGCCTGTTCAGCCTTCTTCCGATATGCGGCATAAATCCTGCCGCGTTCATTATTTTTCTCTGAAAGCCGTTCCGTCTCTGGTGTGACCAGACTGCCCAGCCCTTTCCCATAGACATTTCCATTGGAAAGCGTCAGCATATCGCTGTAGCCGATATAGGCATAAACTGTATTGGTATAATCTTCCCTTTTCCTCGCCTCCACATCGACAGGAAACGTAATCCTTACATCATCTCCCCTGACAATTATCCTAAGCTGTCTGTCCGCTTCGCCTATCCCTTTTACAGGGACAAAAACACGCATACGCGGAATTCTGCTTGTAAGATACAGACCGTTCTCATCCGCACGATAGCCATTCGGCGATACCAGAAAGCAATCAGATTTCTGCTGCTTTGGCGTTTTCAAGTGGCGCCTTACCAGCCTGCAAAGCAGGTTGTTAAGTCTTTTGATGTCAAGCTCTATATCTTTTGCCTTGTCGGGCATTTCATATTTCTGACGATTCAATATCGCTGCAAATACACTGTTTATTTTTAAAACTGTCCTGAGGTACAGCCTGTCCTCTTCACTTAAATTTTCATTTTCATTGATACGGCTGCGAAGTTTATTTTTCAGCATACTCCACATCCCCTTAATATCTCCGACTGCTTCTGAAATGGCAAGCTCATAATAAACTGTCGGCATATTGAGCTGCTGGCGGAGTCCACAGTAACGCATCTCATTTAAAATTCCATAAACCGGCGTCAACCTGTTTACATATGCGATTCCTGAATAGCGCCCGTACACATAATTTTTTACTTTGCAGTAGTCCTGTGCAATTCCTCGCAGAAATTCCATAGTCTCATCTGTGAGCGGTTTGCTGTAAAGTACGGCAGTTTTGGTAATGATTTCTTCTGTTTTCATACATTCACATTCTGTATCATAACAGGCATTCCGCGCTTCCTGCAGAGCTGCACCACGCTGCTCCCATCGCCATAATAAGCATCACTCAAAACCACAGCGCGGTCGATGTCCGTGCTGTCATCATAAATGCCCCAGCCTTCCTGCTTGTATCTTTCAACAATACTGCTGTATTCCGCCCAAAGCTGCGGGCGCATGGCACGGATGGTGGGCGGAATCAACGGATGCGGACGCCATAAAAGCGCCACATCGTCTTTATGCTCCTTAAATACCACAAAGGCGCGTTCCATTTTGTCCAACATCTTATCCCCACAATCCAAAAGCGCGCCAACGCTCGTATTATAAAAAATAACTTTTTTGTCCGTGCCGTCAGGTTTCTTGATTATTTTCTGCCAGTCCTGCGGTATATCCAAATCCTCTTTCCTTATCCGCTGCACTCTCTCAAGCTTCGGCGAGCCCGCACCGCTAAACTTCTGTTCCAGATATTTCCTGTCCAGATGCTCTCCCGCCAATCCGTTTGCCTTCGCCGCTTTCAGGTATTCATTAACATAAATCTGCTTCATCTTTTCAGACTGGACTATCACTTTATCCGCATAAATAACACCCGGAATCCAGATAAAATGCTTCATGGATTCAATCGCTGCCTGATTGTCTGGCTCGATTTCTCCTAATACAAAGTATGGAATATATACAAGCTTATCAGTGTATTTTTTCAGATTACGCGAGTAAAAGCGCGGATGAACGCTTGTGACAAGGTTGCAGTCATCATACCCGTTATGGATATAAATCTCATCTGGCATCCGTTCTTCAAAGTCATAAGTCTGCCAGTCCACGACCTCAATATCTTTAGGATACTGATTCCCTTCATAGTGCATTTCTTTAAAACTGCGGTCAGTATTCAAATCATAATATGGTATAGGAACACAATAGGCATCATATTTCGGATCTGCCTTCAATGCCAGATACACGCTTTCCAGCGAATCCCACATGCTTGCCTTATACGGAAAGAAAACCGCTTCTTTTTTGACAGGAATGTCATTCTTTACGATATTCTCAACTTTTATAAGCTGTTTGTTCAGCACCTTATATGCCTTATTAGGACTACAACTGCCCGCCTCCAACGCCTCATATATGCTAAATGCCGTCTCACAATATTCTTCAAGGCTTGAAACCGCCGTATGTCCTTCTCCCTCAGACTGCTCGATGCCTGTACCTGCAGCGACAGCGTTCTGCTGGCATTCCGCCAATATATCATGTACTTCCTGAATGCTTCCCCTATCAGCGGCAGCCTTCACTTTCTCATGCGCTGCCCTAAGCGTATTCAAGATTCCCAATATCTCCTGCTTCTGTTTGTTCCTCATATCAATCCATTTCCTGACAGCAGGTATGCACTATCTATATTTTCCTGTGTATATTGCTTGATAAGATAGCGTATTCTGCTGATAATAATATCTGTACAGCTTTTCTTTTAATAAATTCTCTAAAAGCTGACAATTATCGAAAATATATTTCACAGATTGCGCACGTCTGTGAAAAGGAATTACAATACCTGTAGTCAATTATTTATAAACCTTAATTAGTATAACATTATTTTTCTGACGTATCAACATTTTTGCAGAAATTTTTATGTATATTATTTATATTTCTGTAAATTTTTTCCTGTTAATCCTTATATAAGCACGGTAAAAAGCCCAGAAAATATGAATATGTTTTTTGATATGGCAAAATATGAGGTTTTTCATGGTCAGATATGTGGTCAAAAATAAGTGGAAAAATGGAGGGCTGATAGAATGGGAAGACATGGCGAGAATATCAGAAAACGAAGTGACGGACGCTGGGAGGCGCGTTATATGTCATACGACACAGGAAAGGGGGAGAAAATCTGCCGTTCTGTATATGGACATACATATGAAGAAGTCAAGAAAAAACGTATTGAAGCATTAAGAAAGCCTGCAGCTTTAGTTGAAACAGGAAGTGATTCAGAACAGGCAGAAAATACATTGCAGGATATTGCTTTTGTGGCAGCGGCTCAAGAGTGGCTGGCATCTGTAAAAGCAGAGCATAAACCGTCTACTTTTGAGAAATACAGCTTTATTTACCATAGCTACCTTGAAACGCCATTCGACGGCATTATGCTTTTTCAGATTACAGAAAAGCTTGTCCAGGACAGGCTTGAAGCCTGCAAGGCAGTATCGGAAAGCCTGCAAAAAAGCATTTATGGCGTATTAAACGGAATCCTGCGGTATGCATCAAAGCGGTACTGTATAATGCTTCCCGAAATAAAAAGAAAAACTGCAAAGTCACATAGGAAAGAAGCGGAAACATTCACTAAATCTGAGCAGGCAAAGCTTTTGTCATTTCTTGGAATAAATATCGACTGCTTCAAGCTGGGGGTGCTCTTATGCCTGTTTACAGGTCTGCGTCTGGGAGAACTCTGCGCCCTGAAATGGTCAGATATTGATTTTACAAATAAGACACTTACTATAATAAGAACTGTTCAGAGGCTTTACGTAGAGAACGGCGGCGCAAAGACGGCCTTGGTGGAAACTTCTCCTAAAAGCGGCAATTCAAAACGTGAAATTCCGCTGCAGGATGCCATAGTCGTATTGCTTATGGGCTTCCAAAACGGAAAAGAATATGTATTCGGCGGTGACAAGCCGCTTGATCCGAGGACTATGCAGAACCATTATAAGAAGATACTTCAGGAAGCAGGGATATCTTATAAAAATTTTCACACTCTGCGCCATACATATGCCACGAACTGTATCGAAGGCGGAACAGATGTAAAATCGTTGAGTGAGATGCTGGGACATTCCAGTATTAAAATCACATTGAATTATTATGTACATCCGTCTATGGATACTAAGCGCATGTATGCCGATAATCTGTACCGATTTTATGCAGGGCTTAATGGTCAGGTTATGGGTAGGGCTGGTTAGAAAAATCCTGTAATAACGGGGGATTCTAGTGTATTTTCGCAGACGTGCGCAATCTACGAAAAAAAGGCATCCGACTTTTATTTTGTCGAATACCTTTTTAACTGCAGATAAATAACTGTGCATATGACGCATCAATCCGTCAATATCATATTTCAATCATTCATCCCCATATTTAAAGGCAATAGAACTCCTATTGCCTTATGATAATGTTCACCTATACTCCTTTTTTGATCAATTTGAGATGATATGCGATCTTAACAACTATACAGACACGCTGCATTACCGTAAAAATGTTTGCGATATCATATTAAATTCTATGGCAGCGCATCAAGGTCTGCTCACACAAGACAATTATACAGCTTATATGGCGCAAATACGTTACTTTTATAATGAACTAAACTATGAAGACTTCCTATTTAACTGATAAGTCCTTGTGTACCTATACCCTTTCCACGGCGCAATACTAGGCGCGGGGCTCAGCGGGCCATGCTCCTGTACCCTGACTTCCCCGCACAAAAGCCCCGCACAAAACTCATAAAGCCTCCCCGCCGCCACTTTAGGTGTCCATTCACCCATCACAGTATCATACGCACTAACACCAAACCTGCGCCTCAGCCCTTCATCTCTGCAAAGCTCCACCACCTGCCGCCGAAACTCACTAAAATTCCCATTCCTATACACAAGCCCATTCTGCCCATGCCTCACCAGAAACGGCACCGCTCCAATCCCATGCCCCGCGACCACCGCGCAGGCGCTGTTCATAGCCTCATTAAGCACCGCTCCCCACCCTTCCAGATAATTACTGGTAAACAAAAAAATATCCGCCTTTTCCATAAAGCGTCTTACCTCGCTTGGCGGCTTAAACCCATGAAAAGTAACGCAATCACCTAACCCGTACTTTTCTACAAGCCTGCAAAGCTCACCCTCAAGCTCCCCTCCGCCAACCATATCCAGATGAAAGCATATGCCCTTTTTCTTTAAATACTTTGCCGCCCTAATCGCATATTCAGGGTGCTTAAGCTTCAAAAACCTCCCCGCCCACAAAAGCCTCACCTGCACCTTACCGCTGCCGTCAACATGCCGCTTTTCCAGAAACAGCTCGTCAAGGTCATATGTGTATGTTTGCGGAAAATACCCCCACACATATTTTTTATTTGGATAAGCCTTCACTATATCAAAATCCGATGCCACATACGCTCCGTGGCAGAGCAGATACACCTGCGCGTCAGCATACTGCGTGTGGTCCTCATATTTCTTTTTTCTGCCGCGCGGCGATATTGATTTCCACTGCCCTTCGCGGTAAAGCCGCTCGCTCGCGCGGATCACTATCTTGCCTGCGTTCAGCCGCGGCTTGATATAGCTCTCGTCCTCCACACCGCCAAACACCACGATATCACTGTCCATAATAAGCCTTTGGCATGCCTTTTCATCATCACGGTAAAGCTTTAGGTAAGGAATGTCCCTAACCTCGCTTCCCCAGCCCATCCTCACTCTGTCCTCCTCCATCTCATATATCTGGACAAAAGAAAAATCCTCGCCAAGCAAAGCGTAAAGCTCGTTTGACATCGGTATCTGGTGGTGGTTTATATAATTGGAAACTATCGTTAATGTAAATCCCTTATTCATTACCGCTCCTGCCCGTGACGATTTCATTGTAAATCTCCAGCAGCCTCCTGTAATTTTTCTCCGCGTCATGCGTGCTAAGCGCATGCTCGCGCGCGTTTGACGACATTGACAGTGCAAGCTTGTCGTCGGCAAATATCCGCAGAATTGCCTCCTCCAGCTCCACTGGCTTATCTGCGCGGTAAAGTATGCCGTCCCTGCGGTTAGTCAGGAGATTATGTATGCCGCCTACGTCAGCCGCAACCGTAGGCACGCCCAAAAGCATTGCCTCGCCCACAGAGTTTGGCGAATTTTCTATGGCTGACGGGCATAAAAAAACATGTGTTTTTAACATTCGCGCGCACATCTTATCAGCGCTCAGCCGACCAGTAAACTTGACATGCTTTTCAAGCTTATTGCGCTTAATCTGTCCGAGAAGATATTTCCCGTAGCCCGAGAGCTTTATCTTATCCTTTATACTGCTGTTCGCCGTGATTATATCACCCGCGACATAAAGCATCACATCGTCGTACTCCTCAACTATGTCAGGCAGAATATCAAGCACGTAATGAAGCCCCTTTATAGGATAATTGCCCTGGCTTAAAAATAACGAGTGATGTTCAATCTGGTCTATGTTCCAGCTGTCATCATAAAACTCGGCGCGTAAAGTCTCGTTCATAAAATGGTACTTCGCATTCGGGGCAAGCTTTTTAGTCATCTCCCTGTCAAAATCTGTCCTGCCTGTCACATTTCCGACAAGCGAAAGCGCCTCCTTTTCATATTCGCCGCGTTTTCTGAATTTCTCCTGCTGTTCAAAAAGCCCGTCTTTTTTCAGAATATCCCTAAAGGTCTTTTTCTTTTGCGCCTCATACGGCAAATCCGCCATATAAACATCAGCTATCGCGCTGCAAAGCCCCTGTATGCCTATAAGCGTCTTATCATACCTGTTAAACGCCCTTACACATGCCAGCGTATGCGGATATTCAGTGCCGAATATATGAATAACATCTGGTATGAAATCCTTTATTACCGCGTCTAGCCGCTTTTCAAGCTCAGTATCATAGTTTTCAGGATGTACAGTGTCCTCCTCGAAAACATAATAATCAATACCGTTTGCCTTTCCCTTTACAAAAAATGCGTTGTCACCCTTTAGGGCAGCAACGGGCTTATCCGTCGGAAAGCAAATAGCAAGTGTTATATTATTCTGCTCCTTGTTTTCAGACAGCTTATCGACAAGCCCTGAAATCCACCCTTCCTTTACTACTATTCTCTGCCCTAAGCTTTTTGCAATAAACGGAAGCATAATGTTACATAGCCA
>CANRBM010000024.1 GCA_947628855.1 uncultured Clostridia bacterium | reverse complement strand
GTGAGAAACTGCGACCGAAGAATGCGACCAGCGGGCGCATTATCTTCAAGCAGGTTCAAATCCTGTCGGGAGTGCCAGCAAGCCCGTTGCAAAAACGGGCTTTTTTGCGTACGACAGGAGTGGTTAGTTCTATTAACTAAGCCTACGACCAAAGAACGCGAGGCTTGTCCTCGCATTATGTTTGTTCACTTCGACTCCTGTCGGGAGTGCCATAAGATGGCGGTTCGTCTAAAAGGCGGGCCGTCATCTTATAATAGTCCCGAATTGTGAGAAACTGCGACCGAAGAATGCGACCAGCGGGCGCATTATCTTCAAGCAGGTTCAAATCCTGTCGGGAGTGCCAAAACCCTCGCGATTGCGAGGGTTTTTTGCGCCGAGTGAAAATTTCGCTATGCTCAATTTTGCGCAATCGTGTGCCGATTCGCCTGCGGCGAAGTCTTGCACGGCGGGAGTTGCGTCCCGCTGTCGGCTATGCCGCCACCACTCCCGTAAGGGCTGTGAAGTGACGGAAACCTCCACTTCACAGGGATATGTGCCTATCGGCGCGATTTGTTTTTTTGTAATATGGAGTTACATATGGCAGGGAAGAACACAGGCAGTCATTTGGTGAAACAAAGACACAAAAGCTCGTCACACGACGGGCTTTTTACGTACGACAAGAGTCAAATTATTTTATATATGCCTCAGGATTTTATTGTCACCACTCTTCGGAGACCCCGAGCAAATAGTCTGTGGTGACTTGAAAATATTTTGCGATTTTTATGAGCATGCCGAAATTTGTCTCTCTTTCGCCGAGCTCCCATTTCATCACGGCGGTTCTATCCACACCCAAAACCTCCGCCAATTGTTGCTGGGTCATGCCCTTTTCTATCCTCAATTCCTTTAATCTTTTACCAAACATATTTATATGATGAGACAAAATGTCTCAATTTACTTGACATGAGACAAAATGGCTCATAAAATATTATTGCGATGATATTATGCATCCGTTCGGAAATTGCGACCGCCGATTAAAGTTACGGACAAATAATATCGAGCAAGTATATAGCGTTTCTAAAACGACATGACCCGCGCAGTTTACCCCGCATAAATATAATGTCCTCAAGTTTTAGCAGCCGCAAAATAATTATTAAAATAAGGAGAAGAGAACTATGGAGAAAGAAGAAGTATTGAGCAATCTATACGGCTTGCGCGCAGGGCTTTCCATGATATCCGAGCAAAAGGATGAAATTTGCAAAAATAAGGATATTTATGCAAACGATCTTTCCGATTGCGAGGACAAGATGATAGACGCTTTTTGTGACATCTATCAAGCAAGATGGGGCACTATACCCGTCGGATCTCTTGAGAAAGGCGATGACGGCAACGATTTTATTGCACAAATGCACAGCGAATCGAAGACTCCACATTTTATACAGGAGCTATCGTATAATTCCACATTGGTCAAAGATTATGACGCTGAAACTGCAGATATTATAAAAAAATCGCTGGAAAATATAAATAATATCGATCAAACATTCAAATATTCAAATAACGCAGCCGCTAAATATGTCACTAAAAATGATTTCAATGATTTGGAATATCATGGAATATACGATAATTTGCGTGATAGCTTGTTTTTCTATATGCGTATCTATTTGGAAATTATAAATAAAGGGAAAATAGACCCGAATCATTGCGAATTTTATTCTCAAGGCTATTACAGTCTCTATGGCAATCCGTGGGAAAGCGCTGATGCTCACAGCTGTTTTGGGAATGAATTTGCATATTTTGAAATTTATAATCAAAGTAAGTTTAATAATGTAGCGGATGCAAAAGCTGCATCTGAAAAATTGGAGTCAGACTCATTAAACACGGCAAGTCCTTATCCAGAAAAACTTATAGATTACACCCCTTATCATAAACGGCGTGCTAAAACAATTTACAGAGATCAATATATGCATTATATTGAAAGTTCGGACACGCAAGAACAAATAGACCAATATCTCGCCGCTCAACCCCAAGCGCCTGAAAAAGTAAAAAAGACCACTTCGGCATTAAAGGCGGGCATTCCCGTCGCAATACTTATTGCTGCTGTTCTTGCAGTCATAGCCTTTTTCGTCACAAAATCGATATTCGACGGCAACATTTTGGGATATATAGCGGGAATAGGCGGAAGTATCATCATAGGCGCCATAATTTTGTGCATTGCTATGATCAAAAACAAATCTAATTACAAGCGCAAATCAAAAGAATCTGCGCAAGCTACTGAAAAAGCAAATGCAAATCTGGAAAGCGGCAAAGCGTCTATCGCAAAATATCTCGCCGCTCGCAAAAAATATATAGAAGTAAAAAACAATAGATCCGAGTATTACTCACAAAATATCGTACCTTACAAAACAGTTGGGGACGCCGTTTATTCGGCTTTGGTCACAGAGTATTCAAGCATGCTTGACCCGCGCGATTGGAAATGGATCGATCTTATCATTTATTATTTCGAGACGGGGCGCGCGGATAATATAAGAGACGCACTGCTTTTAGTGGACAAAGAAAGGCAGACCCAGCAGATCATTGCAAGTATCAAGGAGGCGTCTCAAAATATTTGTACAACGCTCCAAGACGGTTTCATGATGATGCAAAAAACCATGGTCAAGTGTTTTAACAGCCTCATACATGCAATTGAATCGGGGTTCAGCAGTTTAAACAGCACCATGCAAAAAGGTTTTGCGATGAACAACAGCCTTTTAGCGGCAAACCTAAACGCAACTCGTTTGCAAAATTCTTTGCTCGCCAAATCCAACGAAACCAGCCAGCAGCTTATGGAAGACGTCCATTATATCAGAATGAATGCTATGTAAAATTCTATTCAATTCGGCATAGCTTGCATTTGGAGTGCCTCAAAGCTCGTCGCAAGACGGGCTTTTCAATTTCATAATTCGCTTGACTTTTGTAAATATGTACGTTATAATGTACATACTATGATAAAGGAGGGCTTGCATATGTCTATCACAAACGCAACAACTTTGCGCAAACATCTTTTCGGATATTTGGACGCCGCGGCGGTAAATGATGAGAAGATCATAGTCACCACCAAGCACGGCAATGCCGCCATCGTCAGCGAGGAATATCTTCGTTCTTTGGAAGAGACTTGCTATCTCGCAAGCATCCCCGGCATGTCGGAGTCCATTATCGAGGGGATAAACACGCCCTCCGATGAGTGCGTTGAGCTTGATTGGGAGAAAGATTTGAAATGAGCTACGACATTGTTTTTACAAAACAAGCGGTCAAAGAATATCAAAATATTCTCTCAAGCCAACTTAAGGACAAGGTGTATCGCCTTTTGCAGACTTTGAGATCAGACCCTTTTCAACCGCCTTTTGAAAAACTCGTCGGAGATCTCGAGGGCGCATACTCGCGGAGGATCAACATTCAACATCGTTCGGTGTACAAAATCGAGGAAGAGAAAAAGCACGTGGTCATTATCTGCATGTGGACGCATTACGGCGATTGACGCACTCCACTCGAAATAGGCTCTCCAAAAGGAGAGCTTTATTTTTTTGCTGATTTTATTATGTTGTTAACAAAATCCAATGTTTATTTGTCAAAAACACATATATAAACTGCCTATTTTGCGAAATAAGCTGCGATTTGATTTTATAGAAATACGGAGGGCGTTAAGCGAATAATGCTGTTTGAGGACGGTAGGAGCTGGGGCGCGAGCCCGCGGAGGGGGGGGGCGAAAGTGGCGGGCGGGGCGGGTTTGCTTGACAGGGGCGCGGGAGCGGGATATAATGAAAGCATGAAACAGCGCGTAGTTGTAGGCATGTCGGGCGGAGTGGATTCCGCGGTCGCCGCCGCTCTTTTGAAGGAGCGGGGCTTTGATGTCGTAGGGCTTTACATGGCGAATTGGCGCGAGACCTCCGACGACGGCTGCTGCACGGGCGAGCAGGATTGGAGCGACGTGCGCGACACATGCGACTCTATCGGCATCCCCTACTATTCAGTGGACTTTTCAAAGCAATACATGGACAACGTATTCACGCTGTTTGTGGAGGAGTACAAGCGCGGGCGCACGCCCAACCCCGACGTACTTTGCAATCGCGAGATCAAGTTCGGGCCCTTTGCGGACTTCGCGCGCGAGATGGGCGCGGACCTCATAGCGACGGGTCACTACTGCGCGATAAGTCACGAAGGCGGCGTACATACCCTGCTTCGCGCGGCGGATGAGAACAAGGACCAGACCTATTTTCTCAATCAAGTGCGCCCCGAACAATTGCGCGACGTCATATTCCCTCTCGGCGGCATGCTCAAACCCGAGGTGCGCGCGCTTGCGGAGAAATTTTGCATACCTGTGGCGAAAAAAAAGGACAGCACGGGCATATGTTTCATCGGCGAGCGCAATTTCCGCAACTTCCTTTCTCAATACATACCCATGAAAAAAGGCGATATCGTCACGCAGGACGGCAAAAAAGTCGGCGTCCATGACGGCGTATTTTTCTACACCATCGGCCAGCGACGTGGGCTCGGCATAGGCGGCGCCGCGGACGGCAATGGCGAGCGCTGGTTCGTCCTCGATAAGGATGTAAAAAACAACCTACTCATCGTCTCGCAGGGCGAGGACTCCGTACTCTACAAAAACGCGCTCGTCACCGAGGGTTTCAACTTCATCACGCCCCCGCCCGCGCGCTCCTTCCCCTGCCTTGTGCGCATAAAGCACCGCGGCGCGCTTGAACCCGCTACGGCGACGCTCTCGGACGACGGAAACGTGACCATAGCTTTTGTCCGCAAAGTGCGCGCCATCACCCCCGGACAGTACGCCGTCATCTACCTCGACCGCGTATGCCTCGGCGGCGGCGTCATCTCCTGCGCCTTTGATGTATAGTTTATTATATGTGGGGCGCTGCCCCACGACCCCGGCAAAGGGCGCTTTGCCCTTTGCAATCCCAAGCTAAAAACGCGAGCTAGGCAAATACTTGCCGTCGCTCGCGTTTTTGATTTGTCTGCAATGTCCAAAACTCCTGCGTGAGAGCTTGATATTTATGTCACGTATAGTCCGAGGTTTTTGGCAAAACCGGGGGATTTCTCCCTATACCCCACAAAATCACTTCGTAATTTTGCGGGGACCCCATGTCGCTCGAAATGACACCTAATATTCCTGTCATGTTGAGCTTGTCGAAACATCCCCTTGTCCGAGCGAATAAACGCAATCACTGCCCGAGAGTCCCTATACACGTCGTCCGCCCTATTTTTACCATATAAAATACCCCGCAAAAGTGTTTTGCGGGGTGGGCAAGCAAAGATAAACTTTTTACGTGCAAATTACGCGCGAGTCGGGCGCATTGTCGGGAAGAGCAACACGTCGCGGATGGACGCGGAGTCCGTGAGGAACATCACCATGCGGTCAATGCCTATGCCGAGACCGCCCGTGGGAGGCATGCCGTACTCGAGCGCGGTACAGAAGTCCTCGTCGTAGGGTTGCGCTTCCTCATCGCCCTTCGCCTTAGCCTGCATTTGCGCCTCAAAGCGTTTGCGCTGATCGAGGGGATCGTTGAGTTCGCTGAAAGCGTTGCCGCCCTCTGTGGCACACAGGAAAAATTCAAATCTCTCCGTAAGGCGCGGGTCGGAGGGTTTACGCTTTGCGAGAGGGCTGACCTCGACGGGATAGTCCATGATGAACACGGGTCCCGTGAGCTTTTCCTCCACGCACACGTCGAAAATCTTGTACAGCGCGTTGCCCCAGCTTATATCCGCGGGGAGTTCGAGGTCGAGCTCCGTCTTGGCGCGGGAGATAAGCTCGCCCAGCGGCTCGTTTTCAAAGTCCAGCCCCGTATATTTCTTGACCGCTTCGATCATAGTGAGGCGCTCCCACGGCGACGCGAGGTGGAGCGGCGTGCCTTGATAGGAAATATCGAGGGTCCCCAGCACTTCCTTCGCGGCGGTGGTATACAAAAGCTCGGTTATATCCATCATCGCCTTGTAGTCCACGTATGCCTGATACAGCTCTATCGTCGTGAATTCGGGGTTATGTTTTGGGTCCATGCCCTCGTTGCGGAACTGCCTGCCTATCTCGTACACCTTCTCGAACCCGCCGACGATGAGGCGCTTCAGATGCAACTCGGTAGCGATACGCATGTACATATCAATGTCGAGGGTATTGTGGTGCGTGATGAATGGACGCGCGTTGGCGCCTCCCGCGAGCGTATTGAGTATGGGCGTCTCCACCTCGATAAAGCCCATGCCGTCCAGCACGCGGCGTATGGTGGAGATTATTTTGCTGCGCTTGACGAATACGTCCTTGACTTCGGGGTTCGCGATGAGGTCCACGTAGCGCTGACGATATCTGAGCTCCGTATCCTTGAGCCCGTGGAATTTTTCGGGCAGCGGCAGAAGGGACTTCGCAAGCAGCGTCGCGCTTTTGACGTGTATTGAGACCTCGCCCGTCTTAGTCTTGAAAACGGTGCCTTCAATGCCGATAATGTCCCCGACGTCCAGCTTTTTGAAATCTTGATATTCGTCCACGCCCATATCGTCGCGGCAGAAGTAGCCTTGTATCTTGCCGTCGCTGTCCGTGATATGTCCGAAACTCGCCTTCCCCATCACGCGCTTTGACACGAGCCTGCCCGCGACGGAGACTTCCTTGCCCTCGTATTGTTCGAAGTCGGCGAGTATCTCGCCCGCCGTAGCCGTACGCTCGTATGAAGTCTGCTCGAAGGGATCAGCCCCGCGCGCGGAAAGTTCTTGAAGCTTGTCTATTCTGACTTTTCGCACCTCGTTTTCATCGACTTGAGGCACATTCGATATATTGTCGTCCATAAGCAATTAAAATCGCCGCGGGCAAGCCCGCGGTAATCTCCTTTTTTGTGCGTCTTATTTTATTGAGAGTATCTTATACTCCTCTTCGCTGTGCTGAGTCGCGAATTTTGCGATGTCGCCGCTCTTTTTGCCGATGAGCGCTTTGCCCAAAGGAGACTCGTTGCTGATCTTGCCCTTTGAGAAATCCGCCTCCGTCTCGCCGACGATCTGCACCTGCATAACGGCGTCCTCGCCGTCCTCGAGCTCGCCGAGGTACTCAATGGTGACGGTGTTGCCCATAGCGACCTTATGATTGCCGCTCTTCTCTATGATGACGGCGTTTTTGATGCGCTCTTCGATATCCTTGATCTCTTGCGCGACCTGTCCCTCTTCCTGTTTTGCGGCGTCGTACTCGGCATTTTCGCTGAGGTCTCCGAGTTCGCGCGCGTGTTGCAACTTCTTCGCGACGTCGCCGCGCAGATAGCGGACGAGATAGTCCAACCTTTGACGGAGCTCGTCAAGCCCCTCTTGAGTCAAATAAACTTCTTTCATATCTACCCCTATAAACGGGCAAAATTGCGCCCCGAAAAGGGACGCATATGCCTCAAATTGTCACGATATACGCTTAGTCCTCGTCCTTCCCTTCGGGAGTTTCCTCTGTTGCGGGCTCCTCCTCGGCGGGCTCATTCTCTTCGGACTCGGCGGGTGCGCTCTCCTCGGATTTAGCCTCTTCCCCGGCGGTCTCTGCTGTATCGGTCTGAGGTTGCTCGGTCTCGGGCGCGCTCTCGCCCTGTATCTCCGCTCTCACAGCGGCCTCTTTCTCTTCCGCCACGCGCTTTTCGGCAAGAGCCTTCTCCGCCGCCTCGCGCTTTAGCTCGAGCTGTTTTTCGACCTCTTGATTTATCTCCTCGGTGTTCGCCTTATACTTGGGCACGAGCTGCATTATATTGATGTCGATGGCGTTGAAGTGATAGCCGAAAGTCTTTGCCATGCAATCCTCGACGTAGCATCTTGTCGCGATCTCCACCTCGTCAAGGTCCTTATCCTCGACCTTTATATCCAGCTTGAGCGTGACGCCGAAACCGTCTCCGTAGAGAGCGATCTTTTTGAACTTGACGCCCTCGATCATATGGCATGCTTTTTTTACTTCCTTCTTGACGACGCCGACGCTCACGCGCACGCTTTCGCCCTTGCCGTTCTTGATGACGATCTCATGCAGAGCCTCGCCCTGTATGAAGAGCAGCGCGATCGTGATCCCCGCTATAGCAACGTACAGTATGGAGATCGCGATGAGCAGACCGTGCACCAATCCGTTGTCAAAATCCGCTTCCTTGATGCCGCCGAAAGCGGTGACAAGCAAGATCACGATGAGGATGAGCGCGACGACGAAACTTGCCGACGCCAACACTTTTGCCAAATTTTTTCTCATATAAACCTCCGCGCGCCGAGCGCGCATAAATTTTATCCGCCTAATAATATATACCTTAAAAAGGTTTAAGTCAATACGTACGCGCGCATTTTCAAATTTACGTCGCACAATTTTTGCTTTATAGCCGCCTCAATCAAACGGCACGAATATGGGGGTATGCTGCACAAAATAATTGTAGCCCTCGAATCCTATACTTTTTGCGAGCGTGGCAAACTCGTCGAATTTTTCGCCTATCTCGCCGCGGTGGCTGTCTCCGCCGTAGGATATCGACCGCCCGCCAAGCTCGAAATATCTCTTGAGCACGCCCGTTTCGGGCACCGTCTCGTGATGGAAATTCACTTCGAGGGTCTTGCCCCTCTCAACTATGCCCTTGAGTATTGCGTCAAACTTGTCGGGAAAATCCTCATATCTCAACGCCTTATCCCTGTACGGCGCGCCGTGCATTATGTATCCGATGTGCGCGACTATGTCATAGGGATAGGGCGCGTCAAGACTCATAAGCACCGCGTCAAGATAATCCCCATACGCCTTTTTCTTGCTCTTAAAGAGGAAATAATCCGCAAAATACGCCTCGCGCCCCTTGACGCAATGTGTGGAATTTATCACCTCGTCAAAAGGATATTTTGCTATGAGCTCCGCGTATTTTTCGTTCGCGCGTCCCTTCTCGGAAAAACCCGCTTCTATGCCGAAAAGCAGGGTTAAACTGCCGTTTTTGATCTCTTCAACCTCTTCTTTTGCGCGAAGATAGCTATCGTAATATTTCGGGACGTCCAGCTTTTTCCATATGAAAGCCGAGGTGCATTCGCCCCACTCGAGGTCGTAGTCGCAATGGTCGGTGACGCAAAATCCGTCTATGCTGCGGGACGAGGCCAAACGCGCAAGCTCGCCTATGGCGCACTTGCCGTCGTGCGAATGATTTGAATGTACATGCGTATCGAATTTTTTCATACCGCACATCTCCAAAAAAAGCTCTTTATGTCCGCAAAAACAAACTTGTTTTTGCGGACATATGATGTCACTCGAGTATGGCTTTTATCCTTCTCACGCCTGCGGAGGAGCTTTGCTCCTTGATTATCTTGAATGTGCCAAGTTCTCCCGTGCGCTTTGCGTGCGGTCCTCCGCATATCTCCTTCGAGAAACCTATCGTGTACACCTTGACGACCTCGCCGTACTTTGACGTGAACACGCCGACCGCGCCCTGCGCCTTTGCCTCTTCGACGGACATTTCCTCAAGCTTTACGGGGACGTCGAGGGCGATCTGCTCATTGACGAGCTTTTCCACCTCGGATATCTCTTCCGCCGTGAGCGGCCGCGGGAAGTTGAAGTCGAAACGTAGCCTTTCCGCCGTGATATTGCTGCCCTTTTGTTGAATATTGTCGTCGTGCAGCACTTTTTTCAATGCGGCGTTGAGCAGGTGCGTAGCGCTGTGCAGTCTCGCGGTGAGCTCGCCTCCGTCGGCAAGTCCGCCCTTGAATTTCTGCTCCGCTCCCGCCTTGCTGAGCGCTTGATGGTCTGCAAACGCCTTGTCGTAGCCCGCCTTATCAAGCTCATATCCTTTCTCTCTTGCGAGCTCCGCGGTCATCTCTATCGGGAAACCAAACGTGTCGTACAGTCTGAACGCCGTCTTGCCGGGGAATACCTTCATACCCTCGGGCAGGTGCGCGACTATCTTGTCGAATTCTTTGAGCCCCTGCTCTATCGTCTTTGCAAACTTGTCTTTTTCGAGGTCGAGCTCGTTTATTATGCGCGCCTCGTTCTCTTTTATGTATGGATAGGCGCCCTTATACTTTTCGACGTACAATTTGGCAAGCTCCGTTATGGCGCTGTCGTCCACGCCCAAAGTGCGGCAGTATCTCATAGCGCGGCGGATGAGGCGGCGCAGCACATAGCCTTGGTCCACGTTGGAGGGGGATATGCCCTTGATGTCGCCGATTATGAACGTAGCCGTCCTCGTGTGGTCCGCGATTATGCGCATAGCGGCGGTTATCTTCTCGTCCTCGCCGTACTTCTTGCCGCTCAACTCCTCCAGCTTTTTTATCGCGAACGCGAAGAGGTCCGTCTCGTAAACCGACTTATAGCCGTTGATTATGCACAGCATACGCTCGAGTCCCATGCCTTGATCGACGTTCTTCTGTTTGAGCGGTGAGAAAGTGCCGTCCGCATTTTTAAAATATTGCATGAACACGTTGTTGCCTATCTCCAGATACTTGCCGCAGTCGCAAGCGGGGGAGCACTCCTCGGAGCACTTCGGCTTGCCCGTGTCGATGAACATCTCCGTGTCCGGTCCGCATGGTCCCGTTATGCCCGCGGGTCCCCACCAATTGTGTTTTTTGTCGAGATAGAATATCCTGTCCTCGGGTATGCCCAGTGACCTCCACACGCTCGCGCTCTCCTCGTCGCGAGGGCAGTCCTCGTTTCCCGCGAACACTGTTACGGCAAACTTTTCGGGGTCGAAACCTATCTTTTCAAGCAACAGCTCCTTTGCCCACTCAATTGCCTCCTTCTTGAAGTAGTCGCCGAGAGACCAGCTGCCCAGCATCTCGAAGAAAGTGCAGTGCGAGGCGTCGCCCACCTCGTCGATATCGCCCGTACGCACGCATATTTGCACGTCCGTAAGGCGCTTGCCCGCGGGGTGTTTCTCGCCCAGCAGGTAGGGCACGAGCGGATGCATTCCCGCCGTCGTGAAAAGCACTGTGGGATCGTTTTCGGGAATCAAAGACGCGGACGCGATGACCGCATGCTCTTTGGAATGATAAAAATCAAGATAGAGCTTTCTCAGCTCCTCGGAGCTCAATTGTTTCATAAACTTTTCCTCTATTTTCCGCATTTTTCGCGGTTATTATTCTCGTTTTTGCGCATATCGCGCTATATTTTCATCTGTCGCGCAGCGCCCTTTCGGCGCGCAAGACGCGCTTCGCGCGCACTTTACATTTTTCGCGCCTTTTCGCGCCTTACAGCCTTCTCAAATTTACGCCCTCGCCTTCGAGCGCGGCTTTGAAACTTCTCTGCAGATCGTCCTCTTTTATCGCGCTCGTAAAGGAGAACACAGTCTCGCCGCCGAATGAAGTTATAGCGAGGTTCTGCACGTTGTTTTTTGAGACGTTTAGGTTGTACGTCAGCCTCTTTATGCCGTATTCGGGCGTGGCCTCAACGCGTCCCAAGTTGCTTATGATTATGGATTGCCTGGAGCGCATGAACAGCCTGCCCATTCGCGAGCTGAATTTTTTGAGGCAAAGCGGCAGGACGTTCATTGCGGGCATAGTCATGCCCTTGACCGTCGTGGATATCTGCTTTTCCAGCCTGTCCCTATCCGTCCCCTCTTTGAGCTGTTTTTTTACCTCGGCTATGTAGTCCGCGAGGCGCTTACACTTGCCCTGTTCTATGACTATCCTTACAAACAGCACGAAGTTACGCTGCGTACGCGACGGAAAGCTCGCCCTCAAATTTACGGGTATCATGAGCGCGATAGGCTTTTTATCGCCCGCCGCCAGCTTTTCAAGACAGCTTGCCGCAATCGCCGCTACGTACGCCGTGACGGACGTGCCCGCCGCCCTCGCCGCTTGCAAAATTTCCGCTCCGTCCGCCGCAAACTGCGTCGTAGCGTAGTCCTCTATCCTTGTGCCGCGCAGTCTGAAAGGCGCCTTCCCCGCCATACCTTTGAAGTCCGCGTCCTTAAACTTTATCGGCTTGTAATATCTGAGAAAAGCGTCCTCGCTCTCCTCCTCGGAGGGGACAAAGTCAGCGCCTATCACGCCGTCCTCGGGGAGCGTCCTGCCCTCGAGCGTCCTCATCCTCTTTATCACCGCGAGCACAAAGCTTAGCGACCCCGCGCCGTCCGCAAGCCCGTGGAAAAAGTCTATATGTATCTCGTCCCCTCTCACGCCGATGCGGAAGAGATATCTGCCCGCGCGTTTTTTTTCGAGAGGCTTGAGTATCTTTCCGTCGAAATCGACGATAGGTACGGGAGCGTCGTTTTTCACGAGGTAGTACCACGCATATCCGCGCTTTAGCTTTGTCCCGAAAGTCGGATATTGCCTCAAAACGTCCTCGACCGCGCGGCGAAGAAGTTCTCTGTCCACGCCGCCGTCGAGCTTGAGCGCGATGTGATAGAGGCTCTGCGACTTTTTTGATGATATTATAGGATAAAATCTTGCCGAACAATCAAATTGTACGCCTTTTCCTTCTTTTGACAAGTCTGTAGCCTCCCGCGTGAAAAATTATGAATATATTTTATTCTTTTTTAATATCATTGTCAATGAAAAGGAGGGCATATGGACAAAACGACTGCCTCAAAAAATAACGCCAACTTAGCCGCCGACGGCGAGCGCTCAAAAGACCTCAAACCCAAGGAAGGACACAAGCTCGAGCTTGACCATCACCGCGCAATGAGCATGACGGGCGTGAAGGACGTCCCCGTCTTTACGGACAAAAACGTCACCGTAACGCTTGAGGGCGAGACGCTTTACATCACGGGGCATGACCTCTCCGTCAAAAATCTGGACGTCGAAAACGGCAAACTCAGTATGCTTGGCACGGTACACTCCCTCAAATACTCCACTCAAGGCTCGACGTCTCTCGTAAAACGCATATTCAAATGAACGACCGTCATTAAACCGCTCGCGCCTATAGCCGTATTGTGCGCCGGCCGCTAGCGCCGCTCGATCCTTTCCGTCCCGCGCGTAACTTATGCGGCATACGCTTGGACGCGCTTTAAAAAAGGAGTTTCTATGCCTTGTACGCTCAAAATTTCTATCCTCTCCTCCGTCGCTTTGGGAGCGCGCGCGGCTGATCAGGCGGCGGCGTTCGGGCTCTGCTTTGCGCTCGGACTCGCCGCGGGCATATTCGCCCTGCTCTATCTCAGGAGATCATCTCCCCTCGAGCGCGCGCTTTGCGACCTGTTTGCCACTCTCGCGCTTGCGGCGGGAGCGCTGCTCTGTATGGAATTTTTCCTCGGCGGTAAACCCGAATTATACGGCATTTTCGCCTACCTCGCGGGGGCGAGCGTACTCCCCATGTCCGTACGGTTCATAAAACGGCGCATTGCGGCAAAAAAAGTCAAGGCGAGCCAAAAGCCCCCAAAATAATTTCGCGCATATCCTCGCTTTTCGTTGACAGGCGAGGATTTTTGCAACATGGGGCGCGTTTTTGCCGCTTTAATACAAAAAATCGACGATTTTGTCTGTCTTTGCGGACTTGTTTCATTCGCCCCCAATATATGGTAGTATGAGGCGAAGGTGAAACACATGAGCAACGTCAAACATCCCAAATGCCCCATGCGGGATCTAGCGAATCAAGCAAAGGCGCGTCTCGCAAAAGGAGAATATTTCGCGCCCGCCGCGCCCGCAAATATAACTCCCCGCCAGCGGGAGATCTTTCTCAAACTCTCCGAGCTCAAAAAACACGGCGAGGACGTCGTGGATCCCATAGCCCAACTCGCCGACAAGAAACTGCTCGGCTCCCTCTCCCACGACGAGCGCCAACGATACATAATCCAGCTTGCCTCCGACTACGTCTCAGTCAAAAATATGCTCGACTCCACCCACAAAAAAGAAGCGTGACAGTATTTTTAATATTCTGACAAAGCATATATCGGTCACCGCAAGAGTTTGGCACTTGCAAACAAATCAAAAACGCGAGCGACGGCATGAATTTGCCTAGCTCGCGCCTTTAGCTTGGATCGCAAAGGGCAAAGTGCCCTTTGCCGAAGTGCAGGGCTATGAGCCCTACAATAAGACACACATCTCAACCTCTGCTGCCAAAGCCGAGGTGACCGGAATTGGGTCCGAGCTCTTCGAAGCTTTTGAGGATATTCTCGCGTGTGATGACGGACGAACCGTCGATAAAGGCGTGGCGCGCCGCCTGTCTGAGCACGACGGTGCTGTCCTCAAGCTCCATAGCGACGAGGCGTTTTCTCGCGTCCTCATTTAGTGTGAGCCCGTCGCCGAACTCGCCGCTGCTGAGCAGAGTTTTTATCTCGCCGTCGAGAATGGCCTGTTTTTCATCCTCAGTCACTCCGCCGAAAGTGACGAAAGTGACGTGTCCTTGCAAGGGGCCTCTGACCGCGCTGTCCACAAACAGAGCGACGCATACCGCGGACAGATTGAGCTCTACGCCGAGTTTTTTCACCTTGAAGTGCGCCCTCTTAAAGCTGTCCGTGAAGTTGAGCACCGCCTCGAGATACTCGCTCGGGCATTCCTCGGACGCGGCGATCAAAAACACGTTGACCTCGTCCTCGTTTATCGCTCTCAAGAAGATATTATTGAGGTCGCCCACAAGTTCGGAGCCGTCCAGTTTGTCGAGTTCGATGAATTGCACATTGCCCTCGCCCACAGAGTTTTCGACGCCTTTTATGTATTCTTTGAGCAGCATGACGTCCTCGCACTCGAAGCAGATATTGTTGCGCATAGTTGGAGAGGAGAGCACTCTCGCGACCATATTTTGCTCGTTTACGCGCGCAAAACGGGTTTTAACCTCCGAAAGCGCAAGTTTAACAGGCTTTTTCGGCAATTTGAGGGGCAGCGTACTCACCGCGCGGATGAACGCTTCGTCGCCCGAGAGCAGTACGCGCTGTTTGTCTCCGCTCGAGAGTATCTCGCTGTGCGAAATGCGCGAGAATGCAGAGTTGTAGTTTTCCGCTTGCGCGAATCCCTTCTCCACTGCTTTGCGGAGCAATTTCATACCTGCGTCCTCTTTTGGGAGGGGGTACAAGCGCGTCTTTGCGACGTCGAGGAGCTCCGCCTCCGGAAGCCCCGTAGTGAGCGCAGCAAGGCGAGCGGCATACTCCGACGCATGCTCGCTGTCATATTTGAGCCCGAACAGTTGCGCATCCACGTTTGTCCAAAGCGCAAGTTTAGAGAGTATGCGTTTGCCGAGCGCGACGTCCTTTTTGAGGAGCACGCCTTCAAGAGACATCACCATGGACAGCAACATTGCCGTCGTATTGCCCGCGCGCGACGCCCTTGCGACTTGACTTGCGATATCAGAAGAAGTCTGGCTCTCGCCCGTCTTTATTTTCGCCTCCGTAACGGCTGATATAGCCTTGCCCTTTATGCCGAGCATCTCGTGCACGTTGTCGGCAAGCACGTCGCCGTAGCCGTATTGTTCGGCGAATTGTTGTATTCTCTGTTGCTGTTTGAACGTGGCGTCACTATTTATGCTCTTGAGCGCGGGATCCTCCGCGAGGGCAAACAGCTCGTCTGCTCGCGCGACGTCAACGCCGTACACGTCCGCGTACGCGCCAAACAGTTTTCTCCTCTCTTCCGAGGAGATGTGATTTGAAAAAACTACTTCCGCCTCAAAGTATCTTTGCAGGCATCTTTCTTCGCTTATGATCATTATATCCTCCTTTTTCGACTGCGGACCAGGCTCCGCAAAGTGTAAATTTTGTACGTGGCTGCCAAAAGAAAATTCTTGCTGTGTCTTTTTTTCCTCCTCTACCCGCGTAAGCGCGGATGCCCAACGAAAACTTCTTACGTTTTGATAAAATAAGAGGCTTCCTTGAAGAAACCCCGACGCTTTTCATTTGCTCAACGTCCCGCGTGCGAACGGCGCGCAAAGACTTCGAGGCCGAAAATATCCGAGTTTCCCACTTTTTGCTCCAAAGCGATAAGTCCCTCTATGCCTTTCAGCTTGAAGAGCCTGTCCGCTATGCGATGTGCGCCAAATGCGCCGACTTTCATATTTTGACCTCCTCAGTTATTTTAACATTTCGATTTTACTACTATTTTTCAAAAAAGCAAGCTTTTTGACCAACTTTTTTGCAATTCCATATTTTATACGATATTTATTGTTTGCGGTTACATATCTATAACAATATATTATACGCGCGTGACAATATCTGCCCCTCGTATTTTATATGTGGGGCGCTGCCCCACTCCCCGGCAAGGGACTTCGTCCCCTGCACCCCAAACTAAAAAAGCGCGAACGTCGTGACTTTTCGTCACTAGTTCGCGCGTTTTTTGATTGTGTGTATGGTACTAACTCCTGTGTAAGACTTTGATATTGACATTGCGCATAGTCTGAGGTTAACGCAACGCTAGTCAGAGATTTTTACTTAAACCTGGGGATTCCTCCCTATACCCCACAAAATCACTTCGTAATTTTGCGGGGACCCCATGTCGCTCGGAATGACACCTAATACTACTGTCATCTTGAGCGAAGTCGAAAGATCCCCCGGTCCGAACGAATTAATGCCACCTCTGCCCGAGCTTTCTTATACACGGACGGACGTACTGCCCGAGCGACCCCGCGGAGCGAGCGGGATATACCCACGTACGCAGTGAGGGCGGGGCTGCGCCCCATAAAATTGCTCTGCAATTTTATGGAGTAAAAAAATATCGGCGCGGCGATAACTCGCTACGCCGATATTTTCTTATAACGTTTGATTTATCTCTCATTCATAGTCCTTCCAAATGGACTTGTACGCCTTTTCAAAGTACTCGATCTTGCCCGCGTTCTCATTGCCCATCTCGTTGACTTTGAGGTTGTAGAGATTTGTCTTTTTCGCGGTCTCGAGGTTCTCCTTGATGAGGTCGAATATAGTTTGGCTCTCCTCGCCGTCCTTAAGCGGAGTGAAGTCAAATACGAAGTCTCCGGGGAGCGTATTATCGGTCGGCAGATCTTTTCCGCCCTCGTTGTACGCCTTGTACAGCTCGTTGTCCCACACGGAGTAGGTGTTGAGCAACACGAAGATGCCCGCATAGCCGTTTGAAGTGGAGCCGCTCTCTATGAAGCTGTCCGCGACGACAAACGCTTTGCCGTCGCCCGCGAGCGTGCCGTTGCTGTCCTTTGCCGCGCCCTTGAAGCAATCGTCCGTCACCTCGCCGAGCGCATAGCTGCCCGTGCCCGCCGCGATGAGTTTGCGCGCATAGTCGGTGAAGTCTGTAAGATAGCTGCTGTCCTTGCCCTCGGGAGTGATGAGATAGCCGAGACCGTTGTTGTTGGAGCTTGACGTCACCGCGCCCGTATCGTCGCCGACGAGGTACGCCCACGTGGAAGCCATCTTTCTCAGCCAATACACCTCGGTGAGCTTGTCGAGACCGTCCTTCTTGCAGACCTCTTGCACCTTCTTAAAGCTGTTGTAGATCTGATGGATGATTCCCGTCTTGCCGTCCTTATCGAATGCGGGCCAAGTCTCAAGCAGGTACGCCATAGTGGGATGCTCCGTCGCCTGGAACTTGATCTCGTACTCGCCCGCTATTTCCTTGCCTTGCTCGTCCACTTTCTTGCCGAAGGTGATTAGCTCGTTATAGTTGTTTTCGTAAACAGCCGTATCGCCATCGCCGCTCTTCTTGAATTGATAGGAGTGGTCGTAATCGCTCGTCTTGCCGGAGGGATTGAAACGGTTTGCGGGGTCTGTCATCGGGTCGCGGAGCTCTTTCTCCTCGCCGTTCTCGTCCTCATACTTCGCGTCCGCGTCGTACTTGGGATTGGATATCTTGACCGTAAGCTCGGACAGATAGATATTGCGCAGCACCTTGACCGCCTCTTTGTTGGAGGGGTTGGCGGAGAGCTGTGCGGTGAGCTTGTTGAGGCTCTCCTCGTCGAGGCGGAGCAGGATGTTGGTGACAAAGCCGTAGCCCTGCTCGTCCGCGGGATGATAATATGTGCTGTTGAGACTGCTGCCGAGCGCAGACGAATAGCCTGTATCCGAAAGCTGGAAACTCTCCTTATTTTGGTCTATAATACGTTTATACTCGTTCTCTATCTCTTCATCTGTCACCGTGACATTCACTTCGCCGAGGCGTCTTTCGAACCTGTCCACGATAAGCGTGTCCTCTTGCGCGGTGAGATAGTACTTCCAGCATTCGTCGATGTCGCTCTTATACAGGTTTTTCTGCAAATTCTTTTTGAGGTCGGAATAGGCGTCCTCGATATAATCGCCAAGCACGGTCTCGAGCGTTTCGCCCTCTTCGAGCTCGATATTCTTGACAAAATCCTCTTCCTTTATCTCTTCATAGCGCTTAGCCTCGTCCCATGTGAAGAAAGGCTTTGCCTTATCTTCGGGCTTTATGGTCGCCTCGGGGTCGAACTCTTCCTCTTCTTCCTCTTCCTCGGGGAGCGCGGTACGAGGTGCGTCGTATTTTGCCCACTTCGCGTACAGCGTCTTGCTTTCGTTAAAAACTAAAGTATCAAAATCGACTTCTTTCTTATCCGCCTCAAAAGTTTCACTCTTTGCATAATCGCCGTCATCATACCAACCGTAGAAGGTATATCCGTCCTTCGTGGGCTCGGTAGGCTCCTTTGCCTTCTTTCCCTTTTGGATGCGTTGCGCCTCTATCTCTGTGCCGCCGTAGGACTCGAAACGGACAGTGACGGGATCCTTTATCTCGGCGTCGTCCTCTTCGGGCTCCTTGCTCGCGCTCGACTCGTTTGTCGCGTTGTTGTAGTTGTCCTCGGTTATGGCGTCCTCGACGAGGGATTTGAGCGAGGAGAGCAGGCTGTCGTTTGCGTCTTTGACAGCCTTATCGTTCTCGGCGTCGCTGAGCAGATCCGCCGTCGCGGGGACGGTGCCGTCCGGCTTAGTCTTGTTGTCAAGCTTGGCAACTTGCTCTCTTGCAAACAGCACCAAAAGCTTTTGTTGCGCGAGAGATTGCAGGACGTAGTTCGCCGCTGTCTCGGCGCTCATGCCGTAATAGTTGACATAGTAATAAGCGTAGCTTGCAAAACTCGATTGCAACTCGTACTTGTAGATCTCTCTCGTCTCGTTGTTGTAGGTCACTTTTGCGACGACCTGCGTCATATCGCGCTGATCGTTTCGTGTAAAGATCGCGTCACAGCCGACAAACAGCGTCAAGCCGATGGCGAGAAGAAGCACTAACACGGTTGCAATTATCAGTCTTTTCTTCATATCTGCACTCCATAGTGAGAATATAGTCTTATCCACTTATAATAATAGTAGATTACATTAGTACAAAACATTATACACGCCCGCGCGCTCCTTAGCAAGCGTTTTTTAACATCAAATGCCGATTAATTTTATTTTTGCCCGCATATACGACCCGTATGCCGACCTGCAAATAGCCAAAATGAGCCTCAAAGAATACATCTCGGACGAGCCGCGTATAGAACTTCTGCACGAAAAGCGTTAATGCCTCGGACAAACTTATTGAAATGATCCACCCTCGCCTCACGGCGTTCCCCGTGCCCCCACACACACGAAATCACTTTGTAATTTCGCGGGGACTTCGATCAAATACCCCATAAAATCACTTCGTAATTATTTTGGGGTCCCCAATTTTACCCCCCCCCCCATAAAATTCGCTACGCTCATTATTATGAGGGCCCCGATCCAATACCCCATAAAATTCGCTACGCTCATTTCTATGGGGACCCCCGTGTCGCTCGGACAAACGTTATGTTTGATAAAAACCGCGATATTTGGATGCCGGACGCAAAAACGCCCATTCCCCCGAGCGTGAGCGTACATAGACGTACGTGACCGTGAGGGGAATGGACGTTGACAAAGCATAGCGCCAAATGGTGGGTATCCATAGGGATTCTATGAATAAGCGGTTTGCGGTTTGACAAACCGCTTATTCATTGGTTTTCCCGAAGTTTAAGCGGCTTCTGACTGCGCGAGGTCGGGAATTGCTCCCACGCAGTTATAGATGATTTCCACCGCCTGTGTCCGCTTGCCGTCAATCACTTGCTTTTCGTGAACTACTACTTTCTCAACGAACTCCCGCACGATTTCGGGCGTAAGCTCCGTGATTTCCGTGTACTTGCGAATAAGCCTCATAAAGCGATTTACGTTGTCGGACTGTTCCTTTGCCTTCATTAAGATTTCTTGCAATTCTCGAATACGCACGTTCAGCGTTTTCTGTTCTTCCTCGTACTCCTGTGATAGCTTGCGGAAGCGTTCGTCGGAGAGGTTGCCGTTCACTTTGTCCTCATAGAGGTTTCGGATGATGCGGTCAAGAGCCTGTACTCGCCGTTCTGCGTTCTCTTTCTCCTGCGCATACGCTATAAGAAGTTTTTTGCTTGCTTTGTCGGAATTGCTTTGAAGTAGAGAAAGAAAGTCTTTTTCGTGATCTTTCGCCATAGCGAATACCCGCTGTAAGTCTGCAAGCACGATCCCTTCTACCGCTTCAAGTGTAATGTGGTGTGAGGAGCAAAGATGTTTCTTTTTCTTGCGATAGGTAGAGCAGTTGAAGTAATCTTTTTTCTTCGTATCGGCTTGGCGGCAGATATACATCTTCTTTCCACAATCTGCACAATACAATAACCCTGAAAACACGCTCATCTCTCCCATGGAAGTGGGGCGGCGTTTTGCCGAGCGAATGCGCTGAACCGTTGTATAAGTATCCTCGTCTATAATCGCCTCGTGCGTGTTCTCAAACGTTACCCATTCTTCGGGGGATGTATTCATAATTTTCTTGACCTTGTACGATTTTCTCTTTGTTCGGAAATTCACCGTATTTCCGATGTAAGCGGGATTTGACAGAATGTTGCTGATCGTCTGAGTATTCCATATTTCGGGGAATTCTATCTCGTGAGTGGCGATAGAGAGATTTTTGCGCTTCTTGTAGAGCGTTACCGTTTCAACGCCGCGCTCCGTCAATATCCTCGCTATCTGTGATGGACCATAACCTTTCATACAAAGTGAGTAGATTTCCTTTACTACCGTTGCGGCTTCCTCGTCCACAACCCATTTCTGCTTGTCGGCTTCATCCTTCTTGTAGCCATAGGGCGGGATCGTGCAAAGATGCTTACCCGACATACCCTTTGCCTTGAACACGGCGCGGATTTTCTTCGACGTGTCCTTCGCGTACCATTCGTTGATGATATTGCGGAAGGGAGTAAAGTCGTTGTCTACATTGCTTTCGCTGTCCACGCCGTCGTTGATGGCAATAAACCGAACGCCCGCGTCGGGGAAAGTGATTTCGGTATATAAGCCGACCTTTAAGTAATCTCTACCCAAACGGCTCATGTCCTTGACGATAACCGTTGTTATAAGTCCTGCGTCCACGTCGCCCATCATCCTTTGGAAGTCGGGGCGGTTGAAATTTGTTCCCGAATACCCGTCGTCCACATAGAATTTGGGATTAGGAAAGCCCTTGTCGCTCGCGTACTTGCCGAGAATTGCCTTTTGATTTACGATACTGTTGCTGTCACCCTGGTTCTCGTCGTCCCTCGAAAGACGGCAGTAGAGGGCTGTGATTTTCTCACCTCCGAGATAAGATTGGTTATATTGTTGCGTTGAAAGTTGTCTTTTCATAGATTTACTCCTTTGGAATGACAGCCTTCAAGCGAGTCCCTTATAATCGCTCTTTCGAGCTTCTTCAAAACCGTTTCCTTCGCGGTTTCGCTTTCTCTTACGATTATCGTGTAAATCGTGTCTTTGATTTGTTTTTTATAAATGAATTGTTTTTTGTTCAAGTATTCTTATTCGGGTAGGTCAAATCGCCGCGCCCTTATAGCTTTGAATACTATGTTCTCTTTCCATCGCATTTCCTCCTTTCGTCGCGGCGAAGTCTTTGCACCCGCCGCTCATTTTCATTTCGCGGCTGCTATTTTCGACTTGCCGCTCCTCTTCCCAAAAAATCTTTGCTACGCAAATCTTTTTCGGGAACCCTGTTTCGTTACTCGGTTTTCTTCATCGCCTCCAATTCCGAGGGGAAGAAGTCGTCGTAGCCGTCCATAATCTTACCGAGCGAAAGATTATGTTCGGCGGCATCGTCCAACAAGGCTTTGTAGCCCGCTTCTATGAGTTGGACTTTGGTATAGCCATATCTTTCGAGAAAGGCGTTTATTTGTTCCGCTTTCTCGCGGGGAACGCTTGTTCCCCAAGTGGCATTTTTCGCTTTTCTCTCTGCCTTGTGCTTCTCCTCATAACGTTTGTCCTTGATCGATCTCGGTTTCTTTTCCATAATAACCTCCGTGAAATATATAAATCGTATTCATACGACACACATATTTTACACTATCTCAGCCGAAGAGTCAAGGGGTTACAAGTAAAATGATGTCCGATTGAGAACACAAGGGAAGGCGGGTTTCCCGCTTGTCCAATGCTCGAAAGTGGAAATATACCACTTTCCTTATCCTGCCCCCTCAATTTCCCGAAAATCGTCCCACTTTTGCTTTCCGTTTGCTTGCCGCAGGATCGCTTTTGCGGTTGTCTTTTGCTTCTGTCTTTACGATGTGTTCATTATGTTTTACCTCCTTGATTCTTACTCATTCGCCGCTGTTTACCGACTGCGGCGGAAGTCATAAATTCTGCATTGGTATCACCTCCTCGATTGTTGATTGCTGTTTGAGGGTTAGATAAATAACGCCCTCTAATATCACAAGGACACTTTTCTCCCAAAGTTGACCGTCTGCGCACAAATTTCTCAAAAATTTTCTCCTTGCAATATAGATTTGAGAGCGACACTTTTATACCCCTTCACTTAAAAGGGCGATTTTTTGGCAAAATCGTACCCCCTAAATTGAAAATTTTTCAAAAAATTTTCTTTGTCGGCTTTAAGTGCCACCGCGCCGAGCGCGCCATCTGCGATACCCCTTCACTTAAAGGGGCTTTTTTCGGGCAAAACCGAAGGGTCTAAAATAAAAAAAATTTTTTAATCCATGCAAAATCTGTGGCAAATTTGCCAAAATGGGGAGGCAGGATAAGGAAAGTGCCACAACGCGCTTTCGACCGTCAACAAGCGGGAAACCCGCTTTGGTGAGAAGGCGTCAAAACATTTTGTCAAATGATAATTGAAAATTTGCTAAATAACAAGTTCATCCCCACTAAAATATGCAACCGGAAAGCCAAAAAGTGCTGCGCAAATGCATGTGTTGATGTTTGCAAACATATTGCACTAACGGCAAAAACGTGTTATAATACTGTCGAAAAAGTGTGAGGTGCGTTTTATGAACTACGCTTTGATTGTAAAAAGATTAAGAGATAAATTGATACTAACGCAAGAAGAATTTGCAAAACTTCTTGGCGTGTCATATATGAGCGTCAATCGATGGGAATCCGGCAAATATTCCCCGACAACCAAAATCAAAAGGAAAATCGTTGAACTCTGCAAAGAAAATGGTATCGCATTGGAGGAAAAATAAGCTATGGCAAGACAAAGTGCAAAAACGCAAGGACCTACATTGGAACAAGTCTTATGGAAATGTCGTGTTGACCTGAGAGGCGTCGGTAGCCTTGACAACAACCGCGATGCCGTTATCAGTTTGGTATTTCTCAAATTTGCAGGAGATAAATTTGAAAAACGCAGAGCCGAACTCATAAAAATGTATGGCGAGAATCCGATTTTTTTGGAAAAAGCCTCATTTTATAATGCCGAAAACGTTTTCTACTTACCTGAGAATTTGTCGGGCGACGACAAGGAGTGGTCTACTCGTTGGAGCTATATCAAAAAACATTCCGGCGATAATGATATAGCGGTCAAGATAGATAAGGCGATGGATGAGATCCAAAAAGCAAATCCACCACTCAAAGACACTCTACGCAAAAATTTGTTTGTAACTCTGGGCGCAGACAAGGAAAAATTGAAGAGCCTTATCAACGATATAGATGACATTCGAGAAGAAAAATTTCATTGCGAGGATCTGATTGGCAGAACATACGAATATTTCCTTCGTCTTTATGCGGCATCGGGGACAAAAGAGGACGGTGAATTTTATACTCCCTCTTGTGTTGTACAACTGATTGCTGAGATGATAGAGCCTTACAGTGGAGTGGTTTATGACCCTTGTTGCGGTTCGGGCGGAATGTTTGTGCAGTCTATGAAGTTTGTGGACAGGCATAAAGGCAATCGAAATCGTATTTCAGTCATAGGTCAAGAAAGCAATCCTGACACATGGCGTCTTTGCAAGATGAATTTGGCAATCAGAGGAATTTCTCACGATTTGGGCACCAAAAACGCCTCTACATTTACAGATGATCAACATAAAGACCGAAAAGTAGATTTTGTTATGGCAAACCCGCCCTTCAATCTTAAAAAGTGGTGGGCGGATACGCTTGCCAATGATAATCGTTGGTCGGGATACGGAGTGCCGAGAGAATCCAACGCAAATTATGCTTGGATACTGCATATGATTTCAAAACTTGATGTCAATCACGGCATCGCGGGCTTTTTACTTGCCAACGGCGCATTGAACGACGCAGACGACGCACAAATCAGAGAACAATTGATAAAGAAAGATAAAGTTGAGGCGATAATCGTTTTGCCGAGAGATATGTTTTACACGACGGATATTTCCGTTACTCTGTGGATAGTGAATATGAACAAAAACGCAGGCACGGTAAACGGCAGAAAAGTTCGGGATAGGCGCGGCGAAATATTATTTGTAGATTTGCGTACTTGGAATGAAAACATCAGTGAAATAGAAATTGACAAAGGAAAATCAAAAAAGAAAGTCGTGCTGACGGACGACCAAATTGCAATGGTCAAAAAGATTTACAATGATTGGCAAAGTGAAGATACTTCACTCTATCACGATGTCCCGGAATTGTGCAAGTCAGTCAAGACGCGCAAATGGTTTATTGACGGTGCCGAACAGTTGAGCGTCGAACAAAAAGGCTTTGCATTGACGCCGAGCAAATATATAGACTTCATCGACCACGATTTGGATATCGACTTCCCAAAAGAAATGGCGCGTATTCAAAATGAAATGAAGGATATATTAGAGCAAGAAAAGAAATCTCAAAAAATGTTGGCGGATGCTTTTAAGGGGATTGGTTATGGCATTGACTAAATATAAAATCGGCGATTTGATTACAGCCATCGATGAAAGAAATATATGTGGTATTCGTGATTTTTATGGCATTAACATTAACAAGGAGTTCATGCCGACCGTAGCCAATACCGAAGGAATCAATGAAACAAAATATAAAGTCATACGGAA
>CANRBM010000023.1 GCA_947628855.1 uncultured Clostridia bacterium | reverse complement strand
CACGTCAAAAGTTCGGTGAACTTTTGACACACTCTTGTTCTATCCCCAATGTCCGTGCAAGCACGTCCCTGAGGATAGAACAAGAGTGCACCTTAAGTGCACTCTCACAAGAATTAGTGGTCGGAGTGGCGAGACTTGAACTCGCGGCCTCATGGTCCCGAACCATGCGCGCTACCAAACTGCGCTACACCCCGTGGGTAGATATTCAGTTGTTACATTTCTTACGTATTGTCCAAGTCATCTCGGCTTTTCATCGGCAGTGGGAGCGCGCATGGAGTAGCGTAGCGTCACTTCATGTCAAGCGCTACCAAACTGCGCTACACCCCGTGGATTATATATATGCACGCAGACTTTTCATTTGATGCTACAACATCTTAACAATTTGCGCGGCAAAAGTCAAGAAATAACAATTTGTTTTTAGAAATAGTGCAAAAGTATTTGCAATTTTTGCCCGTATGTTATATAATGCAAACATCACTGGAGCTTGGTGTAGTGGTAGCACATGGGCCTCTGACTCCCACAGTGTAGGTTCGATTCCTATAGCTCCTGCCAAAATGTCTCGCTGGAATCAGCGAGACATTTTTATAAGGAATAATTATAAATATTACACTGTGGGTGTGGCAACGCAGTTGTCTCTACCTTAGCCAAGGTCGATTTTTCCTGCCAAAGCGGTTACTTGAAAAGGTAACCGCTTTTTTTGGCATTTGTACCTACACTGTGGGAGTGACAACGCAGTTGTCTTTGCTCCTCTTAGCGAGGGGAGCCGGCGCCATAGGTGCCTAAGGGAATTGTCTCACATTGTCATTCCGAGCGCAGTCGAGGAATCCCCCCCCTGTCCGACTTGTCATTCCGAGCGGAGCGTAGCGCAGTCGAGGAATCCCCGGGTGCAAAGGTTCACCCTCGATCATGGGGATGTTTCGACAAGCTCAACATGACATATAAGTTGTCATTCCGAGCAATATGGGCCTCTTCACTCCTCGTCATCTATATCCGCGATGATATCGTACTTTATGCCCTCGCGCACAGCGTTGACGATAGCCTGCTCCGTAGCCTTGACCGCTGCCGTCTGTAAAATCGCGAAGTTGGGCACAAGTTTGCTCCCACGGCTCAGGCAGAACATGGTGTCGCCGTCATAGTCCGTATGCACGGGGCGGATAGCCCTTGCAAGCCCGTTATGCGAGGCGCTTGCGAGCTTGTTTGCCTGCACCTTGTCGAGTTTCGCGTCCGTAACAACGCACCCAATGGTAGTATTCGTGCCAAAAAGCAGCTTGCCGTACTCTCCGTCCGCGAGACATTTTTCGGCGTCTATGAAACCTTCTTTGCCCTTCGCGCCCGCGATTATCTTGTCGCTAGCGGGGTCTATAACATCCCCCATTGCGTTGACCGCGACGATAGCCGTGACGTATGCGCCGAACGCCTTGACCGTAGCCGCGCCCACGCCGCTTTTACATGCGTATTTTATGCCTCTTATCTTGCCTACCGTAGCGCCCTTTCCAACGCCGATGTTGCCAAAATCGGGAGTTTTTGATGCGTTTTCGCACGCTTTAAACCCGTATTCTGCGCTTGGATAGTGATACTCCTTTTGGTTGAGATCGAAGATGACGGCGCCCGTCACAATTGGTACGATCTTGCCCGCCGTCCTATATCCAAAACCGTTCTGCCTCAGATATTCCATAACGCCGCACGTGGAGGCAAGCCCGTATGCGGAGCCTCCCGAAAGCACGACGGCGTGCACCTCATTCATCATTTTTTCGGGGCGCAAAAGGTCCGTCTCTCTCGTCCCGGGCGCGCCGCCTCTACAATCATAGCCGCCCACCGCGCCCTTTTTGCAAAGTATGACGGTGACTCCCGTAAAATCGTCTTGAAAATGTCCGACTTCAAAACCTCTCGGAATAAAGATGTCCATATGTCCTCCGCTGTCCATGCGACCATTTTACCCCGAAACTTGCAAAAACACAACCCCTTTGCGCATTTTGCGCAATACAGCGTTAAATTTTGCCAAAATTACCGTTTAAAGCAATTTTTCCTTGACTCAAACGGGCTTTGCGCTTAATATATTTTTATAAATCGAAAACGCATATACTCGCGTGAGTGCCCGCCCGAGGGCGGTGCGTTTGCGTTTTCGCACACAGGAGGTGTCATTTGACAGCGTCCCCATCCAAACTTCGTCTTGCGTTCTCGCTCATGCTTGCGATACTGACCGTACTTGTAGGCGTCGTATTTATAGGCGAGATAGCGGATGTATATTATTCCTCGCTGGGCACGGGCTCTCCCGCCTACACACCCGACGCATTGAGGGGGCATTTGATAGCTCCCTTCGTGTTCCTGTTCTTGTGGATAGGCGTGGCGATCGCGGCGTACATAGTTTTCGAGGTATATCCCACGCCCAAAGCGCGCACGACCTCCAAGGACGACTCCCGCACGCTTGCCCGCCTTCGCCCGAGAGTCCCGGAGCACGGCTCTTCGGACGCCTTTATAGAGGCGAGGAGCAACATCCTCGACATGCGCCGTACACGCGCCATCGTGTGGAGCGCGGCGATAGCCATATGCGTCGCGGGCGCGATATATGTGTTTGTATATCTCATAAACCCCGCTCATTATCATCCGAACGCCCTTCACGACGACGCCATGAATCTGGTGCGCCACGTGATAAGCTGGACGGCGGCGAGCCTCGTCGCCTGTTTCGCCGCGGCAGGCGTGGAGATGTATGCCGTGAGGCGGGAGCTCGATTTTGCGAAGATAGCGATAAAGACGGGAGACAAGTCCTCCCTTCCCGCGCCACACGTTGCGCGCCCGCTCTCCAAAAAGACGCGGACTGCGCTGCTTTGGACAGTGCGCGCGGCAGTCGCCGCCATAGCGATATCCTTCATCGTCCTCGGCGTTGAAAACGGCGGCGCGGAAAGCGTGCTCGTCAAAGCGATAAACATCTGCACAGAGTGCATAGGACTGGGGTGATATCATGAAAAACGCATTTTTGAAATTTTCAAATTGGATAAAAGATCATCTTCCCACAAAGCGCAGGCTGATACAGGTGTACGCCGCCCTTCTCTTCAACGCGAATTTGAAGGGCTACATATCTGGCAGGATATACACGGGCAAGACAAAGTACGCCTGCGTCCCGGGCATGAACTGCTATTCCTGCCCCGGCGCGGTGGGCAGCTGTCCTTTGGGCTCGCTGCAAAACGCGCTTGCCTCGAGCGGCAACACCGCCCCCTACTACGTCATAGGCATACTCGCGCTCTTCGGACTCATACTCGGACGCACGATATGCGGCTATCTCTGCCCCGTAGGTCTCGGGCAGGAGCTCCTATATAAACTGCACACGCCAAAGCTGAAAAAGAACAAATTTACCCGCATACTCTCCTATCTCAAATACGTTCTGCTGATAGGCTTTGTCATAATCATCCCCATTTTGTACGGACAGCAAGGCATCGCCGTCCCCGGCTTTTGCAAGTACGTCTGTCCCGCGGGTACCTTCGGCGGTGGCCTCGGACTGTTGCTCAACCCGAGCAATCAAGACTATCTCGATATGCTGGGTCCCATCTTCACGTGGAAATTCAGCCTGCTCATGGTGATCATGGCGGCATGCGTATTCTGCTACCGCTCATTCTGCCGTTTCCTCTGCCCGCTGGGCGCGATATACGGCTTTTTCAACCGCTTCGCCTTCATAGGCGTGCACGTTGACGACGACAATTGTACGGATTGCGGGCTGTGCGTGAGCCACTGCAAAATGGACATAAAGCACGTAGGCGACCACGAGTGCATCAACTGCGGAGAGTGCATCTCAGTCTGTCCCACAAAGGCTATAAGCTGGAAGGGTGGCAAGCTCTTCCTGCGCCGCAACGAGGTGGACGGCGGGACGGAACAGCCCGTCCTCAAGCTCTCCTCTGCCGAAAAGGAAAGCGCCTCGGATGCTTCGTCAACAACACCCGCCGCGGACAGTTCCGCTATCGCCACAATTTCAAAGGCAGACGGCAAACTTCAAAGCGAAACGACGGAAAACAAACCGCAAAGCGATACAAGCGCTACGTCAAGATATACCGTCAAAATAGACGGCTATGCGGGACTTGCTCCCTTGCCCGTCCCCACCCTCGCGCTTGAGAGCGCGGGCATATGTACCCCTACTCTCGCCCCCGACACGGGTCTACCTTCCGGCGGCAGCGCGCAAGAAACTTCCCAAAACGCACAAAATGCGACAGTCCCCGCCAAGAGCGAGGATAATGCGGCAAAATCCGACAAAAAAAGCAAACCTGCAAAAAAAACCGCCAACGGCGGCGAAGATTTGACAAAACCCGACAAAAGCGGCGCAACTGCGACGTCCGCCCCTACAAGCGGAGGGGGCGTAGCAAAGCTCAAAGCCGCCGTGCGTACTCCGAAATTCTGGATGCAATGCACCGCCGTCCTGCTCGCCCTCGCCCTGCTAGTAGGCGCCTTCGTGTATTTCGGCTTGCAGAAGGATGATGCAGTCATACTCGAACTTTCCGTCAACGAAGTCTATTGCGGCACCTATACGGAGAGCGACGGGACCATCACGGTGGATATCTCGTCCGCCGACATCGGGCAAGTAGACGAAATATCGCTCGCTACGACCGACGAGGGCTTGACCCTATCTATGACCTTAAACTATCAAGGCAGTTATGACGACATTGTTTCACTCACCTATTCCGCTTCTCTCACAAAAGCCGCGCGCGACGCGCAACTCGAGGGAGTTTACAGCGGCGAGCTAGCGCTCGAGCGTAGCAGCGTTGAGGGAGGCGACTATACGGAAGAGGACAATGGGGTCAAAAACTTCGCAGGCGAGAGCGTACGTGCGGTTTTGAAAGGCGGCAAGATCGCCCTGCAACTCGGCAACGAGGGACGCCTCAGCGCGGGTATGCTTGTCCCCGACTTCACTCTCAATTTGTACCAAAAGGACGCGCAAGGCAACTTTGCCCTCACCCAAAACACATTCGATCTGTTTGAACATTTGGGAGAAGTGACCGTCATCAATTTCTGGGGCACGTGGTGCGGACCCTGCGTTGCGGAGCTCCCCTCCTTCGAGCAGTTGAAGAAAAACTACCCCGACATAGTGATCGTAGCGATACACGGCGAATCCACGGACGCGCCAAAAGGCACGAATCAAGACGAATATGTTGCCAAATTCATAAAGGATAAAGGCTGGGGAGAGATACTGTTCGCCCAAGACGTCATAGAAAAACATGTATGCCAAACTTTCCAAGCGCTTGGCGGCAAAAACGCGTGGCCAATGACGCTTATCATTGACAGATACGGCAAAATAACCTTTATGCGTCAAGGCTCGCTCACATACGAGACGCTTGAGGCGGAGGCGACAAAATTGCTGTGACCGCACGTCTCTCCACGGCGCACATACAGTCCCACTGCTTGCGCTCATACCGCTCACGGCGGGAACTCCAGAATAGTAGCAAGCAAATATTAAACCAAACAATAAATATGATATTCAAAAACAAATGCCGTACGGAGCGTACGGCATTTATTTTTACTTTACTTTGCGCTCTCAAACCGTCGCTTTACTCGCTTTTTGAGATGTCCCACTCGATATCCGCCGCCGAGGTAAAGCTCACCGCGATAAAATAGTTGTTTCCGTCAAGCTCGAAATCGCAGGACAACTTGTCCGCCGTACTCGTAAAGACAAACAGCGCCTCCGCCTCTTCGCCGCGCGCGATTGCCGCCCAGCCGTCAATGTCATACACCGCGAAGGTCATCCCCGCGCTATGCGCCGTAAACTTGAATTTTCCTGTGGCGTCCACGACGCTGTACCATATCTGCTCTTCCGCCTTGACGTGTTCACCGTAGCTGCCCTCGAACTTGTTTTGCATATATGGGTCAGAAATACTTCCGTCTCCCGTGACCGCACTGCCGACTACAAGCGTGACTTTCCCTGCCGCGCCGCCTTGAATGGAAATATTGAATTTCTTGCTCTGTTCGGTTGCGTCGGGGTATATCGTCGCCGCAAAGCCATGTCCGTCCGCGCCGTAGGTCTGCCCGTTATACTCGAGCGTCGCGCCCGCCGTAACGGATGAGACTAAATATGCGCGTCCCGTCTCGAAATACGTCTTGCCGCCCGCGGGGACGTCTACCTCGAAAGTCCCTTCCCTAAGCAATGTATAGGGATCGCTCTCCGTGCCTTTGCCACCGAAGTCCTCTCCATTATATTCGTCGCCGTAATATCCGCATAGGAAGAGCCACTCATATCCCTTTGGCAAGAACCACGTCGTGCCCATATAATTTTCCGTCGTAAAGTAGAAGTGCTGTATCTCGATATCGTTATAAAGCAACGTCAAAAACTTGACTATCTGCTCATTCAGCGGATAATATCCGTCCGAATTGCACTTTGACGTTTTGTTGTTTACAAAGCCCGTATTCTCGTTTTTCGCGCCGGGAGCCACGGGAGTACCGTCGCTGTCTATGCTATACCCCACGTAATCGCACAAAAAAGGCAACCAATTCTCGCCCTTGTTTCCCTCATTGCTCAGCGTAGTGACCCAACGATAAGGATTTGTGCCTCCCGAAATGCGCTTGATACAAGTCATGGACTCTCCGCTTACAAGCGTCGCGCCACACGGCCATGGCCCGTCGCGGTTTGCGTACAGCAAAGGCCCCGTCTCGCTGCTTAGGTGATACGTCCCGTCCGCAGCTTTTACCACAACGAAATTAGCGCAATTTGTGGGTATTTGATGAAGAGTCCCCGCTCCTTCCTTCGCCTTTGTAGGCGCATTGGTAGCGTGCACGTCGGTGTACACAGTCGGAGGCTTCGGCACATACGGCTTGTCGAGTTTTTCAAACGTCACGGCAAACGCCTTGCCGACGTCCCCCGCGTCCTCTAGCGCGAGCTCGAAGTAGAACACTCCGGGAGCGGAATTTCCCATCGTAGCGCTCTCGTTGTTTGAAAACTCCAGCTCGAAATTCTTGTCCGCCAAGGACTTATTGTCGTTGAATTGGGGGCGGTCGTCATTGTCCCTCGCCAACTCGCCCGGATTGAAAATGCCTCCTATCGTCGAGCCCGACAGCATCTGCACGGATACGTCCGCGTTTCCACGAGAATATATGAGATACAGCGCTTTTTCGCGGTTTTGCGAATTGAACTGCAAATATATCCTTTGCTCGGCGTTTTCAAATCTGAACTTATAATTGCCCTCGACTACGACATAGGGCTTGAAAGAGGCATACTCAAGTTGTCCCGAGTTTCCGCTGACGTATTTTGCCGTGCCGCTGCCCGAAAGCGGAGCGCTGTATTCGAGGTCGGGCGAATCGTCGGGGATCGCCTCGAGGGTGACAGTGGCTTTGGACGCGTCCTTTGTGAGGCGCAACGTCCGCTCTCCCTCGGGCACGACGTATCCCGCGGGTATATCGGACAAAGTCACGTCGACGGGGTTGCCGCTCTCGCACTTAAAGCTAGCCACGCCCCTTTCGTTTGCGCTCACGACGACGGGCTCATGCGCCATGCCCTCCTCTATCTCGACAAAGGAGGCTTTTACGCCTGCGGCGGGAGCGTTTTCTGCGGTGAGGACAGTCACTTCATAAGTGATCGCGCTGTCCTTAGGCTTGCCGTCGCACGACGCAAGCGCAAGCATAGCGCACAAAAGCGTCGCGACCAAAACGAGTATCGCTACACTTTTAAAATTTCTTTTCATAATTTGCTCCTATACGCAAATAAACCAATGCCCCCTTAGCGGGGGGTATGGTAAAATCTTATGCAATTTGCTCAAAGTTTCCGCGCCGTTTAAGACTTACGCCTTCTCAAGTTGCACGGTTATCTTTTTGCCGAGGTGGATCTTGAATTGCGCAAACTTTTCGGGGATCTTGTATCCCTCAAGCATTGAGCCATCGGGGAATTTCACATCGCAGACAGTGCACTCGGCAAAATTCAGCTCCTCGGCAGAATATACTGCGACTCCGTTTTCGTCTGTATAAATCATGTGGCAAACCCCTTCGCTTCCGTCTGCCAAAACTTCGCACATCTGCACGCCGCAACCCTCCGCAGGCTTTCCGTCGGGCAGCAGCACGACGACTGTAAACTTGCCCTCTTCGCCCTTTTCTTCCTCTCCCAATGCCGCTTTTTTGGGACTGCACGCGGCAAGCGCGCACATTGTGACAAGCAGCAGCGCGACGATAAGCAGGATCGTCAATTTTTTGGTCATAGATTTCATAAATTCACTCCTTTTGAATTTCCTTGTATCAACGAAATCCGATTATTATTTTATTTTCTCAGCCCGCGTATGGACCGATATATTCATAGTGGTAGCAAAGCCTCATCCAATCCGTATGCAGTCCCGTCCAACCGAAACGCTGCGCGAAGAGCTGCAATATCTTGCAGAGGTTTTTGTCGAGTTTGAGGCAGCCCGCGTCGAACCCGACTCCGCCGTACTCCTCCTCGCTGTGCTCCGCCTGCGTTTTGGCTTTTGCTTGTTTGAGGTAGTCCTTGATGTCCTTCGTATAGTCCTTGAGGTCGCTCTCGCTTTCCATGCCGAGGTATTGCCACATTGGTTCTTCATTGATGAGATCGCCCTCGACGTCATAGTGCTGCACGGATATCCCCTTCCAGCCACTGAAGTTGAACGCATTGAAATAATATGTCTGCAGCAAATTTATGATGTCATACACGGTGGAGCATCCTCTGAGCGCGGCGAAAGTCATATCGTCAAAGCTCACCGTATCGCCGTAGCTCACGCTTATTTGCGCCGCAAGCCTCGCCCAAACCTCATCCGTAAGCGTCGCGCCGCCGTTTATGACTGCAAGGAGCGTGCTTGCCCCGACATTGCTCGGCACATTCGCAAACACTTGCGGGAATATATCGTTTTTTAGCCTTGCCAATATCTCGTTTGTCTCCGCCATCGCGATTATCCTGTCTATGGACTGCTCCATAAAGCGTGTGCCGTGCAAAAAGTCCACGTATATGGGGTCGCTCTTGTCGGGAGCCATATTGCCCTGCGCGTCGAGTTTTGGCGTGCCGTCCTCGTTTCTCACGGCGTCGTAATAGTAGCCGTCCTCCGCAAGCACGGGATAGGCGTTATTGTAATTCTTTAGTTCGCCCATCTCGCCGTTTTCGCCCTCCTCGAAGGTGACGAGCGCGCGCGACACTGCCTGCCAGCTGTAGAATTTCTCGCCCAGATACTCCGTCGTGAACGTGAATTCGCCCGTGCCGCCGACGTCCGCAAGACTCACGGACAAATAGTATGTCTTGTTCTTTTCAAGATACCACGTCATGACAAAGTTCCAGCTCGCGTCGGGATCCTCTCTCTCCTCGCCGAACTCCGTAAGGATGTGATCTACGTCCATGCCCTCCGCTCTCAGCCACGCCGTCGTATCGCTGAACTCGCTGCTCTGCGAGCGGAAACGATACGCGCCGCTCTTGTCGGGAGTGAGCTTGAAGATGATGCCTCTCGGCATTATAACGCGGTCGATGACGACATTGTTCTTGTATTTCTCATCTATGTCGGACGTATCCGCAAATCTGCCTTGATGCACTTCCTTCATGGGTATAGCGGTCGCCGCCATAAGACCGCGCACGGGATTCCTGTCGAAGGTGCTTATGCCCTTGTCGCTCGGGTCGGAGCCGTAGTGCTCGAACCAAGTGCAGAATTCCAGCCACGCGTTGTCGTCGCACTCGCCGTGCGCGTCCTTAGCGTAGGCGTTGAGCAAATCGTGCAAAGTCTTGTCCACGACGGTCAGTCCCGAAAGCTCGGAGTTGTTTGCCGCTTGCAGATACGGCGTGATGGCGCGCGCATTTGCGGATATCTCCTCGCCGACTTGCGGTTTGAATATGCCTATGCCCGCCGTCGCCGCCTCGGAGACGTTCCTCTGCTCGCCGCGCATGCGTTGATATGGCATGAGCGCGAACAAATTCGCGAGAATGTAGGGCCCGTCTTGGTCTTGATAGTGATAATATCCGTCGGGAGCGAGCACATACGGCGCATAGCTGTCAAATTTCTTGCTTGTCCCGTTCCAATTCTTCGCGGCGTCGCGCGGCATATCCAGCGTCGGGCTGTCCGCGTTGACCTCCGCCTTAGAGAGCATACGCACGTTCTTGACGTACACGATATCCTCTCCGCCGCTGTTCAGCTCATCCTTGTTGTAGAGCAGCGCAAGCTCGTACTCGCCCGGCTCATCCGCCACGAGCGCGTAGCACCTCTGCCATTCTCCCCAATGCTCCGTGCCCGTAAAGCTGTACACAAGCTCGGAGTTTATAAACACATAAAAGTAGTCTCCCCAATCCTCGGTGGAGTATTTGAGGTCAAACGCCAGCGCGACCTTGCCTCCGTTTTTGACGTCGTCCTCCGATATCGTGACCTTCGTCTTTATCGTCGCAAAGGAGTAGTCCTTATAGTGGTTCGTGGGTCTGAGCACCTTGACGTTTGAGGCTCCGTCCTTGACCTCGGCGACCTCCCACGGCCAGCTGTACTCGGCGTCATCGCCCTGTTCGGGATACCACTCTCCGCCAAAACTATCGCCGTTTATCGCCGCCTTTATGACGGAACTGTCCGCCTGTTGTACGTCGGGTTTGAGCCTCTCTATCTCGGGCTTTTCGTCGCCGCCGCTCTCGCCCGCGCCAAAAGTCTCCTGCACATAGTCTTTTGCGGAATATTTTTGAAACATCGCTTCGAATACATTAGTACCCGAGGCGCCCACCTCTATCTTCGCGATCATGCCGTAGCGGTCAATGACGACGTTTGTAGGCAATCCTCCAAGCGCAAGATATTGTGCGAATTGCACTTGTCCGAGCTCCTCATACGGGCCGTCGGCAAACAGCGGGAAAGCAAGCGCGTTGTCCCCCGTGTATCTCGCGGCGAAACTTCTCACCGCAGCCTCGCTGTCCCACGAGCCGAGTATGCTGCTTATCGCAAGCACTTCGACGTCGTCTTTATACTCCTTATAGGCGATATTCAAACTTGGCATCTCGCTTATGCAGGGATTGCACGACGTATTCCAAAAGTTGATGAGCACCATCTTCTTGTCCGCAAGAATCTGAGAGAGCGTATAGTTCGTACCCGTGACGGCGTCCTTTATGGTGAAATCAAAGAAGATATCGCCCTCGCGATACGTCCTGTCCTTTCTCGGCTCTTCGGTGACTTTTGAGGGATAGGACAGCGTGATCTTTTTTTCGCTGCCCGTCTGCCCCGTCGCGTCCGCAGAGTCCGCAAAATAATACCCATATGGCAAATTTGAGACCTCATATGCGTAATCCGCGTTCGGCACGTTGAACGCCGCTATGCCGTTCGCGTTTGTCGCGGCGGGCTCGCCCACCTGTTGCCCGTCCTTTTTGAGCGTGACCTTCACGCCCTCCAGCCTTGCGCCGCCCACGCTCTTCACCGTAAAGTTCAGATCGTTGCCGTCCACAAAGTTGAGTTTGAGCGAAGTATTGCCCTCTTTCGCGTCAAATGTAAATTTGCCGTCGTTCGTAAGCGTAAAATTGGACGGCATATCCGAGAGCTGCACCTCGTATTTCGCGCGCTCTCCCTTGAAGTTGAACTTGCCGTCCGCTCCCGTCTTGCCGCTCGCCACCTGCTTGCCGTCCCTATATGCTGTGACCGTCACGCCTTCTATCGGCGCGCCGCTCATGCTCGTAAGCTCCACGCTCAAGGACAGTCCCTTATTTTTATCGCAGCCCACAAAGACTGCCGCCACAAGCAGTACCACAAGCGCTACGCACAATATGATGTTCACTCTCTTTTTCATATTTTCCTCTTTTAACGCGTCCTTGAAATTTTTCCGCCGCGCTCGCCATCTGGACCCGCTCCCGACCGTCACAGCGTTCGTCTGTCACGGCGCAAGCCGGACCCAACTCGTACGTCTCGGTCGGCAAGCCATACGCTAGTTTGCCAAAGGCGATAACGGCGCTATAATTATACTTCAATTATTTATTATATAATATCCAAAATGATAAGTCAACTTTGCCATTCTGTCAACAGTATTTAAATAAATATTCAAACATTAAACGCTGCTCCTTCCGCAAATCAGATATTTATTCATTTTAAAAAATTATACGGTATATTTATGCAAATTTTATACATTTTTTCAAATTATCTCATTTGTTGGCGCCAATTTTCGATATTTTGTTGCTATGCGCACTATATTTTGTTATAATAACCAAAAAAGGTGGAATATGTTGTGTTTTTGGCTTGAAAGTTTTGATGAAACAAACATCTTCGTCACGCTTTGGGACGAAGTAGAGTCGCCGAGGGGCGTCATTCAGCTCATGCACGGCATGGGCGAATACGCGGGCAGGTATGACGAGCTCGCGCGCTTTTTCAACTCCCGCGGCTACATCGTGTTTGCCGACGACCATCGCGCCCACGGCAGGACGGAGACTGATGAGAACAGGGGCTATCATAAGGGCGACATCTTCACCAAGACGCTCAAGGACGAGCTGTTCTTCCGCGAGTGGCTCAAAAAGAAGTATGAGCACCTTCCCGTATTCCTGCTCGGACACAGCTATGGCAGTTTCCTTGCGCAAGCGTTCGCGCAGGCGGGCACGGACGTGAGGGCGATCGCTCTGCTCGGCTCGGGATATATGAAAAAGAGCTTTTCCATGGGCAAGTGCGCGCTCGCGCCCGTTTGGCTGTTCGCAAAGAAGTGGCGCCCGAAATTCACGGAAAAAATATCTCAAAATAAATATCAATATGAGGGCGACAGCGGCAGATCGCAGTGGCTCAACTCCGTCAAGGCGCGCCGTGAGGAGTTCGACGACGACAAGTACGTCCACGTCCCCATGAGCGTAAACTTCGACTTTTGCATGATGCGCGCGGTCAGCAAACTCTATTCCAAAAAGGCGCTCGCCCGCCTCAATCCGCTCACCGCGATCGGCATATTCTCGGGCGACGGAGACCCCGTCGGCGGCTACGGCAAGGGAGTAAAAAAGCTGTACGATATGTACAACTCTCTCGACCTCACCTGCGAGTTCCACCTCTATGAAGGCGCCCGCCACGAGATCGCCTATGACCATTGCGCCGACCAAGTCCGCGCCGACATTGCCGACTTCTTCGACAAATTCATCGTCTACCACCAAACCTCCATCGAGGAACTCGTCGCCGAAACCTCTTCCCCGTCAGAGGAAAAGTAATTCTATGCAGGGCTCCTCGCCCCGCACTCCCCGGGTGGGGCGCCGCCCCACACCCTCGGCAAAGGGCGCTTTGCCCTTTTGGTCCCAAGCTAAAAACGCGCGAACGTCGTGACTTTTGTCACTAGTTCGCGCGTTTTTGATTGTTTGCAATGCCCAAAACTCCGGCGCGAGCTTGATATTTACTTTGGCATTGAATGAATATTAGCTGCCTGTCATTCTAAGCGAAGTCGAAACATCCCCTAGTCTGAGCTCCCCTATATACGGAATTTGCCCTGTCCGAGCGACTCCGCGGAGCAAGCGGTTTTATGCTAAGTACGCAGTGAGGGCGGGGCTCTGTTTTCTTTCCGCCCGAACAAGTGGCATAATTGCAGACTTGTCTGCACGACGTATCGCGGTGAGCGAGCGCAGCCCCTTCCCGCCCTGCCGCGGCGTAACGCAGGGGCTGTGTTTGCGCTCATAACATAAAGTTTGTCTGGGCGACATCGGGGTCCCCATAATAATGAGCGTAGCGAATTTTATGGGGTATAGCTGGGGAGTACTGAGTGCAGTGTGCCTTTACCCCACGGAATCACTGCGTAATTTCGTGGGGACCCCAATATTCCTCAGACCGACGCTAGCATCGCTGCACGTAACGAAGGGAGAGGTTGGGTCTTTCAATAACTATGTCCGAGACACTAACGCTTTTCGTGCTTGAACTCTAGTAACCTTTGTCCAAGCGTTCTTATACACGGACGGACGCCTTGTCTGAGCCTAGCGCACCCCTCTGCCCGAGCGCTATTGTCGGCGCTCCGGCTGCTTATTACTTTTTATTTCTTTTATCTTTGTTTTTGCGTTTTAAAAAATCTGGAGCAATATATTTTCTAATTGTAATCACATCACAAACAAATAAAATTATTGCGAATACCCAAATCACCCATAATTTAGCCATAAGTTTAGCGTCTTTTATGAGAACCACTATTGTTGCGATTAAGCAAGCGACTGTATAAATTATAGTTAATATAATAAAGCCCCATATACGTATTTGATGAAACATTTTAAATTCATCATAGTCATCTGGCGGGACTTCTTCGATGATCTTCTTTTCGACTATCTTTTCAACGGGTACTTCCTTGACGACTTCTTTCTCGACGACGACTTCTTTGACAAGCTCCTTGCCCGTGATGAGGTATTCTACGGACACATCGAAGATCTCAGCAAGTTTGCCTATGGTCTCGATGTCTGGGCGGGTGTTTCCATTCTCCCATCTCGCGACAGCCTGTCTTGTGACAAAAAGCCTCTCTGCCAATTGCGACTGAGATATACCCTTTTCTTCGCGCAAAATTTTGATGTTCTCGGCAAGTTTATCCATACTTCCTCCGTGTATAAATATATAACTTTCGCCGCTATAATTCAATTGCTTACAAAAATTTACCCGATTTTTGTAAGCAACAATTTGTTTCCTCCCAAATTTTTATCAAGTACGCTCAGACAAGGGGATGCTTCCTTTTACCCCACAAAAACACTGTATATTTTTGCGGGGACCCCATATCGCTCAGCATGACACTTTATTAACCTGTCATTCCGAGCGTAGTCGAGGAATCCCCCGGTTTAAGTAAAAACCTCGTACTATTCTACCGTCCATATTAAGCCCTCACGCGGGAGTTTCGACCATTGCAAACAATCAAAAACGCGAGCGACGGCAAGTATTTGCCTAGCTCGCGTTTTTAGCTTGGGGTGCAGGGGACGAAGTCCCTTGCCGGGGCGCGGGGTGGAACCCCGCATGGGGGGACGAAGTCCCTTGCCGGAGCGTGGGGTGGAACCCCATAAATAGTTAGAAAATATACTGCGTATTGGAGCCGCTGCGGGAACGGAGCTCTTTTTTGAGCTGGTCGTAGTAGAGCCCGAGATAATAGCGCATATTGGGTGACGCCTCGAAAGCGGCGAGCGCGATGGACGGGTCGAGCGACATATAAAAATCATAGGCTATGTCGTAGCGTTTTGCAAAATTCTTTTGTTTTTCGCCCTGATAGCCGTATTTTTCCTCTTGCCGTTGCTGTTCGAGTTCGCGCTGTTGTTTTTTGTTTTTCTGTTCGGAGAGGTACTCATTGATATCCTGTTCCCTCTCGTAGGCAAATTTTGCCTGGCGGCTTCTGATATCGTCGTTGTACTTGTCCCACTTTTGGACTTCCTTATTGCGCTCCTTTTTGAGCTCGTTTATCTGCTTTGTGAGATCGACGGCAGACTGCATATCCAGCTGCTCGAGGGCGCCGTTCAGCTCTCTTTCGAGCGAAGAGAGCTTGTCGTCGAGGGCGGCTACGCTGTTTTGATAGCTCATTTTTGCGGCGTCGCCCTCGCTCTGTTTTTGCGCGCTGAGCTCGCCGAGCACGGAGGAGAGTATGCTACCCCTCGATACGCCCTGTTTGATCGCGCCATCCTTTGCGTCCTCGCCCTTGGCGGCGTATTTATTGTCCAGGGCGGAATATTTCTCACCCAGCTTGCGCTTTTCCTGCGCCTTGTCGTTTTCCACATCCGCGACGTCCGCGTCGTAGTCGTTTTGCAACTTTTTTTGTTTTACCGCTTTTTCCTCTTCGTTCAGCGCTTTTGCGGCGCTCTCTATCTCCTCGTCCGTAGCCGCCTCGTACTCGTGTTCTCTCAACCCCGAATCGGAAGGAAAGAGTTTTTCGAGGTCGGGCTCCTCCTCTTTTATGCTATCCTGATACTGTTTATCCAGCTCCTCAAGCTGTCCGACGATATCCTTTTCGCGCTCGAGCGCGTCGTCTATGCCCTGTCTTTTTTCCTCGTCGCGCTGTTCTTTGGTCTTGAAAAGGTCCTTAAATTCATCCCATATAGATTTTGCCATGATCACTCCTTTGGCGCCTCGAGGGCGTCCACTCTGGCCTTTAGCCATTGCACCGCCAATGCGAGGTCCTCGACCATAGCGGTAAGTTCGTTGATATCCATACATCCTCCTGCCGCGCGCCTTAATCGGCGTGCACTTCTATCTCCATCGTTATGGGCGCGACGTACGCCTTTGTCTTATCCGATGCGAGCGCGAGCCCTATCTTACGTCCCTTCGCGTCTACAAAGAACCGCTGCACGAATTCGCTCGCCTTCACGTCGAAGGAGAACTCCCTGTCGTCCGCGATGACCGTGAGCGTCAGAGGCTCGTATGCAACGACGCTCACGCGCCTCACCGTCTTTTGATTTGCGGTGCCGAGGGTAGATGGCTCGTACTTGTACTCTTTTTTGCTCGGTTTTCCCATTATCATGCCGCTTTCGGACATTATACCGAGCTTGACGGCGTTGTCCGCGTCCTTAAAGGCGAGGTATACTCTCTCCATGCCTCCCGTTTTGACGGTGAGCAGGTCCGCCGCCTCAACGCCCGTGATATACGAAAACGCGTCCTTTGCGGGCTCGTATCTCACTATTCGCATGCCCTCCGAACCTTTTAAGCGGCAGGACAGCCAATATATGCCGCCCTGATATGTCGCGCTCATGTCGTCTGTCTCGTCTATTTCGGGTAGGTTTGTCGCTATGCGGCGCACGTTGTAGCCGTCGAAGTCGTACAGTTTTCCGCCCGCGATAAATATTATCCTTCCGCCCGTGAACGCGATCGAGTTTTTAAATATGCGCTCCGTATCCGCATACACGCGCTTCAAGGAAAACTCGCTCTGTTTGCCGAAAGCGGTAAGCCTGAATATGCCGTACTCCCTGAAAATATAGAGATAACCCAAAAATGACATCACTTTGAGGATGTCCCCGAAGTTGTCATCGAAGGCAATATAGCCCGCCTCTTCCGCGCTGACCTTCCAATTGAACGGATCGTAGTCGTCCGAAAACCACAGTTTGGGACGCGCGCCGTTCACGCCGCCGAACAGCCTCTCGGAGTGTATCTCGAAACACGAGAAGTGCGGCGCGCTCGCCGAGTACAGCGGGGTCATATCGTCGAGTATGAATAGCGGCGTATCGTATGAGCAGAACAGGATCATATCGTTGTCGTTGAAGTTGTAATTTATCGCCTGCACGTCCTTTCCCGTGAGTTTGAGATTTGGCACCTTTTGCCACTCGCTCTCCTCGAGCAGTTTCAATGAGTACACCTCTTTGCTTGCCGCCTTCATAATAAGCCTGTCGTCGCGCGCGCCCTCTTTTGTGGAGTGTTTGTAGTAGTACAGCCCCTCGATCTTTTCGGGCGCGTCGGGAATAGCCTTCTCGCTCGTCAAAAACGATGCGGGGTCTATGCCTATATTTCCCGTGAGACAGCCGTCCTCGAACACGAAATTGCACGCGTCCGATGCGTAGGCGGGATCGACGAGTTCAGAAGACGCGTTTGGTCCCATGCCTTTGAATCCGAATTGCACGTTTCTCGTGCGCGTATGCGGAAAGATCTTCACTTCACCCACCTCCCCGCTTTGAGTTTAAGTTCCTTGCCTTTGTATTTTAGTCTCCAAAGCTTGTCTCTGTAAGTTGCGTCGTAACTTTTGGCGAGCTCGTACGTCCCCGTTGCAAAATAGTATTGCGCGAGCATGCCGTCCGTGATGAGGTCGTCCGATACGCCGATGAAATTCACCTCCGTATCCGGCGTCAGTTCCGTCTCGGGCAGATAGGTATAAACCACGGTCAACTCGCCGCTTTCTGTGGTGTAGATATTCTCGGCGTCCGTCTGGAAATCCAGCTTTTTGGAATTTTTCAAAACGCTGATAGGATAAAGAATGCGCTTTGAGAGCGCCGCCGCGCTCAGTTTGTTATCCATAAAAGTCGCCTTTTCCTTCGTCTCAAGCGGGATATATTCCGCCAAAAGCTCCCTATATACCGCCCCGAAAGCGTAGACGAGGGATCGTTGCAAATTTTTTTCCCTGTCCGTAAGCTGCGACTTTCCCGCAAAGTCGTCTACATTCATCTTTTCGAGGCTTTTGCTTATCAAAAATTTAACGGTCATAAAACTTCCTCCACTTTTGTCATAACTCTGTCACGGACTGTATCAAGGAGAGCGCGCTCCGCCTCCGCGTTTTGCTTGTCCAATCTTTTAAAAAGCGCGTCCGCGTTTTCCAGCCTCGTCTCTCTGACAAGCGACAGCGTCCTCTCGTCCAGCCTGTTAAAGGGCACCGCGATTTGCAGTGCCCCTTCGGCGTGGATCTCAAAACGATGCTTATTTAAGTTGCGATACACCTCGTATCTCGGGTCTATCTCCTTAAGTCTCGACGCTATGTCAAGCACATCATTCGCGATTTTTACAAGCGCGTCCATCAGACGTACACCGCCTCCAGCGTCATATCTTTTGTGACAGGAGCGGAGAAGTCGTAGGTTTGACCGTTATATTGCCATTCATAGAATGAGTAGGAGAGTTTTATCGGGCTTGCGGGTTTTGATACCGCTCTTCCGGGAGAGACGATCTGCGGATTGATGTACGAGCCGCCTTGCGAGTCGAAAGACACGATATAGTGGTCGGGGACATTCGTTCCGTTGAAGGTGAGTTTTGCCTGCCCGATGGGACGCTCGCAGAGGAGGTCCGCATACTTGACGAGGGTCGCGCTGTAGCACGCTTTCGTTGCGTTTTGTCTGAGCACGCTGCCGCCGTCGCCCTCGAGCCATCTCCAATCGCAAAGCTGGTGCAGTTTGAAGTCGTCGGTGTTGAGCAAGTACACGTCGTTTTCGGGCACGAATCTGTCCACAATGAAGGGAATCCCGTTGTAGCTCAGCGCCTTGTAGCCGCCGTCAAGTTGCATATAATCCATATTCATGCGAATGCCCTTGATGAACTCTATGTACTGCTTGCGGGTGTTGTAGGAGCCGACTATCATATTGATGTTGCCGCCCGACGCCTGCTCCACAAAGTCTATCGCGTCCTGCATTGCGGACGTGGTGAGCGCGCCCTCGGAAGTAAATGTATAGGGGTTGAGGAAGGGATAGTCCGTCCTCGAAAGGCCATAGAGAGCCGCTGACTTGTTGAATATAGCGCCGAGACCCGTGAGCTCTCTGTCCTTTGAGCCCTGCACATACAGTTTGTAGTTCTCTCCGCGCTTTTCGCCCGCCGCTTTGGAAAGCTTGACTACCTTCTTCTCCCTGTCTATGGAGACTATGCGTGCGCCCGCGACGTCCACGCTGTCCTCGGGAGAGTAGAGGTCTACGCTCATTCCCTCTTCGAGGTTGATGAGGCTGTCCACCGTGACGCAGTTGTTGCCGTCGCCCACGTTTTCCACAGTCTTTGCCAAGACGCCGCTGCCGTCTCCGAACAGCATTCTGCCGAGGTTGAATTTGCTCGCCTTGAGCAATCCCTCCATCTCGGCGTTGAGCAGGTTCACAAACGCGCCCGCGCTGTTTTGGGAAGCGCGTATCGCCTTGTCGGATATCTCTATCCTGCCAAACAGGTTTTTGAGCCCCAGCGTGAATTGCGCATAGTTGTTCGCGCCCGTGAGAGGAAGGTCTCCCGCTTCGTCGCCGGAGCCTACGCCTCCGTTGAGCCCGTATGTGGCAAGTTTTTTGATTTCCTTACCCCATACGTCATTTTGAGTCTGCTCTATCTTTGCAAGCAGGGGGTTTACGCCGACGTTGAGCTGCTCCGCCACAACGCCCAGATAAAATGTTTTCAGTGCTTTATCCGCACTTTCGATGGTTACCATAGCATTCTCCTTTTATTTATTTTCTCTCAACAGCATATCGCCCGCTTCCCTCACCGAGCGCGGTTTCATAGACGGAGCGGCGGAGCATTGTCCGCCACGCGGCAGCGTGAGCGGGGGCTCGCCGTCTTGCACCTCTCGAATATAGTTTTCGATGATCGCCTCTTTCACCGCGTCCGACGACAGGACGTAGTCTTTCAAAAATTGTCCGTCCGACATAAGTTGCTCCGGAGTGCGATAGCACTTGACAAGCGCTCTCACGAGAGCTTTGTCAAAGCAATCCCTCCCCTCTTTGAGCGTGGGATCGAGGGCTATCTCCTGCGCCATTTCTCGCGCAAGCGCCTTCGCGGACGGGGTCTTTTCAAAAAACTTGTCCGCCGCGTCTCTCCATTCATCCTCGCTCGCGTAGGGCGCCACGCCTCTCTCAAGCTCCTTCAGGCGTTGAGATCTGCGCGTAAACTCCTTTTCCAGCTCGACGTAAGCTTTAAGCAATTCTTCCGGGTTTTTGAACTTTCCAAGCGGGCTTTCGCCTTGAGTTTTGTCGCTTTCTTTTTGAATTTCTTCTTCCACATTATTTTGCACATTCGATGTTTTATCATCGGTTTTTGTATCTGTAAAATCGGTATTTTGCGAATTTTGCTCGTTCTCGCTCAACGTCTTTTCGACAATGAGGCTTGCCTCCTTGTCAAATTTGAAGTCCTTCTCGTCCATCCTCTTCCTCCTCGAATCTTTGACGCATCGCGTCCTCGCTCGCGCCGAGTCCCTCGAGCTGTCTATGCTGCGCGATATGGCGCGTCACCCTGTCGTGCATAGCCTTGTCCTTTTCGCACTTCGTTGACACGCAAAGTTTGATATGCTCCGCGATGTGCAGCGTGTGGTCGTCATACACGTCCGCGTCCACGTCTCCGCTTTCGAGCTGTAGGTTTTCACGGCGCGCCTTTTTGACGTGCAACTCGTCGCTGCTCCTCGCGTCCTCCCAATTGCCGAAACCGAGTATCTCAAACACCTTGGTCTTTGTCTCGGTGGACAGCTTGCCGTCCTCTCCCGCGAGTAGGCCGAGTTTTAATAGGTCGTACACCATAGCTCGCCTTGCGGACAGCGTATCCTCGATCTCGCTCACCGTATCGAAAACAATGTCCTCGCTGTCGATGTTGCGCGCACTGAACGAGGCAATTTCCACCTCGCCGTTTTCGCCCGTGATACGCTTCACCCTCGTCGTACGGGCGAATTGTCTGTACAGACGGAGTATCTGTTTGCTCACCCTGCGCACGCAATCCCTCAAGCTGTCCGCGGTCAGGGATATGCGGGTGTCGTCCTGCTCGAGCAGCAGGGATATCGCCACGCCCGACGACACGTTTGCGGGCACCTGCGAATATGTGGTCACCTCGCTCACGCCGCTTATCATCACGAATTCGTTGAGCAACCTCTCCTCCTCTCTCGCGAACTCGGCGGGTATGGAGCCCGTGTTCATCATGATGGGCGGATTGCTGCCCTGCCTGTACACGAGTATCTTTCCGGGCGGCAGTCCCTCCTCCTCCAGGGCGTCCGTATCAACGGAGCCGTCCTCCACCGCGAGCACGCCGACGGCGAGGCGGTTCATGTACTCGTGCTTTCTGTTTTTGACCGCGTTGTACGCCCTCTGCACGGGGATAATGCGCTCCACCACGCAGGAGCCGAAGAAGTTGTTGAGGCTGTCAAGCGAGGTCTGTCTCGCAAACGGGTACGTCCTTGCTCCGTCCTCGCCGTTGATATAGGGCATATCTCCGTCAAAGATGAGCGCGTCGCCCGCGACTATGCTCAGTCTGCCGTTGGGGCGCGCCTTGGTCGGCTTTTCATAGCGTTCTATGACTATGACGCCGTCCTTTTTCTTCTCGCGTATGAGCTTGGGCAACATTGCGTTGTAGCCTATGCCTCCTATGCTCTCCGTGCCGCCGAAGGAGAAAATGCTCACCTCTTCGCCCTTGACGCGCTTGCCCCACATATGCTCCACTTCCGCCTCGGACAGCACCTTTGCGTGTATTATGGACGTCTGCGCCTCTATGTCGGTGACGGCGATGTCCGCGGGAAAGATCTCAAACGGCGGGCACAGCGCTATGCTGACCTCGCCCTCGTGCACCTTGCCCTTGCCGTCTATCGCCTTGCCCTTCAACGGGTCCCAGGTCACCTTGAAAAACGCGCTGCCCGTGATCTCGCTCCAGCAATTCGCGAGGGAGAGTTGCGCGGAAAAGTCGTTTTCCTTGCACACCGCGTCTATAAGTTTCGTCGCGAGCGAGGCGGACGCCACATCGTCGTCATCGGGCGTAGCGGGTCTTACCGTAGCCCTCGCCTTTACCCGCGAGAGCTTTGCGAGGCGGGTCTCCAATATGGGCGCCACATGGTTGAAAACCTCGCGCTGCTGCCAGAAGTACTGTTTGCCCTCCTCCTCTATATCTCCCGCGGGAGATATCTGCGAAAATTGGTTGCCCGCGACGAAATCCATATTCAGCCGCCAATTCAGCTCTATGGGTCTGCGGGCTTCCTGTCTTTTCGCGAAGTCCTGCCGTATTTCCGCGACAAGACGCGCTTCATCGTCATTTGCCATTTTTATCTCCTTTTTTGCGCGTTTTCTCCGCGCTATGATTTTTATTTGACGCACCTTGGGTCTCTGTGGGCGCGTCCTCGGAGTCCGCCTGCTCTTTTTTACTCAACTCGTCAAGCAGGCGCTGCTTTTCCTGCTCTAGCTCCTCGTCGCTCATCTGCGCGAGCGATGGGTCGGGATTGAGTTCGAGGTATGTTTTCAGCGCGGTGCTGTCGGGCGGGCAGTACTTTTCCAGCACTTTGCGCTTTACAAGCACGGGATTGCCGTCCTCGCCGACGCTGTACTCGTCCTGCACCTCGCTATACCTGTATCCCTTTGCGCGCTTCAATAAAGATTTCAAAATTTCCGCGTCCATGCTCTCTGTGTCCTTATGCTGCGCATAAGCCTCTCCTTGTCCAGCTCGACGGGCGTCTTTTCCCTGACGGGCGGTTTTGCGGGCGAGGGTTGGGTCATGACGAAATAGCGCAATTCATCGAGCGCGTGATCGTCAACTTTTTTAGGTCTGTCGCCGTCTCCCCACCAGTAGCTTTTGAGCTCGCGTATAAGATTTACGCAGCTCGAAAAAATGAATATCCTCGGCGGTCTTTGCTCAAACAAGGACTTTATGCGTTGAATTCCGCTGTACAAGTCCTTGTTTACGTTGGTATTGACAAGCACGCCCTTTTCGGCGAAGAGCTCCGCCACGCTCTTTTCGTAGGCGAGAGTGCGTTGATTCGCCGCGCTGTCTATGAGCGCCGTAAGCCTGCCCTTGAAGTCCCGTCTCCACCCGAGCGCGTCCGCAAGTTCAAACAGCTTTTGCACGTGGTGGTCTATGCTTTTCCCCGCCTCGAAGTGCTCCGCGACGACGTATATCCTGCCGTCAAAATCTACCGCGTAGAAGTGCGCGCTCGTGGGATTTTTGAGCCCCGGGTCAATGGAAATGTTCGCTTGCCACTCGTGCGGCACGCTGAAGGGCTCTATGACGTGCACGGCGGGGTCGAACTCGGGATAGACAAGTCCCTCGCCCGTCGTGAATTTGCCGTAGCGGCGGGAGAGCTGTTCGCTCTTCGGTATGACCGTCTGCATATGCTCGATCTCCGCGGGATCGAGATAGGGATTGTCGCTCCACTGCATGCTCTCGCTCCATATCTCAGGGTCGTTATTCTCGTTGAGTTCCACCTCGTAATACACCCACGTCAAGCCTTTGAGCGGAGTCATGGTGCCGAATATGTCTCCCTTTTTGTCGAACACGCGCATGCGGCACTCGTCGTAGATGTCCTTGGGCGGCTCCTCGTCGAACCATACGAAATCCAGCGACATGCCTTGAAACTTCTCCCTGCCTTGATCGCAGCTGCGAAAGCCTATCCTGCCGTTGCCGCCCGCCGCGTTTTTGACGACGATGTAGTCTATCACGCCGTTTTCTGGCGAGGACGCGCTGCCCTCCCTCATCACTATCTTGACGATGTATCTGCGCGGAAGATATTTGAGTATCTTTGCTTGCGCGACGTCGCGCTGTACCTGCTGTGTGAGGCTGACCACCCATCCGGACGCGTTGCTTCGGTTTTGCCTGTACGGATGTATACCAAGCGCAAGCCACACGCACTCCACTGCGCCGCACTCCGTCTTGCCCGAGCGGTTTCCGCCGAATACCCATCTGTTACGCTTTTCGCAGCGATGAAAAAGCATTTGCTTTTCGTGCACGACGCCCGAGTTGTACCTCGCAAGCGGATCGTTTGCACGCGCCGCAATTTCCTGCTCTACCGCGAGCAGTTTTATCAACACTTCCTTCTCGTCCATACGCGAAGAATAAACCGTCAAAGTGGCAAAATGCAAAAAATTATGTCGCTTTTGGGCAAAGAAAATTTTATTTTTTCTTCTCAAAAAGCGCGAAAAGACTTTTAATTTTTGAAAATGTATTGTAATATATTACATATGAAGAAAAATGTCCTCAAAACTTTGCTCATTTTTGTTCTTGTGCTTGCCGTGCTGCTTGCGGCGTGCGCATTCGTCCTGTTGTTTTATTCGACCATGCCCATAGCGTTCGCCGAGGGCGACGAGCAGGATGACACGCAATATCCTTTCTATGTCAAAGCGGCGGTGAGCAATCTCGAGGGCAACGAATTTGCGGGCGTAGGCACTATCGTCGTAAGAGGAGCGCACAACGACACGCGCGAGTTTTTAATACCGGAAAGCTATTTCATCAAGATAGTGCAAAATGTCGGCAATATGGATCAGATCTATGAGGTCGAATATGCGGGGCTTACGCTGTATATCCCTATGGATACCACGCTCGTCCCCGCCGACGTGACCTTTAAAGATGACGAAAAGTTTTATCCCGACGTCACGCTCACCCTCGCCGAGGGCGTAGACCTCTCCACGCTCGAAGGCGTTGACAGCGCGCTCAAAAAGCTGGACGACACTTACACGATAAACTTCCTCGGCTATGCCGCGGACCCCGAAACTCCAAACCTCATCTATGTCAAGGCTACTTCCGACGATGGCAAAACGGAGCGGTTCGGCTTTGTCCCGAAAAGCGCGTTCGAGCCGTTCAACATCCCCTATCAAGCGAAGACGCAAGCGGAGCGCGACGAGCTGCTTGCTTTGAAGGAGCAAGAAACACCCACGCCTCCCGCAGGTTCACTGCCCGCGCCCGAAGGCTCGCTCGCTCTCAAAATAATCCTCATCATCGGCATAAGCCTGCCCGCAGTCATCATAGTGATACTTCTCTTTGTGCCGAGCCGTCACGACGAGCCCGTGCGCAAGAGCCGCGGCGCATCCTCGGACGGCAGAGACTACGATGACCCAAACGCCGCCTCGCGCTATCAGTCCGACAGGCAACGCTACGACCAAAGCCGCAGCTACGGCGCCCCGCGCGACGGTTACGGAGGCGGTCAGCCTTATGGCGGAAACCCGCCATACAACGGCGGCGGCTACGACCCGCGTATGGACCGCGAAGTCCGCGGCTACGACCCCAACGACTACGACAGAAGATAGCTTCTTATATGTGGGGCTCTGCCCCACGCCTCGGCAAGGGACTTCGTCCCCTGCACGCCCCTATGCAGGGCTGCGAGCCCTGCACCTCGGCAAAGGGCGATTCGCCCTTTGCAATCCCAATCAAAAAACGCGAGCGACGGCAAGTATTTGCCTAGCTCGCGTTTTTAGCTTGGGGTGCAGGGGACGAAGTCCCT
>CANRBM010000022.1 GCA_947628855.1 uncultured Clostridia bacterium | reverse complement strand
CCCTTCGGGAAGAGCGGACGTATGGGGCGGTCGATGAGGCGCGATGTCAAAATAGCCTTGTCGCTTGCCCTGCCCTCGCGCTTTTTGAAACCGCCGGGGATCTTGCCGATAGCGTACATCTTCTCTTCGTAATCCACGCTGAGGGGGAAGAAATCCATGCCCTCGCGGGGAGCCTTGCTCATGGTCGCGTTGACCATGACCACCGTGTCGCCGCAGCGAACCACGCATGAACCGTTTGCTTGCGAGCAGTATGCGCCCGTCTCAACGGTGAGCTCTCTGCCGCCGACTGTTGTCTTGAAAATTTGTCTTTCCATATATATCTCCTATTCTCGGGGATTCCGTCATCCCCTATTATTGTTTGTGCGGAGCGTATATCGCTATACGCTCATAAAAAATCGGGTGCGACAAACAGCGCACCCAATTCTTTTTCACTTTCTGAGTCCGAGCGAGCTGACGATTGCACGATATCTCTCGATGTCAACATCCTTGAGATAGTTGAGCAGGCTCTTCCTTTGTCCGACCATCATGAGCAAGCCTCTGCGGCTGTGATGATCCTTCTTGTGCACCTTGAGGTGCTCCGTGAGTTCCTTGATGCGCTCGGTGAGAAGCGCGATCTGCACTTCGGGAGAGCCCGTGTCGCCCTCGCTGCGCGCATACTTTGCAATGATCTGTTGCTTGAGTTCCTTATCCATTGATTTAACCTCCTTCGCTGGATAAATAATTCGCTTGCAACCAAGTAAGGACTCGGAGTATTTGACCAAACCTCGTCGCAAGTACGCTTGATATCTTATCACAAACAAAATAAATTGTAAACAACTTGAGCAGACTTTATAAATATTTTTTTTTAAAGTACTAAATATTGTCGCAAAATCTTCGTAAAATAACGTTTGCACTTTGAAATCATTCTATTGGAGTACCCTACAACATCTGCTGTATCTATTTTTAGTTTTTTCTAATTCTGTCGACTCCCATCTCAGTTGGATGAGTTTTGTCAATATTATCAAGCAATATCTTTTTATCTTCCATTTCTCTCTCCTTTGATAAAGTTATACCATTAAATTGCCCCGCACATCAAGGACAGGCGCATACTGTGAAAATAGCATTCTAAACGGCTATTTTTATTAAAAAATGTATTAAAAACAGGCGGCGCCTGTTTTTAATATGATTGCCGATAAGCAACTTGAAAATGTTTTTAAAAGTTTGTAGCTTTTTGCGACTGTCGCAAAAACAAGCTGTTATACTTGGCAAAAAGCGGCAAAAAGCCGTCAAAGACCGGCGCGGATGCCGGCGAACGTCGAGGTGTATTGGTCGATATACTTTTCCAAAATGGCGACGGCTTCATCTGCCGTATGCACGCCGAAAACCCTGTCCTCGGGGATATTTTCATAGCGTACGCGCTGATCTATGCGGGTGTCGGCGACTTTGCCGCTCCAGCCGTCGCAATCGGCATACGCGAGCATGAGGCGCTTGAGCGTCCACGCCGTGGATATCTCCGCGAGAGTGCCGCTTCCGCCTCCCACCGCGACGACGGCGTCCGAGTTTGCGACGATGACATTCCTGTATATGTCCAAACCTGTGGCTATCACGATGTCGGCGTATTTGTTTGCGCTTGCCCTGTCAAACGAGGGGACTATGGCGACTGTGTCGCCTTCCGTGTAAAACTTTGAGGCATGCGCGCCCTCAAAGAACGCCGCCATTACGCCCTGCATGCCGCCGGACGCCACTCTATAGCCGTTGTCTACAAGCGCCTTGCCAAGCGAGAAAGCGAAATTGAATTTGTCGCCGCCCCTCTCTATCGCGCTGTCGCCCAAAACAGATATCAATTTTTTCATATATTCCTCCAAATACAGACAATCTATATTATTCGCTTGTTTACATTTTATCTTGCAAAATCGCCTATGTCAATATTATATGCAAAATGCGAAAAGTGCAACAATAAGTTGCTTTTTTGCGCGCGGGTGATAAAATATAGTGTCGAGGGGGCATATAATGTAAAGCCTTAGGAGGCGCATATGAAAGACATATCTTCCCTGCTCAATCCCGTTGCAAGCGCGCTGCCCATGAGCGGCATACGCACGTTTTTCGGCATAGCCGCCACGAGGAAGGATTGCATATCCTTGGGAGTCGGCGAGCCGGATTTCCCCACTCCGCCCGCGTTTTGCAAGGCGGGGATAAAGAGCGTGGAGGAAGGGCGCACGGGCTATACGGCGAACGCGGGGCTGAAAGAGTTGCGCGAGGCGATCTCCAAATACACCTCTAGCTTTGTGGGCGTGGACTATGACCCCGAAAGCGAGATACTTGTGACGGTGGGCGCGTCCGAGGGGCTGGACGCGGCGATACGCGCCATATGCGCGCCCGGGGATGAGGTGCTTGTGCCCGAGCCGTGCTTTGTGTGCTACGCTCCGCTCGTCGCGCTTGCGGGAGCCGTGCCCGTGCCGCTTGCTTGCTCGCCCGAGGATGATTTCAAGGTTACGCCCGCCCTGCTGAATGCCAGCATTACGGACAAGACAAAAGCGCTCATTCTCGCCTACCCCAACAATCCGACGGGCGCGATAATGCAAAAGAGCGACCTCGAGCTGCTTGCTCCCATAATAAAAGCCCACGATTTGCTTGTGATAAGCGACGAGATATACGCAGAGCTCACCTATGACGACGCGGAGTTTTGCTCTATCGCATCCCTCGAGGGCATGCGCGAGAGGACTGTCATCGTGAGCGGATTTTCAAAATATTTCGCAATGACCGGTTGGAGGCTGGGCTATGTGTGCGCGCCGAAGGAGATCTACGACGTCATATTCAAAATACATCAATACGCCGTGATGTGCGCGCCGACTGTGGCGCAATACGTGGCGCTGGAGGCGCTCGAGCTGTCCTTCAAGGACAACTTCGCTACGGTGAGACAGATGCGCGACATCTACGACGAGCGGCGCAAATTCTTGCTCGGCAGATTTGACGAGATAGGTCTGCCCTGCTTCCGTCCACGGGGAGCGTTTTACGCCTTCCCAAGCGTGGAGCCGCTTATGACAGACGGCGAGACCTTTGCCTACGGATTGCTGGACGCAAAAAATGTCGCGGTAGTGCCCGGCTCTGCGTTCGGCTCGCATGCGGAAAAATTTTTGCGCATAAGCTACGCCTACTCTATCGACACGCTCAGGCGCGCCCTCGACCTCATCGAGGAGTATGTCAACGAGCTTTTGACAAAGTAAATAAAATCGGACTGAAAAATGCGTTTACGCGCCGCCCGCACTTCTTTATGCGGACGGCGTTTTTATTTTAAATTCACATTTTGAAATCGCCAAAGATAAACCGCATAATGTGGGCATTATTTATATTGTAAAAATCAAAATGATACAATTAGATGTTTGAAATTTTGCTTGTGCCTTTCGTCAGACGAGCGCGAAGGCGGCGCATATCGCTACGGCAGACGCCGCGCCTATGAGACCGCCTTTGAGTTTATCACTACGCGACAGAAGAGCAAATCGGGATATGAATATGGCAAGCATGAGATATGCGACAATAGCGGCGACGGAAATTGCGGGCAAGCCTATCAAATTCCTCGTCAAGCCGTACGCCCACTCGACGTAATGCTTGAAGGGAAACAGCAGTATCTGCATGACGTAAAGCACGGGCGAGATGGAGGTCGCAAGCGAAATTAGCGTCAATGGGAGCAATACGATATAACTTAGCATAACATACGGCACGAATATGAGATTGGACAGGAGCTGCAACAGCGGGAGCTGTCCGAAAAAGTAGGTTTGAAAAGGATAGCTCATTATCGTCGCGGACAGCGTTACGCAGGCGAGTTTTACTATCCGCGAGCCGAATTTGTGCTTGGGACTTATCTTGCAAATAACCTTCTGCCCCGCCTCGTTCAGACTCCTGTGGAAGAGGAAAATGCCGAGCATTGATGAAAACGAGAGTAAAAATCCCGCCTCGAAAAGCGCCGTAGGACGGAAGATCAAGATGAGTATCGCCGCAAAGGACAGCGCCGAGAGGTTGTCCCTCTTCTTGCCGAAACTCGACGCGAACGCGAATACGGCGCTCATCACGAATGCCCTCAGCGCGGACGCGGTAAAGGAGCACAGCGCGGTATACAAAAACGTGAACGTCACCACGATGATCAAGCTCACCCAAGGCTTTACTTTGAGTTTTCTGAGTATAAAATAAAGTGCTGTGGACAGCGTAGTTATGTGCAATCCGCTGACCGCGAGCACATGCGCAAGCCCGCTTGCAGTGACTCCCTGCCTAAACTCGTCGTCCATGCCGAATTTGTCTCCCAGCAAAAGCGCGGTGCAGATAGAGGCGCTTTCCGAGTCCATATTTCTATAAAAAGCGGATTTGATCTTGTGCTGTAAATTGCGCGGAAAACCGAGTTCTCCCTCACTGAGTTTGCTTATTTCGTAGATGTGGAGATAGTATCCTTTGCCGCTTGCTACGGCGTTTGCAAAATAGCCGTCGAATTTTTTATGCTCCGTCCCCTTCACATATCCGCGCATAGAGACTATGTCGCCCGCATTGAAATCGGGCGCAATATCTGAATAGACGTGCACGTAGGCGTCATAGTCCAGCTTTTCGCCGTCAACATAGATGTCGTGCACACTAAATTCCACGCCGTCATCGACCACAGTCATCATGCCCGAGACGGTAGCAGTCATATCGAGCATAGGCGAATATTTCTTGTAGCTCATCTTGGAGTCGTACACAGCGCCGCTTATCGACATCGCCGAAAATCCCACGAGCATAATGAGCGGTATATAGAAAAAGCGGCGCGTCTTTTTGAACACCAAAAGCAAGACGAGCGCCGCAACGCCTACGCAGAGCGGGATAGATATGAGCGCGAGTTTTTCGCCGTAAAGGGCTTCGGCAACTATTATGCCGACAATGAGCGCGAGCGCGGCTAAAACCATGGGACGATAGTTGAATATGCGCCTCCTTGCCTTTGCCATGCTCACCTCTCAAATTTCAAATCGATCTTCAAAATATTTTATCACGCGATTTTACCGTATCGCGCGTTTATTGCATTAGATGCACGGTTTTTAACATCCGCTTGTCGGAGTGCCCGTGATGACTATGTCCGTATCAAGCCCGTCCAAGTAGGCGTGAAACCTGTCGCCGATCTTCACGTTCTTGTCAAGTGTGAGCGAGCCTATGTACGCCACCACGTCGCTCACGCGCTCCTTGGGTACGGGCGCGTCCGTCTTGCAGGACGCCACGCTGCCGTCCTCCAACTTCACGAGCGTTGTAACCGTGCGCACGGGATGCGTAAACTCAGCCTTGCCGTACGCCTCGCCTCTCTTGCAAGTGTTGCCGCTGACGCGTATCTCGTCGCCGACTTTCTCTATCTCAAGCCCGCAACCCATCGGGCACATTATGCAGATCGTGTTCATTTTTCCAACCTCACAACTATATCGCCGCAAATATCCGACTTTTCTATGTCTACGCTGCCCATCTCTCCCGGGGCGAGCACTTGAAATTTTCTGTTCAGCAGAGTCTTTTCACCACTCTCAACGACGAGCTTTGCGCCCTTATACACGTTGTCCACTCTGAAGAAAAGTCTGACTTTGCCCTCTCCCCTGTTCACGCGCTGCGGAAGAGCGTATCTGACGCCCTCCTTTGCCGTGACGTTTACACACTCGTCGCACTTCAGCTCGCCTTTAGCGTATCTTGCCGCCGCGCTGCCCGCTATCCCTGCCTCTTCGGAGACGTTGTCCACGAGGTCGTGCACGTGCAGCACGTTTCCGCAGGAGAACACTCCCTCAAGGGATGTCATCCTGTTTTCGTCCACCGCCGCGCCGTTCGTGACGGGGCTCATCTCCACTCCAGAGCCGTTTATGAGGTCGTTTTCGGGGATAAGTCCCACCGAGAGCAACAGCGCGTCGCAGTTCACGTATTGCTCCTTTTCGAGAATAGGCTTTCTGTCCGCTCCGACAGGCGCGTAATACAGCCCCTCTATGCGCGGGTTGCCGACTATGCGCGTTATGGTATGCGAATATTTGATGGGTATGCCGTAGTCGTCGAGGCACTGCACTATATTGCGCTTGAGACCGCTTGAATACGGCATGAGTTCGAGCACAAGTTTGACCTTTGCGCCCTCGGTGGTCATACGGCGCGCCATAATGAGGCCTATATCTCCGCTACCCAAAACTACGACTTCTTTGCCGACGAGGAAGCCGTCTATATTGCACAGTTTTTGCGCCATGCCCGCCGTATATATGCCCGCGGGACGCGTCCCGGGTAGCGCTATAGCCCCCGCCGTACGCTCCCTGCAACCCATGGCGAGCACTATCGCCCCCGCCTTTGCCTTGACTAAGCCGTGTTCGGGAGAGAGCGCGGTGACAGTCCTGTCCTCGCCAATAGAAAGCGCCATAGCCTCAAGCATAACGTCTATGCCCCTCTTTTCCACCTCTTTGCGGAAACGGTCTGCATATTCGGGTCCCGTCATCTCCTCTTTGAAGTAGTGCAATCCAAAGCCTTGATGTATGCACTGATTGAGTATGCCGCCAAGCCGCACGTCGCGCTCCAAAATGAGCGTTTTCGCGCCGCTGTCGTATGCCGCTATCGCCGCCGCCATTCCCGCGGGACCGCCGCCTATCACCACAACATCGTACTCAAACATCACTCCACCTCCTTGACGCGGTAGCGCGCAATGTTGGCGCCCAGCCCCTTGTTGACTTTTGTGAGCGGGATATTCAACTCGCGCGACAGTATCTGCATTACTCTCGTGCCGCAAAAACCGCCTTGACACCTGCCCATCCCCGCGCGACAGCGCCGCTTTACGGCGTCCACGGTAGTCGCGGGAAGAGGCGAATGTATCGCGTCCACTATCTCCCCTTCCGTGATTTTCTCGCAGCGGCAGACTATCCTGCCGTAGCGGCTGTCCTCGGCGATGAGTTTCTCGATCTCTTCTTCTGAGAGCTCCTTCATCCGCTTATGGCGCGGCATTACGGTCACATATTCCGCCTTTTTTTCGGCGTGCAGCGTCTCTTTCGCCATAGACAATACCTCGTCCGCGATCGCGGGCGCGGACGTCAGCCCCGGCGAGCATATGCCTATCGCCATTATGAAGTTCTCTTTCAGTTTTGACTTGCCGATCACGAAGTCGTGTTCTATGAGTGTGCGCAGACCGCTGTACACCCTTATGCACTTGTTGAAGGCGGGGCGTTTATAGGTGAGCGGCACGCTTGCGCGCAATACGTCCAGACTGTCGAGGGATGAGGCTACGTCCTCGCTGTCGTTTGTGTCTATCGCGGTGGGACCGTATATCACGTTGCCGTCCGCAGTGGGCGCGACAAGTATGCCCTTGCCCGCCGCCGTAGGAAGCGGAAAAATGACTGTATTCACATTTTTGCGCTCCGTGCTGTCAAGCACAAAGTAGTCGCCCCTGCGATAGGTCGTCTCAAAATGCTCCGCACCCGCGAGGTCGTTGATGTCCGCGCCGTGCGCTCCCGCGCAATTTATCACGAGTCTCGTCGAAAATTCGCCCTTGGGGGTGGAAAGTATGTATTCTCCGTCTTTTGATCTTATCTCCGTGACCGGCGCCTCGAGCACTATCTTCGCTCCGTTTGATACCGCCCTGTCCGCATAGCCGATCGCCATCTGATAGGGCGACACAATGCCCGCCGTCGGCGCATACAGGCTGTACGCTATCCTGTCCGCAACGTTCGGCTCCAGCTTTAAGGTCTCTTCCCTGTCCAGGATCTTCACCTCTACGCCGTTCGCCTTCGCCTTCCTCTCAAGCTCTTTGAGCCCGTCGAGCCCGTCTTCGCCCGCGACGACTATGGAGCCGCACTTGAGATGAGGCACGTCAAGCTCCTCCGCCTCTTTCCATATGAGGGGATTGCCGAGCACGTTGTACTTCGCCTTGAGCGTACCGGGTTCGCAATCGTAACCCGCATGCACTATGCCGCTGTTCGCGCGCGTGGTGAAAGAAGCTACGTCGTCGCACTTTTCAAGCAGCAACGCCTTGAGTTGATAACGCGAAAGCCTGTCCAGCACCGCAGTGCCGACTATACCTCCGCCTATGACCGTAACATCGAATTTTTCCATATGAAAATTAAAATATTTCCCGCCCTCTGCTTGGGGCGGGAGGCAAGATTATTTGTTGAATTTCTTTTTATATGCGGCGATATTTTCCTTGATAATGAGCTCCGCGTGCTCCCTGCCCTTGACATGGAAGACAGTGGTATGCTTGTCCTCGAGTTGCTTGTACACTTTGAAAAAGTGCGACATCTCGCTCATAATGTGTTGAGGCAGCTCCTCTATGTCCTTGTACACATTCCACGTCGGGTCCTTAAACGGGATCGCGATTATCTTATAGTCCATCTCGTCGTTGTCCTGCATCATTATGACGCCGATCGGATAGCACCTCACAAGCGTAAGGGGCACGATAGGCTCCGAGCAAAGCACAAGCACGTCAAGCGGGTCGTTATCCTCCGAATACGTGCGCGGGATAAACCCGTAGTTGGCGGGATAGTGCGTAGACGTATACAGCACTCTGTCCAGAATGAGGACGCCCGTCTCTTTGTCAAGCTCATACTTGTTTTTGCTGCCCTTTGAAATTTCTATGACCGCAACGAAATCCGTCGGCGACACGCGCGCAGGATCGACGTCATGCCAAATATTGCTCATTATTCGGTATTCTCCCAAAGTTGATAATTATATTATAATTATAGTGTTACGATTTTCAAATGTCAATAGACTTGCGCACACGTTCAAGTTTCACTCGGGAAATTTACGGGGCATGCGACGCTTATGCTCGCTGGCGGCGCGCATCTTTTCTATCTTCGCGGCTATTTCGGGCGAGACTTCGCCGCCGCGCAGGTAGGCGTCCACGTCGCTATATTTTATGCCCATCTCGGTCTCGTCCGTCTGTCCCGGATACAGTCCCGCGGAGGGAGCCTTGTTTATGACGCTCTCCGGGCAGCCGAGGAATTTCAAGTGTTCGAAAATTTCACCGACAGTGAGGTCCGCAATGGGATTGAAGTCGTGCGCGCCGTCCCCCCACTTCGTGAAGTAGCCGAGCGTCGCCTCGTCGAGGTTGCCTGTGCCGGCTACAAGATAGCCGCGCGCCTGTCCCAAAGCGTACAGCGCCGTCATGCGCAGGCGGGGATTTATGTTTATGGACGCCATTTGCGTCGCCTTCTCTTCCCCCGCAAGTTTGTCACCGAGCGCGGACATAAACGCGTCCTTGACGCTCGTGAGATCGACCTCTATCTGCTCTATGCCGAAGTGCTTTCCTACTTTAAGCGCGTCATCGCGGTCGGAGGTGTAATTCTGCTTTGAGCTGCAAGGCATTATCACGCCGAGCACATTGTCCGTCGCCATTTTGCAAAGTATGCTTACAAGCGAGCAGTCCTTTCCGCCGCTATTTCCGTATATGATGCCCTTCGCGCCACTGCTTTTAAGCAGAGCCTTGATCCATTCCACTCTTGCCGAGACAGATGCTTTTATGTCCATATGAATTTCTCCTTTAAATATGATAATACATTATAGCCCAACGCCCCGCGATTTGCAATAAAAATTTCGTCGTGCTCGTATTTGCAAATGTTTTGATACAATCTGATTGAAACATGAGGGGAGCTTCCCCGACTGGTTCAATCAGATTTTTTTAAGGAGAGAAAGACAATGACAAAAAATCCGACGGAAAGGCTCATTGAAACGGTGTCCTATCTCGAAAAACTTTTCAATTTTTGCAACGACAAATTTTTCAATGGCGAACTTATTAAGCCTGTTATCACAGCCCAAAGGGACGAGCGCAATAAAACATACGGTTGGTTTTCCACAAAACCCGTGTGGTTCGATGGCAAAGAGGACAAAGACGGCGCGCATGAAATCAACATGACGGCGCAAACGCTCGATCGCGACATCTTTGACATCGCGGCTACGATGATACACGAGCAATGCCACCTGTATGCGCACATGCACAACATGCAAGACTGCTCTCGCAGTGGGACGTATCACAACAAGCTGTATGCAAAAATAGCAAGCGAGCACGGCTTGATCGTTGAGCAAGTCAAGACATACGGGTGGGCGCAAACGGCACTCACCGAGGCAAGCAAAGCGACAATCGCCGAGTTCGTCAACGATAACCCCGCCAATATTCTGTATCGCTCGGCGTGTTTTGCGAGTGTAAAGGGCAGAAGCTCAAGCACCCGCAAATATGAGTGCCCTGTCTGCGGCATGAGCGTGCGCGCGACAAAGGAAGTTCGCCTTATCTGTGCGGACTGTCAACAGATTATGCAAGAGGTTGAGTAAGAAATTTTATATGGAGGTATATCTATGAAAAATTACGATTTTACAAGAAGCAATCAAAACTATGCTGTTAATGGTTGGCGTGTTGTCAATATGCATAGGTCAAAAAATGGTCGGCTTTATGCCGTCATAGAACGTCCACTAGCGAAAGATTATGTGGTCGGTCGCGGTTTTGATACTAGGGACGGACGTTGGGCGCAGGGCGAATATGGATATAAAACCCGTGAAAAAGCTAACAATCGTGCGAAGTATCTGTCCCGAGATAAAAAGAAAACTTAATTGCTTTATGCAAAGCGGGCTGACGAGTCTTTGAGAATTAAGACGAAATGCATGTGACGGGGGTTTCCCTCCTTCCCTCGCGCATGCATCCCCGCAAGGGACAAATAATCGAGGTGACGGCTTACGTCAAAGGAACGAAAATGGCAAACAAAGAGATTTTGAACGAGCAGAAGGCAAACGAACAGACGGCAGAGCAAGCGAACGCACAGGCGACCGAGCAGACGGCGGCAAAGGCAGAAGTCCTTTTGGACCTTATCCGTGAGCCTTTTAAGGCTAAGGACGGCAGACAGATGTTTTCATACTGCGTCAAGGGCAAAGTGCGCGGCAGGGACGTCAAAGTAGACTTCAATGCCAAAGATCAAGGCGGCTATGAAGTTTTGGATATTTTGTTCGGCGATAAGGACAAACTCCCGCTTGCGATGTTCGAGGACGAGATGACGGACGACAAAGGCAATACAACGCGCTACACCGTATATGAGGTGCGCGACGTGGACGAGGAAACGGGCGAAATATTCAGTTATAAGGTGAAACCCGCAAGAGAGAGTGACAAGTCCATACTGCGTATGATCCTCGCGGGACTTCCCAAAGCGGCGGCGTAAGGGATAAATCGGCAAAATTTGAAACTACACTTTCAAAAAGGCAGACGGAAACGGTGAAAGCGTACAAGCAAAGACCTATTCCCCTGCCTTTTGCTTTTTCCAAGCGAGGTGATGTGAATATGTAATTGAAATTTATCTGTGGTGGGCGGGCGGTCGGTGAAGCAATTATAGACAAACGAGGCGCAACGTGCATGGCGAGTCAAGCACAGCGCAAAACAAAAATTTTTGAGAGGTAAAATAAAAAAAATGAGCAATTACAATAACGAATTACATAAGCACAAAGCGGCAGACACAATCAAGTGGATCGTGGCATTTGTGCTTATCATAGCAATAATGGGCGCGGTGGTTTGCCTCGCCTTGCAGGTTGGCGGCGTGTTTGATTTCTTCAAAAAAGACGACGCACCCGCGGAAGAGCAGTCGGAAGATGTAAAGCATGATGGAGGCTTGCATTTTGATATTCAAAATAGTGCTCCGTCAATGTCCCCTGTTGATGGCATTCAAGGCGTTTCCCTTGCATATGCATTGACGGCCGCGGCTCCCGATATTTTTACAAAAACTCTTACGGCAACTGTTGAGCCGCAAGAAGCTCCCGACAAATCTTGCGATTGGCACATTGAGTGGCAACCGGATGCGGAAAAGGCTTCTGAGCCTGTTACGAATTATGTGACCGTTACACCTTCTTCCGACGGCTCACAAACGGCAACTGTAAAATGTATCAAGGCTTTTGGCGATGATAAAATAATTATATCTGTAACTACTCGTGTAGGCGGATTTTCTGCTTCGTGTACGTGTTCATATGTTGGAGCAATAGAGACAATTTCTATAAGCACAGGAGTGTTGTCGCCATCTATGGATACATCTTGGAATATTTCTATGTTGTCGCTTGATACTAATAAATCATATGATTTTGATATCAGTGTCGATAACAGATTTCATTCAGTAGGTGCTACTTCAAATTTTGAGTTGGTTGTGGAATGTTTTGGAACTGTGTTGTTCAATAATGAACTTCATAAAACCGGTTCTGATGTTCAAAATCTTGAATTAGAGGGTAATGCTCTTTTTGGTAGTTCTAATTCTGTTTCTATTGTTGGTGGTGCAGGTACGGTTACATTACTCAAGAATTTGTCCATACGAAATAATAAATTACATATTGAGTGTGATGATATGTTGTCGGCTTTTTCCCGTAAAGTTGGTGATAGAAACGGATGGTCACTTTTTACTTATAAGGGGTTTAAGGATAACAAACCTATATATGTCTCCATTAAAGTTAAGGATAAAAATTCCAACGCAATCAGTGATCCTATACTTGTAAAAGTTGTCAGTGCTGTTTCGTCGGTTGAACTGTCTCAAAATGGCATTGTTTTTTGACGTGAGGTGACTTATGGCAAGGCGCAAAAGTGCGAACATAGGCAAGATCGTTGCAGTAGCAATAGCGATATTGCTACTGCTTGCCCTTGTCGGCGGTCTTGTCATGTATCTGAAAGGCATTATAAGCAAGGACGATATTACGGACTTGATAGAGCCTAAGTTTCGTGTGACGTGCGATAAACAATCGTATTATGCCGACAGTGACAATCTTATAGTATTACCGAGCAGTGGCAGATTGCAATTTGACGTCCTCAATGCGGAGTCCGTGACGGTCGAAGTTGTACCCGATATTGACTTTGAATTTACAGTAAACGGCGAAAAACATCATTTCTTTGAAAAAGAGAAAATTACGGGCGCGTTTATATCGACGAATGATGTTTACGGCGGATACTTCTTCATTGATTGTGACGAGCATAATTTCGATGTTTTGAATATTCTCAAAACCCTCTACGGCGAGGACTCCACAATTGAAATGGACAAATTGCAATCGCTTGCGATCGCTCGGCTTGTCGTCACGTCGGACAAGGGCGAAACGATCTCTATCCATTTGCAATGCTCTCAGTTTGGGATAACAGGCGTTGAGCTTGACAAAGACGAGATAGTTTTTTGAGGTGAACAATGACAAAACGTCAACAAACATTTTTAATAACGTTCTGCATTGTCGCGGTGTTGATTTGTGCAGTTCTGTATCCGTTTTGTTTGGCGCAAGGGATAAGCTATGCGGCTGAAAAGCCGTATAGCGACGTCCTTGACGACCTTAAAAAGGATACGAGCTTTGACATGTCATACTATCCCGACGATGCAGACGATAACGGTTTGAAAGTCATCACAGTCGCGGAAAGCGAGGACGACGAGCTTTTTGTATATGTGTATCAGCCCTCGGCAAAGACGAGGCCTCTCACGGCTGTAAGCGTTGACATCTCGACGACAATATATGATGAAATCGCTTTTCACAATTATCATCTGAAGTTGCTCAATAGGCAAGGCGTGTTCGGCAAGTACCTAGTTGAGGGCTTGACAGTTCGGCGTGAAGGTACGCGCTATTATGCCATTACGGACATATTGCGCCCGTGGGTCGAGGGGCTTGACGATCCTGCCACAGGCGGCAATACCATATCCGAAGTGCCTTTTGAAGTGGCAAAGCAATGGGAGTTTGGGGAGTTGAATGGCAAATCATATGTGCGCGTGGTGGACATTGACACTATTGTTGTAAAAGATAAATTTTGCGGCTTCGTCCGTTATCCCGATGGCTTCAGGCTCTTCAAGAATGGAGCTTGCGACAGTCATTTTGTGGCTTTCGACACAGATAAACCCATAGATAAATTGCTTGAGGCGGACGTCTATTATACATATCAAGAATGGAATAGATATGGTTCGGGTTATATGGGTACAGGCGGAGGATATATGCAGAGCTGGCAAGATCCCGAATTCGGCAATAAAGGCGAAAAGGAAGTTACGGTCAAGAGCGAACAGCGCGTTGATTATGAAGGCGGAGGGCTGTTTGCGGGGTCGTTTACATGGGAGCGCATAGAAACTGTAGACGAATTTGTGTCGAGTGCGGAATTTGAACAGCAAGTGTACAGCGGCGCGTTTATAGATGTGTCGCTCGCTTCTAAGCTCAACGACTCTGCAAAAGCGGAGCTGAAAAAGCAAAAGTGGGTTTTGCGTTTTTTGGAAACTCCGTTTGAACATTCCGAAACGCCTTTAATTATAGGCGGTGGATACTCTTATCATGAGGCAGGGACAATTGTCGGCGACGTAAAGATACTTCGCTTGAAATTCGTCACGGACGGCAAGACGTACAATCTCGGCGTGGTAGACAACAAGCAAAGCGGGGATCCTTTTAACCCTGTGAATCCGAACGCGGGCTACACAATTGAAATGGCGGGCTGGATAAGAGATATATGGGACATCATCAAAAAAGTGTTGCTTGCCATTCTTATCGTCTTTGTGTTACTTGTAGTGATTTGGCTTGTGTCTAAGCTCGTGAGCATTTTCCGCCGTCCAAAGGTCGTCATCAAGGACGACAAAAAGAAAAAGCATAAGGAGTGAGCTATGGCAAAGAATAAAAGATTTCAGAGGCATTTTCGAAAATTTCACGCAAAAAAAACAACAGGACATCCGCAATATGTCTATGATGAAGACGGTAATGTATATAAGATTATCGGAATAACCGAGGCTCCCGTTACCAACGGAAAAAATAATATTCCTTTGGATAAAAATCCTGAACCCGGAAATGATAGCAAGGCGTTTTTGCGCCCTATTCCCGATGTAATTAAAAAGGGTGTGCGCAATGAAAGGTTAAGCGGTTGGAAGTTTGCAGCGAGCGATAAAAAGAAGGTCGAAGATGTGATTTCGAAAAGTGGAAATAAAAAGCCGCGCAAAAAATGAGTATAAAAAAGAAAAGGTTGGGGATACCGATGAAATCGTTTTTCCGCAACGTTCAAGCCCGAAGGCGAACAAAACAACCTTTCTATATTTATCTTACTCATTTTTACGCATAATGTAAAGCAATTTACTGAAAAAATTTGCAAACTTGCAAAATTTGAAAGTGCACTTTCAAAAAAATGAGGCTATTATGAAGATACTCAAATCGGTCATCTATGTCATAATAATCATTGCCATAGCTTTGTTTGTGGGCTATGTGGTCTATACGGCGAGGCAGATATGAAAATCAAACAGTTTTTCAAATCAATAGATTATCGACATTACATCTGCCTTGCAATCACCATAGGCTTTTTACTCTGCACGGTGCTTGTGTTCAGCTCCGCCATAGGGCGCATAATTGAAGCTGTGCGAGATCTCGGGCTGTCCGTGGCGTATTACTTTTGCACGTTGTGCGGCATAGAAAATAATATCGCGCTTACCGTCAATACGCTACCAAAGACCTTTGAATGGTTGCCCAGCATCAGCCCCGTGCCCTCTCTTCCCGAGAGTTGGGCGGCGTTCAAAGTGAGCTTTGGGGAGTTTTGGCGGCTTTTCGCGGATAAGGCAAACTTCATGGCGTATGTGCCGCACATTATCAAAATCGTGCTTATCATTTCCATAATTGCAATGCCTGTTATCGCACTGCTTTTTGTCGTTAAAATGGCAATAGCGCAATATACGCGCACGGAATGTCCCGAAACAAAGGACAGCAAGCCGTTGAGGGTGTTCAAGAGGCTTTCTGCGAAAACATATCAGCCTGTCAAGTTGTGGCTTCAAAGCTTTTGGGAGTTCCTCAAAAGTTGCCGTGGGTGGCTCATTACATGGGCGGTGATATGGGCGTTTAATTTCAATGCTTTCACAATAATTATTGAGGCTATCGCCTATATCTTGATATTCCCTCTCACAATTACATCGGCTGGCTTATACAGACAGTTTTACAAACTTGCTTATGACCTCACGCCGCTTTTTACAGTGGTGCCGTGGTGGTTGTGGGTGATAGGCGTATTTGTCTTGCTGTATGCCATTGCGCGCAAAATCGGATATAACAGGCTCTACCATAACGAGCGCAAAAATCGCGGCTTCATCAACGAGCGCGGTGTGGTGACTTTGGTTTATGGCGCAATGGGCGTGGGCAAGACGACGGCGATAACAGATATTGCCTTGTCCTGCGAAGTGCAAATTCTTGATGATATGCTTGACATCATCATGGAAACGGATAAGTGGTTCCCCTATTTCCCCTTCCGCAAGTTCGAGCGCGCTTTGCAATACGCCGTTGAACAAAAATACATCTGCGACGTGTGGAGTTGTAAAGCGTGGGTGCAGGAGCTTGAACGCGCTTTCAAACGCTTCAATGAGTGCGCCGACAATGACGACACAGACGGCGCAAACGCGTTGCTGGATATGCTTCGCTGTACTTACAATATAGACTGTTGCAACGCAATTTTTGACTATGACTACACCCGCTATGGCTTGACCTACAACAACAAGCTGGAAGTTATCGACATATGGCAAGCTCTCATTGAGTATGCGCAAGCATATTTCATCTACACCGTGCAATCGTCTTATATTATCTCTAACTATTCTATACGCTCGGACAAGCTGAAAATGGATTGCGGGAATTTCCCCGTATGGAACACGGATTTTTTCAAGCGAGATTGCCGCATAATGAACGCGACGTCGAGATATTCGCACATCATAGACTATGACATGTTCCGCTTGGGCGTGAAGATGATAGAGGACAACCCAAATCGCAATGCGCTTGGCTTTGGCGTGTACGTCATCACGGAGTTGGACAAGGAGCGCAAGAACACTCCCGAACTCAAGGGCGTGGAAAAAAACAGCGCGGAATGCAACCAAAAGAATGACCTTTACGCCTCATGCGTCAAGATGTTGCGCCATGCGGTAGTGATACGCAATCGCGTACCCGTGAAAATGCTCGCGGATATGCAGAGGCTCGGTTCACTTGGCGCGGATAATGCAGACCTCGGCGAAAAGCTTGCAATACATGACAAAGGCGACATGAAAGCGACATTGCCGTTTTTCTCGCCGTTTTACCTTATCGAGGGGCTGTATGAGTTCTTGCTCGGCAAATATCGGTCGTTTTGGCTCAACTACAATTTCACGCGCTCGGACAATACCTTGTTCATGCACATAGTCAAAACCGTTGTAGACCGCCTCGGCAGTTATGTCGAGAGAGTTCACAACACGTTTGACTGTCAAACTCTCAATCTTGTGCTTGAGAAAACGCTCAACGGCGTGGACGGTGAAGCGGAAAAATGCAAGTATTATCGGATGCCGAAGAAGATATATTCTCGCCGTTTTAGGACGGACTGCCTTTCCGCTATATTTGAAACTCGCGCCGAGCAAAACTCCGTGAGTTTGGACGACTTAGCCGAGTACGGGGACATTATGGCGACACAAGAGGAGCTTGCAAAACAAAATTCGCATTTTCAAGCCGAGATAAGCAAGATATTCACATCAAGCTAAGACGTAGGCGCATAGCCTGTCACGGCGGGGCTGTCCCTTTTAGATTGCAGAGGCTCCCGCTGAAAGCGTAATCAAATTGCGGTTTTCGCTGTACAATTGCTTGAACGAATAGCAACCCGAAAGGGGCGTCCCTTTTGAGTTGCTATCGGCAAGGCAAGAGGGACAGCGCAAATGCGGGCTTGTCAAGTGGACTGTGGAATAAATAGCGTAGCGGTTTATGCCGCAAAAGCCACTTTACTGCCCGCAAGCAGAAAACCATAAAAAGGAGAGAAAACCATGTTACCGTTATTTTTTGATGATATGTTGCCTGTTAATGGCGGCAATTTGCCTTTTGACGACGACAGCGCGCAAATCTATAAAGTGTACAATGACGGCGGTCATTATATCGCAACGCGCTTTCAAAGCTCCCATATCAAAACGAAACGCAAGAGCAGGAGCAAGACCGCAATGGATATTGCCTTCGACAGCCTTTATGTCGCGGCTTGTAAAGCGGGACTTAAAGGCTCGACTCTTGCGGCATATATCCTTGAGGGATTGCTCCGTGAGTTCCCTAATGCGGACGATCTTGAAAGCTATGTCGAAAAGCACATCTATTTGATGTTGCGCGCCATACGTGCCCGCAAAAAGCGTTTTCGCCGCAAAGCGGATCTCAACAATTGGACTCATTTCGTGACGTTCACGTATGACGACAGCAAGCATGACGCGGACAGTTTTCGCAAAAAGCTGAGAAAATGCCTCAGCAATTTGCATACGCGCCGTGGTTGGCTGTATATGGGCGTTTTCGAGGAAGCACCCGACACGCGCCGTCTGCACTTTCACGGACTCTTTTATATCCCCGACGGCGAGATGATCGGGCGCGTTGAGGAAATGCGCGACTATAGCACGGCGCAACATCAAATGCAGACAAGGCATGAGAACAGCTTTTTTGCGGAAGCGTTCGGGCGTAACGACTTCGAGGAACTCAACTCAATGGAATTGCATCGGGGCAACACCATTGATTATATATTGAAGTACATAGGCAAGACGGGCGAGCAGATTGTGTACAGCCGCGGCATAAATACGGAAATCGCGGTGAGGATAGAGGCGCACAATATTATAGGTGCCATGACGGACTTCGTGACGAAATACATACTTTTCGATGACGTGATTGATTGGGAGCGCGACGTAAAGCATTTTTCTTATCGGCAACTTAATATTGACGACTGTATCCGACGGCGATTGACAGCCTGACCGCGACTGTACGCAATCGCGATGTCCGCACCTATATGTTAGGTGCTTTTCGGCGTTTTCAAAAACATCAAAAATCATCCGCTCTACAACAAAAATATCCGTGCAGAGGGCGGGAGCTTGCGCAAAAGCGGGATAGCGTGCGCAAGCTCGGCTCTGCACTGTTTTGTTCGGGGCGGTCGGTCGGTGAAAACGCGGCACCTTGTACCCGCGCGGCGCGAGCCGCGCGCTCGTATAAGGTACAAGGTGCCGCGTAATACTCTCAAGCCTCAAATTGACAATAAAAAGTACGGAAAACGGAGGTGATTATCATGTACAAATTTACGGCAAAGGAAAAAATGAACGCGCTCAATGCGCTTAGGTCATCCAACATCTTGACGATCTGCAGGCGGTATCACATTAGCCGCTCCACCTTATGGCGGTGGCGCAAGCAATATGACGGCTCCATGGACAGCTTACAGCCGCAATTCTCGCGCAAAGATATGCACCATCCGAACGAACAGACGGACGAGGAAAAACGCGCAATAGCCCTTTTGACACGGCGCAACCCGAATATCGGACTCAACGAGCTTTACGGCAAACTATATCGTGGTTACGGCTACAGGCGTAACCCTGTGACGTTATACAGGTATCTCAAGCGCAATGAGTTTTACAAAGGCAAAAAGCGCACGCCATACAAGCCTAAGCCATATGATACGCCTTTGAAGCTGGGCGAGAAGTGGCAGATTGATGTAAAGTATGTGCCGCTGGAATGTTATTCGGGCAATGAACCTCGGGAGCGATATTATCAATATACATGCATAGACGAGGCGAGCCGCAAACGCTATATACGCGCCTACAAGGAGCAATGTCAAGAAAGCACCATTGACTTTGTGCAACGCTGTTTTGGTTTCTTCGGCTATGTGCCGAATGTTATACAGACGGACAACGGCTTTGAGTTTACCTTCTTGCAAAACAAGACCAAAGACGGACGTGTGCATAAGTTGGATGCGCTCTGCAATGTTTTGGGCATAAAACATCAGCTTATCCGTCCGAGGACTCCGCGGCATAACGGCAAAGTGGAGCGATCTCACCGAAATGACAACGAGCGTTTCTATCGGTATTTGCGGTATTACAGCTTTGACGATCTGCAGGCGCAGATGTCCGCATATCTCACGCGCTCTAACAATATCCCGTCCAGCGTGTTGCGTTCTTCCACCGACCCAAGGCGGTGGCTGTCCCCCAACGAAAAAGACAAGGAACTCCGTGCGGCCGCATAACGCGGCTACACGTCCCCGCGCACAAGCCGTCTGCAGACGGCTATTTTGGCATATAAAAAAGAGGCGACCGCCTCTTTTTAGTCAATCATCTATATAATTGATTTCGCCCTTTTTATAGTATTGCAATTTGCGTTCTAAATTTGCACTTAAATTTTTTATATCTTTGCCTGTGGTGCAAATCAATGTAATTCCTTTTTTTTGATAGATGGGCAATTTATAGTCTTTGCTTTCTTCATATCTTTTATTTCCCACTATACCAAAATGTTCTATATATATGTCTAAATCGGGTAAATAAAAGTCGGGATGTAAATCGTGTTCAGGGTTTTCATCAATTGGAAATGGTTTTTCATATACATGCTTGATGTCATGATTGAATAGATAATCATCTATCATGGCTTCTTGTTGACTTTTTACAGGATGTCCGTCCTCGCAAATAATATCGCTTTCATACTCGGCATCTAATTTTATAAATTCTTTGCACTGTTTTACTTGAAGATATAAAACTTTATTTTTGAATTTGTGGTAACAACTTAGACAAAAGTGCTTTCCGTTGGAAGGTTGTCCACAAATAATGCAAGTAAGTTCATCTGTGTTTGGCGCTTTGGAAGTAGGCTTTTTGCACTCACATTCTTCGTTTGCATTATGCCATTTGCCACAGTCGGGGCATTGCTCAATTTCTCCTGCGTTTGCCATTTTGCCGTGCTTGGCGCATAGACGATCTTTGCGAGGGTTTCCATAATAAACTAGGGTCGGTTCGCCGCAAATCGGGCATTTTAACTCATTGCTCATAATATTTACATCCTTGTCTGTTTTATGGGCAAATTATAGCACCCTACATTAAAAAAGTCTATTGATTTTTCACTCTATCCCCCTGCGCAGGGGGATAGAGTGAAAAATGTGGATAAATCTTACAAGCATAACATTTTTGAAAAATAAATAAAAAAATTTGTTGCAATCAGTTGACAATTCTACAAATTTCGTCGTGCTCGTATTTGCAAAATTCGATCTCGCTGCTCTGATGAGTAAAATGAGCCCCGACGGCAAATATCCGCAAAAATGCGATTTTTTGACAAAAATTATCGCAAAATTTGTGTTTTTGCGCAAAAAATCTTTGCAAATACCCAAAATTTAGCAAATTTGCTATTGAAATATGGATCTCGCGGTTATATAATATGATCATCAAATAAACCTCAAAAAGGAGAAACTTTATGAGAAAAGCATTTATTTGCCCCACAAAGTATGTCCAGGGCGAGGACGAGCTCCTCAACCTCGGATATTTCGTAAGAACTTTCGGTAAGAAAGCTCTGCTTATCGCAGACCCGTTCGCGCTCGGTCTCGTCAAAGAGAAACTCGAAGCGACGCAAGCCAAATTCGGCGTTGAATTTGTGCTGAGCGGCGACCTGTTCAAGGGCGAGTGCTCCCGCAACACAGTGAAGGCTCTGCAAGAGTTTGCAAAAGCCAACAAGTGCTCCTGCACCATAGGTCTCGGCGGCGGCAAGGCGATAGACACCTCAAAGTGCGTCGCGGCTGGCAGCAACCTCATCATCTGCCCCACCATTGCGGCTACGGACGCTCCTACATCCCACTCCGCGGTGCTGTACACGGACGATCATCACTTTGACGACTATGCATATTTCAGACAGAGCCCCAGCGTAGTGCTCATCGACACGACTGTCATCGCAAACGCTCCCACGCGTTTCCTCGTCAGCGGCATGGGCGACGCGCTTTCCACATATTTCGAGGCGAGAGCAAACGTCCGCTCCTGCTCCAACGTCAATGCGGGTCTTCCCTGCGGCGCAAACAGAGCGAAGGGCACAATGCTCGGCTATGGCACAATGGCGGCTTTCGCGCTTGCGGAACTGTGCTATAAGACCCTCCTCTCAGACGGCGCAAAGGCAAAGACGGCTTGCGATATGAACTGCGTCACACCCGCGTTTGAGAGAATTGTCGAGACGAATATCTCCGGTCTTGGATTCGAGAGCGGCGGACTTGCCGCGGCGCACGCCATCCATGACGGACTCACCCTCCTCCCCTCTCACACGAAGTATTATCACGGCGAAATGGTCGCATTCGGCACCATCTGCCAGCTCGTGCTTGAGAACAGCCCCGAAGAGGAGCTTTATGAAGTGCTCGACTTCTGCGAGACAGTGGGACTCCCCGTCTGCCTGAAGGACCTCGGCACGGACGAGATCGACGACGAGATGCTCACCGCTATCGCGGAGAAATCCTGCATCCCCGACGAGTCCATCCACAACATGCCCTTCCCCGTAACGGTCGATATGGTCAAAGCGGCCATCAAGACTGCGGACAGGATCGGCTATGAGTACAGATACGGCTGCGATTGCTGCGACTAAGCAACAATAAAAAAGGGTGCTCTCCCAAGAGGAGAGTACCCTACTTTTTTTGAATAAGGAGAATATTATGAAAAAAATCATGAACACACCCGAGAGCTTTGTCTATGATATGTGTCACGGCCTTGCGGCGGCGCATCCGGAGCTTGAGTTTGTAGAAAAGTTCAAGATCGTCAAAAAGAAGGAGATCAACGACGAAAAGGTCAGCCTCATTTCGGGCGGCGGCAGCGGACATGAGCCTGCGCATGCGGGTTTTGTCGGCAAAGGTATGCTTGACGCAGCGGTTTGCGGCGACGTATTCGCCTCTCCCTCTCAGGTACAAGTCTACAACGCGATCAAAAAGTGCGCTACGGACAAGGGCGTTTTGCTCATCATCAAGAACTACTCGGGCGACTGCATGAATTTCAACAACGCTATGGCAGACGCACAGGACGACGGCGTCAAGGTGGACGCGGTGTATGTCAACGACGACATTGCCGTCAAGGACTCCCTCTACACCGTCGGGCGCAGAGGCGTTGCGGGCACAGTGCTCGTGCATAAATGCGCAGGCGCGGCGGCAGAACAAGGCAAGGAACTCGAAGAGGTCAAGCGCATCGCAAACAAAGTCATCGAAAACGTGCGCTCCTTCGGTTTCGCGTTCACATCTTGCACTGTTCCCGCGGCGGGACACCCCACATTTGAGATCGGCGACGACGAGATGGAGTTCGGCGTCGGCATCCACGGCGAGCCGGGCCGTTTCCGCGAGAAGATAGACTATTCAAACGGCAAGTTCTCAGACGACCTTGCGCGCAGGATAGTCACCGACCTCGAGGAGGACCTCGGACTCAAGAAGGGCGAGGAGATCGTGCTTCTCATCAACGGTTTCGGCGGATCTCCCCTGCAGGAGCTGTACATCCTCAACAACTCCGTCACAAAGGCGCTTGCCGCGGACGGCATAACCATTCATCGCACGATAGTCGGCAACTATATGACGTCGATAGACATGGCGGGCGCGTCTATTTCCGTGCTCAGAGTTGACGCAGAGCTCAAAGCCCTCATCGACTATCCCGTCTCCACCCCTGCCCTCACCTGGGGCGCGGCTATGGACGAGCAAGCCGAGGCGGCGCTCGAGGCTATCAAGGCGATAGGCAAGGCGCTGGGATATACTCCTCAAGAGGCACAGCCCAAAAAGGCGAAGAAAGCCGCGGCAAAAGAGGAGGCCGAAGAGAACGCCACCTATGAAGTTGTCGGCGAGCCGAAAATAGGCGAGACCATCAACACTCCCGCATTCGTCAAAATAGTCGATAAGATGGCGGACATCGTCATCGAGAATGAAGTCCCCTTCTGCGAGGCGGATCAGATGGGCGACGGCGATTTCGGAATGTCCATCGCAAAGGGATTCAGACAGCTCAAGGCTGATTGGGCGACCCGCAAGAAGGGCGACATCGGCGAATTCCTCATCAGCTGCTCCGAGATAATCAAGGAGTACTGCGGCGGCGCGTCCGGTCCTATTTGGGGCTCCGCGTTCAAGTATGCGGGCAAAGCAATGCTCGGCAAGACGGAAGTCAGCCTCAAAGACATCGCTTTCCTCTTCACGGAGGCGAATCGCGGCGTATATGAGACGGGCAAAAAATCCTTCGGCAAGGGCGCGGACATCGGCGATAAGACGCTCGTTGACGCTTTGAAACCATGCGCGATCGCGCTCACAAAGGCCGCCGAAGAGAACAAGAAACTCATCAAGGGTCTTGAGCTCGGCGCAAAGGCGGCGCACGAAGGCGCGGAGGCGACAAAGACAGTCGTCGCAAGGCTTGGGAGAGCGGGCACTGTCGGCGAACGCAGCATAGGCTTCCCCGACGCGGGCGCACACGGCCTCGACGTCATCTTCAATGAACTTGTCGCCTACATAAAGGCTTTCAAGTAAACATTGACAACTAACTTAATATACATTACCTGCCAATATTTCTAAACGGGTAAAAATAAGATGAATTTGTTGGTGTTGCAGAAAATCCTCTCCAAATCGGAGAGGATTTTCTCATATAATTTTTTAATTTCAAATCGTATTTCTAAATCCGTAAATATCAAATCTATCCTTTTAGATACTCGCTTTTTTAGACGCGATTTTTGTTTGGTCTGCCCTATTCGAAATACTTCACCGCGCTTTCAAACAGTTTCATATCGTAATTGCCGGGGACGTTTTGATACAGCCCCGCGCCCTTGCGCTCCGCGTGTCCCATCTTGCCGAAAACCCTTCCGTCGGGAGAGAGTATGCCTTCCACAGCGCACGCGCTGCCGTTGGGGTTAAATCGGATATTCATTGTCGCCTTGCCGCTCAAATCGACGTATTGCGTCATTATCTGTCCGTTTGCGGCGAGCTCTCGGAGCAACTTATCCGAACATACAAATCTGCCCTCGCCGTGGGATATCGGCACATTGAATACGTCGCCGACGTTGACCGCGCTGAGCCATGGCGACTTGTTTGAGGCGACTCTGACCTGCACTATGCGAGATTGGTGTCTGCCGATGTCGTTGTAGGTGAGCGTGGGACAATTTTTGTCTGTATCTATTATCTTGCCAAATGGCACGAGCCCCAGCTTGATGAGCGCCTGGAATCCGTTGCATATGCCGCCCATAAGCCCGTCGCGGATCTCGAGCAAGTTTTGCACTTCCTCTTTTATACCCTCGTTTCTGAAGAACGCTGTTATAAATTTGCCCGAACCGTCCGGTTCGTCGCCGCCCGAGAAACCGCCTGGTATAAATACGATATTGCTCTCGCGCATACGCTTTGCAAACTCCTCAGCGGAGTACGCCACATCGCTTGCGGAATTGTTTTTGATGACGAATATATCCGCCTGCGCGCCCGCGTCCTCAAACGCTTTTGCGGTGTCGTATTCGCAGTTCGTACCCGGGAAAACGGGTATGAGCACATTGGGACGAGCAACGGAAACAGCGCATCTAAACGGTTCAAATTTGCCTTCATACGACAAAGTACGCACCGGACGCTTGGGAGGCGTTATGTTGCAGGGATACACGCTCTCAAGCTTGCCTTCGTAAATATTTTGCAGGCTGTCGAGCGAGATCTTCTCCTCACCTCGGGTGAGTTCATACCTCGCCTTTGTCCTGCCGAGCGTCTTGCCTACGCGCGTCGCGCCATCCAGCTCTATAATGAACGAGCCGTAGCGATATGCAAACAGCGTCTCGTTTGCGACGTCCTTGTCAATTGTCAAGCCTATCCTGTTGCCGAGGCACATCTTCAGCAGTCCCTCCGCCACGCCACCGTAGGTCGGGGTATACACGGCTTTCGCCTTGCCCTCTCTAATTAGTTTTGTGACTTTCGAGATGTTTTTGACAAGGGATATCGCGTCGGGCAGCCCGTACTCGTCGTACTCGGGCTCGAGGAGTATCACTCTGTGCCCCGCCCCCTTAAATTCGGGAGAGACGACCTCGGACGTTTTGCCCGTCGTCACCGCAAACGATACGAGCGTTGGCGGGACGTCGATATGCTCAAAGGTGCCGCTCATGCTGTCCTTGCCGCCTATCGCCGCTATATTCAGATCGCACTGCGCCTTGAACGCGCCCAGCAGCGCTGCGAGAGGCTGTCCCCAACGCGTCGCGTCCTTGCCCGGTTTGAGGAAGTACTCTTGGAAGGTGAGGTAGACATCCTCATAGCTCGCGCCCGTCGCAATGAGCTTGCAAAGGCTTTCCACTACGGCGAGATACGCGCCGTGATACGGGCTCTTCTCGGCGATATGCGGATTGCCGCCCCAGCTCATATATGAAACGGTGTCCGTATGCCCTTTCTCCGTAGAGATAAGGTGCACCATAGCCTGCGGAGGAGTCTGCTGATACTTGCCGCCGAAGGGCATGAGCACAGTGCCCGCGCCTATCGTCGAATCAAAGCGCTCTGAAAGCCCGCGCTTGGAGCACACGTTGAGGTCTCCCGCAAGCGCCTTCATACCCTGCATAAAGTCCGCGGGAATTTCCTTACTGAACTCTTTTATCTTTGCGGGAGCGATGTCGATATGTTTTTCCGCGCCGTTGGAGTTTAAAAATTCGCGGGAAATGTCCACGACCGTGCGCCCTTTCCAATACATTTTGAGCCTCGGCTCTTCGGTGACTGTCGCGACGACGGTGGCTTCGAGGTTCTCTCCCTCGGCAAGCTCTATAAATCGAGCCGTCTTATCCGCCTCCACGACGACAGCCATACGTTCCTGCGATTCGGATATAGCAAGCTCCGTGCCGTCAAGTCCCTCGTACTTTTTGGGGACAAGGTCGAGGTTTATCTCAAGCCCGTCGGCAAGCTCGCCTATCGCGACAGACACGCCGCCCGCGCCAAAGTCGTTACAACGCTTGATGAGGCGCATAGCCTCGCTTATTCTGAACAGCCTTTGCAGCTTTCTCTCCTCCGGAGCGTTGCCTTTTTGCACTTCCGCGCCGCACTCCGTGAGGGATTCGAGCGTATGGGATTTGGACGAGCCCGTTGCGCCGCCACAGCCGTCTCTGCCCGTCTTTCCGCCCAAAAGTATGACCTTATCGCCGGGGAGAGGCGTCTCTCTGCGCACATTCTCTGCAGGAGTAGCGGCGATGACCGCGCCGATTTCCAGCCTCTTTGCGACATAGCCCTCGTGGTACATCTCGTCCACCTGCCCCGTCGCAAGC
>CANRBM010000021.1 GCA_947628855.1 uncultured Clostridia bacterium | reverse complement strand
CATTACTCGCGTACAGGCTGCGCATAACTCCGACTTTCAGCCCTTCGCATAAAGTTCAGTTGTGCCTTTGACGGGCCGCCTCGTACAAAACTACGCCTGCCGCTACAGACGCGTTTAAACTGTTCACCTTGCCGTATTGCGGGATGGTCAAAACGCCGTCGCAAAGCTCCTTTGTGAGGCGGTGTATGCCCTCGCCCTCGCTGCCTATGACGATCGCCATATCTCCCGTCAAGTTGACGCATTTTGGGGGTTCACCGTCAAAATCCGTCGCGTAAACCCATATATTCTGCTCTTTGAGCTCTCGTATGGCGTCGTTGAGATTTGTCACCCTCGCGACGGGGATATGCTCCGCCGCGCCCGACGAAACTTTGATGACGGTGTCGTTGACGCTCACGCTCCTGCGCTTTGGAATGACGACTCCGCTCGCCCCGAAACACTCCGCGCTCCTGAGTATGGCGCCGAGGTTGTGCGGGTCCGTCACGCTGTCCAAAAGCACGAGAAGAAGTTGCTCGCCCCTGCCGCGTGCCGCGGATATTATGTCGTCGAGAGAGGAGTATTCAAAGTCCGTGACAGCCGCCACTACGCCTTGATGATTGCCGCCGCCGGCAAGCTTGTCGAGCGTCGCCCTGTCGCAAAAACTTATCACCGTGCGTGCCTCTTTCGCAAGCGAGCGTACTTTGTTGAGAGCCATGTCGCTCTCCCCTTTGATGAGGAAAAGCTTGTCCACGGTCTTGCCCGCGAGATACGCCTCTTTTACGGAATTCCTGCCATAGATATACATAATTTTGCCCTTGTATGTCCGTCTCAAACGATTTTGCCCGAGACGACTTTTTGTCGATATTTACATATTTTTGTCGCTGTCCGCGGCGAGCTCTTCAAGCGTTTTGAATATCCTCGATCTTACGCCCAAAGTTTCATTTTTCCAATACATGTGCCGATTTTTGCCCGCCAAAAGCCAATATCTACTGCGTATCGGAAGTACAGTCCTCAAAACATACGGACAGAAAATACGCAAGGCGTTCCGTCTCACCCGTGAGATACAGATAGCCCATGACCGCCTCGAAACCGCTCGCCCTCCTGTACTCGGCGGGGTCCGCGTGTTTGGCGGAGGTCTGTATTTTGCAATTGCGCGCGCGACGAAACACGTCCTGCTCCGTCTCGTCAAAGAGGGGGAGCAGCTTGCCCGCCTCCTTTGCCTGCGATACCGCGTTGACCACCCGCGTGACTTCGTGATGCAGCGCGCCTGTCTTTGACGACGTACCCACCGTCGCCCTACTGCGGGCGTACAGCGATTGCACCGCGTCGCCTATGAATGCGAGCGCCATCGGGTGAAGGGAGAGCGCGTCCTGTTTCGATATGGGTTTTGACAAAGAAAATATCCATTCGTCCGACATAGTTTTATTGTAGCATACATTCAAAACTTTTTCAACTTTAATGCGCAGGTTTGTAGGCTCGGCGAAAATGTTGTATGTTTGGTATCGAATAAAAGCGTCAATGGTGGCTTTTTCGGATTTGATGAATAAGGGATAATTTTGCGTTTGCGCTTTTCAAAAATGCGGGGATATGATATAATACTTTTTCGATATGTATTACGCGCGAGGAGCCGCGCAAGGAGAACATATGCCGTTTATCGAAATAAAAGGCGTGAGCTATGTCTATCCGCTGAGAGAGGGCGTAAGCCTCAAGGCGGTCAAGAACCTGACTCTATCTATAGAGGCAGGCGAGTTTGTCGCGCTTACGGGCATGAACGGCAGCGGTAAATCCACGCTCGCAAAGTTGCTCAACGGGCTTTTCAAACCTACCGAGGGGGAGATACTTATTGACGGCATTTCCACCGCGGACGAGGAGCGCATCTTCGACATAAGAAGGCGGGTGGGCATGGTGTTTCAAAATCCCGACAATCAGACCGTCGCGACTTTGATAGAGGACGACGTAGCGTTCGGGCCCGAAAATCTGGGACTGCCGCGGGATGAGATCATAAAAAGAGTGGACTTTGCGCTTCAAGCCGTGGGTATGAGCGAATACCGAAAACGCGACGCGGCAAAGCTGAGCGGCGGACAAAAACAGCGCGTCGCCATAGCGGGAGTGCTGGCTATGCGACCCGACGTGCTCATACTCGACGAGGCTACGTCTATGCTCGACCCCGCGGGGCGCGAGGAAGTGATGGGCGTTGTGCGCAAACTTGTCGATCAAGGCATTACTGTCATAAACATCACCCACAATATGGAAGAGGCGGCGCTCGCAAAGAGAGTCGTCGTGCTGAGGAAGGGACGGCTCGCCATAGACGGAACGCCGTCGCAAGTGTTCTCGTCCTCGCTGCTCGAGTCCTGCGGGCTCACCCTGCCCCCTGCCGCCGCGCTAGCAAAAGAGCTCAAAGACAGCGGCATAGACATCGGCACGGTCACGACGGAAGAGTCGTTTGCGGAGGGCATATGCAAGCTGTTGAAATAAAAAACCTTAGCTTTGTGTACTCCAAAGGCACTCCGAATGAGAAACTCGCCTTGGACAATATTGACCTCTCGATCGAGGAGGGCAGTTTCGTCGCGTTGATAGGAGCTACCGGAAGCGGCAAATCCACGCTCATACAGCACCTCAACGGGCTGATAAAGCCGCAGGATAAAAAACACTCCTCCGTCATAGTGGGCGGCAAAAACGCCGCGGACAAAAAGACGCTCAAAACTTTGCGGTTCGAAGTCGGAATGGTGTTTCAATATCCCGAATACCAGCTGTTTGCGGACACCGTGGAAAAGGACGTCGCGTTCGGACCAAAAAATATGAAACTGCCAGCGGACGAGGTCTCGCGCAGGGTAAAACGCGCGCTTGAAACGGTGGGACTTGACTATAATGAGTTTGCGGAGCGCAGTCCTTTCGACCTCTCAGGCGGAGAGAAACGCAGGGTCGCCATAGCGGGGGTCATCGCTATGGAGCCGAAAATACTCGTACTGGACGAGCCCGTCGCGGGTCTGGATCCCGCGGGACGCGCGGAGTTGCTCGCGCTCATCAAAAAACTGCAAAAGGAGGTGTCGCCGACTGTCATACTCGTCTCGCACAATATGGACGACGTCGCCGCCCTCGCGGACAGAGTCGTCGCCCTCAAGGACGGCAGAATAGTCGCTGACGGCGCGCCGAGAGACGTTTTCTCCCACCGTGCGTTCATCATGCACATAGGTCTTGACCTTCCCACCGCCGCGCGCCTCGTAGACAAACTTGAAAAAAAAGGCATAACCCTCAGCAAGCGCATTATAACTATGGCGGAGCTCAAAGACGCCCTGCTCTCCATATTTAAAAAGCGCGCGAAAAAGCGCGGCAACAACATGGGGTATGCACAAATAAACGCAGTGACCGACGGCAATAAAAATGCGGACGAAAACGTAGAGGAGTGCGACGGGGCATCTCCCGTAGACGAAAAGGCGAAGGGCGACGAGTCATCTCCCGTGAGCGACGAAAAGGCGGAGGGCGACGGCGCAAAAGATGAGAATGACAGCGGCTCGGCGGGAGGTGGCGAGGATGTTTAAAGACGTCGCCTTCGGGCAATATTATCCCTCAAACTCCGCCGTGCACAAGCTTGACGCAAGGATAAAACTCATTCTCACGCTCGTATACATCATCGGCATATTCTTTGTAAAAAGCTACTTCGGGTTTATGCTTACGGCGACGCTGCTGATCATAATAATTATAGCGGCGAAGTTGCCTATGGCGAGTGTGCTCAGGAGCGTGAGAGGCATACTTTTGCTCGTCGTACTCACATCCATCATCAACCTATTTATGATCAAAGACGGCGACATTCTCGTGCAGTGGAAGATCTTTGTGATCACCAAAAACGGGGTTCATACTACCATAAAGATGGTTTTAAGGCTGGTTTTGTTGATTTCTGGCGCGTCGCTGCTTGCGCTTACCACCACCCCCGTAGAGCTTGCGGACGGGCTTGAAAGCCTTATGAGACCGCTCTCCCTCATCAAAGTGCCCGTGCGCGACATAGCTATGATAATGAGCATAGCGCTGCGCTTTATTCCTACGCTTTTCGACGAAACGAATAAGATCGTCTCCGCGCAAAAAGCGAGGGGCGCGTCTTTGGATACAGGCAATATATTCGCGCGCATAAAAGCGCTCGTTCCCGTGCTCATACCGCTTTTTGTCAGTAGCTTCAGACGAGCGGACGAGCTGGCGTTCGCTATGGACGCGCGCTGTTACAACGCAACGGACAAGCGTACCAAAATGAAAAAACCGAAAATAAAATTTTCGGACGTGCTCGCGGCATTCGTCGTGCTCTCCTTCTTCACCGTCATACTGCTTGAGAGATATTATTTTCCAAGCGTCGGCATAAACATCGACGCAATGATATTCGGAGGACTGCTATGAGATATCGCGCGGTCATTTCATATTTCGGGGCGGCATACGTCGGGTGGCAGAGACAGCTCAACGGACTAAGCGTACAGCAGGTCGTGGAGGAGGCGCTCGAGCGCGTGTTCGGGACTCCCACTCCCTGCACCGCCTCGGGCAGGACGGACGCGGGCGTACACGCCGAGGGGCAAGTCATACACTTCGACGCGGACACATCTATCCCCGAAGATAAGATACCTTTTGCCGTCAATACCGAGCTCCCCGAGGACGTAAGCATGCTGCTGTGCGAAAAAACGGACGAGAATTTCAACGCGCGTTTCCATGCAAAACGCAAGACGTATTGTTATCGGCTGTACCTCTCCCGCCATCGCCGCCCGCTGCTCGATCCTACGCACGAGCACATCACCGTGCCGCTTGACGTCACGCTCATGCGCGACGCGGGGCATCTTCTCGAGGGCGAACACGACTTCAAATGCTTCGAGGCGACGGGCAGCGCCATAAAAAACACAGTGCGCACGCTATATCAAGTCAAAATATCCACGGGCAGCCTGCCCACCATACCCATGCCTACCCCCGACCCTGCGCTCGCGCAAGTGCCAATGCCACTCAATCTGACAGACCCGCGCGAGTTCAACTGCACTGTGGATATCTACGTGACGGGCAACGGATTTTTGTACAATATGGTGCGCATAATCGCGGGCACGCTCGTGTACGTCGGCATGGGCAAACTTTCGCTCGACGACGTCAAAAAGACGCTCGAGACGGGCGACCGTACCCTCGCGGGCAAGACCCTCCCCGCAAAGGGACTGCACCTCATAGAAGTTGATTACGAGGACTTTTGATCAAACACGGGGCCAAATGAAAGCGCTCTAACAGGGGCGCGTTAAGGCAGTTCCCTCTATCCGCGTCTGAGTCGCATACAGCTCCCCACGCTAAGACGAGTCCTTATTATCATCATTTGACATACCTTTTAACAGTGTTGGATAGAGATTTTTTGGAGTTTTCCAAAAAATTTTGTGGTAATTTTGCAAGGGCAAATGATCTGGAACCCTATGAAAAGTATTTTTCGCTAGATAAACCAAAGGGAAGGCCTCTGCTCAGATAGAGGATCTCTAAAATACGGTCAAAACGACAATTTAACACATGGGGTGTGATAATATCATGCGTTTTTCAATGTAAGAATTAAATACCGCTCTTTAAAAATGCGTGGGAGAGCGTTTTGAAATCTTCTAGGGAGAGTCTCTCTCCGCGGATGAGGGGGTCGAGGCCCGCAGAGGATATTATGTCCGACGCGGTCGCTTTGGAAATGCCGAACGCTACGGACAGATTGTTTGCGAGAGTCTTTCTGCGCATGGCAAACGCGCTACGCACAAGTTTGTGAATGAGCGGGACGTTCTCTGCCGCGAGCTTGCCGCGCTCCATCTCTATGTGTACGACCGCGCTGTCTACGTTGGGCGCGGGATAGAACATCTTGCGCGACACGAGGCGCGTGATCTTTGCGCTGCCCGCCATCTGTACGGCGAGCGTGACGGCGGAGTAGTCCACGCTGCCCGCCTCGGCGACAAGCCTGTCCGCAACTTCCTTTTGCACCATAACGGTCAAGCTCTTCACGGGCAGGTCGCTCTCCAAAAAGCGCATGATGAGAGGCGTCGTGATGTAATACGGCAAATTCGCAACAAGTCGAAACTCGCCGCCGACTATATCCATAAATTGCTCGTCGCTCATCTTGAGCACGTCGCGGAAAACAACCTCGGCATTTTCCACGCCGCGCAGAGACAGCTCGAGCACAGGAGCGAGCGAGGAGTCTACCTCGAAGGATATCACCCTGCCCGCGACCGCTGCCAGAGCGCGCGTAAGCGTGCCCGCGCCCGTGCCTACCTCGACCGCGGTCTCGTCCTTTCCGAGTCCGCTGTCCGAGGCTATTGCCGCAAGCAGATTTTTGTCAGTGAGGAAGTTTTGCCCCAGACCCTTGTTGAAGCGAAACCCCGTCGCCGCGATGATATCCTTTATTGACAGCTCTTCCGACATAAAAGTTTGTTTAATACTCCGTATCTTCATTTATTGTCTCGCGGACGCGGAAGTGAGCGCCTGTCCGGTCGGCAAGGGCGCGGCAGGCGGATATCTCCTTCTCGCCTATGCAATCCACGACGGACATTGTTGTCTCTATGCCCGCCTCTACGCAGCCCTTCGCGAAGTCGAGCATGGCGTCAAACGCTTTCACTCCGTACTTGCTGCGGCATATGCGTTGATACTCCTCCGCCGTCGAGGCGTTGAGGGATATGGACACACAGTCTATGTAGGGCGCGATGAGCGCGGGGATATCGGCGCGATCGTTTATCAGCCCGCCGAGCCCGTTGGTGTTTATGCGCGTCCTGCACCCCTGCTCTTTGAGATAGGGACCAATCTCGGAAATTATTTGAAAGTTGCACATGGGTTCGCCAAAACCGCAAAATACAACTTCCTTGTACTTCTTCAAATCAAATTGCGCGAGGGCGATCAACATGTCATCGCAAGTGGGTTCCTTTTCAAGCCAAAGCTCGTTGCCCGCGACGCCTTGTTTGACGTTGCGGATGCAAAACTCGCAGCGGTTGGGGCAGCGGTTGGTGATGTTCAGATAGAGGCTATCCCCAAATTCATACACGTAGTTGTTTTTCATATTGTCTCCGAAAATCAAGTCTATTTTGTCAATATACGCACTTTAAACGCTTATTTCATACGGATAAACAGACGTTTTGCGTTTGCCGTCGTGATATTTTCAAGCTCCTCTTCGCTCGTCTCAAGCAATTCGGCGGCTTTTTTCAACACAAGGCGGATATACTTCGGCTCGTTGGTCTTGCCCCTGAATGGCACGGGCGTCATGTACGGGCAATCCGTCTCGAGCAGCAGTCTGTCCCGCGGCACGGCTTTCAGCGCCTCGACGTTGCGCTTTGCGTCCTTGAAAGTTATCGCTCCGCCGAATGCGTAATAGGCGTCCAGCTTTGAAAAGTCGCGAACCATCTCCGCCGAGCCCGAATAGCAGTGCAAAAGCAAGCCGTTTGTGAGATATCCGCTCATCTCGTACAGTGTGCGTCTCGCCTCCTCGTATGCGTCGCGCACGTGCAATATTATGGGCAATCCCAACGATTGCGCAAGCTCGATCTGCTCCTTGAAAGCGCCCTGCTGTATAGCGCGCGGCGAGAGGTCATAGTGATAGTCGAGGCCTATCTCGCCTATCGCGACGACTTTTTCATTTGAGGACAGCTCAGCAAGCCTGTCGTATTTGTCATAGTCCGCGGTGACGGCGTCGTGGGGATGTATGCCTATCGCGGCGTATACGGACGCGTACTTCGTCGCAAGCTCGACGGCTTTTTCGCTCGAGGGCATATCGTAGCCAACGCAAATCGCGCTCTCTATGCCCTCCTCTTCAAATCCCGCGACTATCCTGTCCGCCTCGGGCAGCAGTTTTTCATCGTTGAGATGACAATGTGTGTCTATCATCTGACCGTCGCCCCGCTCGGCACGCTCTTTTCGGGAGCGACGAGCACGACTTCCTCCTCGCCGTTTTCCTTGACGTAGCACGCGCAAAGCAGCATGCCCTGACTCTCTATGCCTCTGAGTTTCGCCGCCTTGAGGTTGGACACGACGACTACTCTCTTGCCTACCATCTCTTCGGGTGTATAGAATTTCGCGATGCCACTCACTATCGTGCGCGTCTCGTCCCCCACCTTGACGGAAAATTTGAGGAGTTTGTCCGCCTTTTCCACCTTCTCGGCGGTGAGTATCTCGCCCACCTTGAGCTTTATCTTGAAAAAGTCGTCAATTGTAATCTCCTCTATGTTTACGGTGTTTTCGGGTTTTTGGGCTTCCTTTGGATTTGCGCCCTTTTGAGGCTTTGCCTCATTGGCGGGTACCGCTTTCTTCTCCTCCGCGGGCTCTATGCCGAGTTCGCTCTCGGGCGTGATACCCTTTGAGACGAGCTCCTTCAAGACCTTATCCTTGTCCAGCCTTACGAAGAGGTAGGTCGGATTTTCCGCCACTTTGAGAGTGTGGAGCGCGCCGAATTTGTCAAGATCGTCATAGCTTATCGCCTCTACGCCGCACTGCGCGAGCGCTTTCGCGGCGGTCTCGGGCATAAAGGGCGCAAGCAGAGTGGAGCATACGGCTATACTCTCAAGCAGGTTGTGCAGTACGACTTCAAGCCTGCCCTTTTTGCTCTCGTCCTTTGCGAGCACCCAAGGCGAAGTCTCGTCAATATACTTGTTTGCGCGGCGCAGTACTGTGAAAATCTCGCCCAGCGCGTCCGCGATGTGATAGCTGTCTATGTCGCCGAGGACTTTGTCCCTCAGACTCCTCACCGCGGAGGAAAGCTCCTCGTCCACGCTCTCCTCTACGCCGCCCTTCTCGACCGTACCGCCGAAATACTTGTTTGTCATCGCGACGGTACGCTGTACGAGGTTGCCGTAGACGTTGACGAGGTCGCTGTTGATGTTGTCTATCGTCTGCCCCCAGCCTATTACGCCGTCATTTTCAAAGGGCATCTCTTTTAGCATGCAATACCTTGTCGCGTCCACGCCGAACGCGGATACAAGGTCGTCGGCATAGATGACGTTGCCCTTGGATTTTGACATCTTGCCGCCGTTTTGCATGAGCCAAGGGTGCCCGTACACCTGCTTAGGCAGCGGGAGCCCCAAAGCCATGAGGAATATGGGCCAATATATCACGTGGAAACGCACTATGTCCTTGCCTATGACGTGCAGGTCGGCGGGCCACTCCGCGTCGAACTTTTCGCTGTCCTCGCCCACGCGATAGCCTGCGCCCGTGATGTAGTTGGTAAGCGCGTCAAGCCATACGTATACAACATGCCTCGAGTCGAAATCTACGGGTATGCCCCACTTAAAGGACGTGCGCGATACGCACAGGTCTTGAAGTCCCGGCTTCAAAAAGTTGTTGACCATTTCGTTTTTGCGCGATACTGGCGTGATGAAATCGGGGTGCTCGTCATAATACTTCATGAGAGCGTCGGCATACTTGCTCATCTTGAAGAAGTACGCCTCTTCCTCCGCCATCTTGACTTCCCTGCCGCAATCGGGGCACTTGCCGTCCACAAGCTGGCTCTGCGTCCAGAAGGACTCGCAAGGCGTGCAATACCAACCCTTGTAGGTGCCCTTGTAGATGTCGCCCTGCTCGTACAGCTTTTTGAATATTTTCTGCACTTGCTCCTCGTGGTAGGCGTCCGTCGTGCGCACAAAGCGGTCGAAAGAGGTGTTCATAAGCCGCCATATGCGCTCTATCTCGCCCGCGACTCCGTCCACAAATTGCTTGGGAGTGGTCCCCGCCGCCGCGGCTTTCAACTCTATCTTCTCGCCGTGCTCGTCCGTGCCCGTCTGGAAGATGACGTCGTAGCCCTCGAGGCGTTTTGCGCGCGCAATGACGTCTGAGAGCACGATCTCATACGTGTTGCCCACGTGCGGCTTGCCCGATGTGTAGGTTATAGCCGTTGTCAAATAAAACTTTTTCTTGTCCTTTTTGTCCATATATGCTCCTCAACCGAACTTGATCCTCATATTATTTAGCATATTTTCGCTTCGCAGTCAATAGCGCCATCTACAGCATGACAGCTATTTTCTGAGAACTGTCGCGCGGGGCTATGCCCTTGATATTGACTCGCTCCCGTATATGCTCATTTTTTGCACTGCCCGCAACCGATATTGTAGTGTCGCATGATATATGCTGATTGATTTTGCTACACGCGCATATGCGCTATCGCGTATGTATGCGCCATATTTGATTATTGTACTACTTTTGGGAGTACTTGTAAACAGTGTGCGCAAAACTGTTGCTGCCTCTTTTTCAAAATGTTTGTCACGTGGCATTAGCACGCTTGTGTAATGCGTCGCATAATCGAGACGGCAAAAAAATATATTGAAATATGAATGTGCTTTTCACGACGCTGACGCTCGTTTCGCTGACGGCGATGCTGATATTTTCTCCTGCCGAGGCGTTCCCCACTATGATAGCGGGAGTGAAAAGCGCCATAACGCTCTCGCTCAAACTGCTTGCCATATATGCGGTATGGCTGAGCGCGCTAAAAATGATGCAAGCGACGGGACTTGATAAAAAGCTGTCCAAGCTGCTGCGCCCCGTGATAAGGAGGCTGTTCAAGGGCGAGAGCGAGGATGCATACGACAACATATCCGTCAACCTCTCGGCGAATATGCTTGGTATGGGAGGAGTGGCGACTCCCGCGGGGATACGCGCAATGACCGCTATGCAGGACGGCTCCGCAAAGGCGACGCACAACATGATCCTGCTTATCGTCATCAACGCCACGTCCATACAGCTTGTGCCCGCTACGGTCATAGCCCTGCGCGCCGCGGCGGGGAGCGCGGATGCGTCCGACATCTTTTTCCCCACCCTCATCGCGACAAGCGTATCCACGCTTTCGGGCATAATTTTGTGCAAAGTTTTGTCCCTCAAAAAAGACAAATCAAATGACAAAACCGCGGCTTTATCTTTGCAATTTGAGCAGAAAAAGTCCGATTTTTGCAAATATATCACACAAAAGAGGCACGCAAAATGAGCGTTTTCATACTGCCCGCATTTCTCATCTTCCTCATAGTTTTCAGTCTCGTAAAGCGCGTCAAAGTGTACGACTGTTTTCTCGGCGGTGCGAAGGACAGCCTGTCGCTTGTCAAAAGCATTTTTCCATACATCGCCGCCATTTTTGTGTGTATTGAGCTTTTTCGCGCAAGCGGCGCCGCGGACAAACTCGCGGACTTGCTTGCAAAGCCGCTGGCATTCCTGGGCATACCAAAGGAGATCACACAACTCATGATGCTCGTCCCCCTCTCCGGCGGGGGCGCAATAGCCCTGCTCGAGGACATAATCGCCCGCTACGGCGTGGACAGCTACATCGCGCGCTGCGCCGCGTGCGTATCGGGTGCAAGCGAGACCGTCTTTTACATCTCCGCCGTCTACCTCTCCGCCTGTAAAGCCAAAAAATTGCGCTACGCCATCCCCGTCTCCCTCTTTTGCACACTCCTCGGCACCGTCACCGCCTGCCTGCTGTGCCGATTTTTGTAAAACAACAATATTATTTCTCTCGGACAAGGGGATCTTTCCTTTTACCCCACAAAATCACTACGCAATTTTATGGGGACCTCGATATGCTCGGCATGAACTATATTAACCTGTCATTCCGAGCGTAGTCGAGGAATCCCCCGGTTTTGCCAAAAAACGCTCGGACAAGGCGGACGGCGGGTATAAGAAAACTCGGACAGCGTATTCGTTAATTCGCTCGGACTAGGGGATGTTTCGACAAACTCAACATGACAGGTATTGTTTGTCATTCCGAGCGAAGTCGAGAAATCCCCTGATTTTTAGCAAAAAACTTCAGACTATACGCACGTCAATACCAAGCTCACCCGCAGGAGTTTGACACTTGCATAACAATCAAAAACGCGAGCGACGGCAAGAATTTGCCTAGCTCGCGTTTTTAACTTGGGGTGCAGGGGACGAAGTCCCTTGCCGGGGAGTGGGGTGGAACCCCACATAAACGAATTACTCCCACTCGATGGTCGCGGGGGGTTTGCCGGTGATGTCGTAGACGACGCGGGAGACGCCTTTGACCTCGTTGACGATGCGGGAGGAGATGACGTCGAGCGTCTCATATGGGATATGGGCGTACTCGCAGGTCATAAAGTCGGACGTAATGACTGCGCGCAGACCCACGACATAGTTGTAGGTGCGGCCGTCGCCCATGACGCCTACGGTGCGCATGTTTGTGAGCACGGCGAAAAATTGGTCGTATTTGAGCCCCGCTTTTGAAAGCTCTTCTCGGTAGATGAAGTCCGCGTCGCGCAAAATGTCGAGTTTTTCCTTTGTTATCTCGCCTATACAGCGCACGGCGAGCCCGGGACCGGGGAAAGGCTGGCGCGAAACGAGGGTTTCATCGAGTCCCAGCCGCCTGCCGAGCGCGCGCACCTCGTCCTTGAACAGGTATCTGAGCGGCTCCACAAGCCCTATGAATTTTGTGTCCTTTGGCAACCCGCCTACGTTGTGGTGGGATTTGATGACCGCGCCCGTGGTGAGCCCGCTCTCAACTACATCGGGATATATCGTGCCCTGCGCGAGGAAACTGCCCGCGAATTTGGAGCTCTCCTCCTCGAACACGCGCACAAACTCCTCGCCTATTATCTTGCGCTTGCGCTCGGGCTCCGTAACGCCGGCGAGCTTGTCTAAAAACCGCTTTTCCGCGTCCACGCGCACGAAATTCAAGGATTTGCCCTCGAAGGCGCGCTCTATCTCGTCGCCCTCGTTTTTGCGCATCATGCCGTGATCGACGAATATACAGGTGAGCTGCCCGGGGATCGCCTTTTCAAGGATGGCCGCGCAGACTGAGCTGTCCACGCCGCCGCTGAGTCCCAGCACGACTTGGTGGGCGCCGACTTGAGCGCGTATCGCCTTTATCTGCTTTTCAATGACGTCGTCGATGTTGTAGTCGCCCTTCGCGCCGCACACGTTGTAGAGGAAGTTGTTTATAAGCTGCGTGCCCTGCTTTGTGCGCTCCACTTCGGGGTGGAATTGCACCGCGTACAGCTTGCGGCTCTCGTCGCACATGGCGGCGGTGGGACAATCCGAAGTGTGGGCGATGCGCCTGAACCCTTCGGGCAAACGCGCTACATAGTCCGTATGCGACATGAGCGTGACGGTATCGCGCTCCAGCCCCTTGAACAGCGCGCAATTTGTGTCCTCGTAGGTCGCCGACACAGTGCCGTACTCGCTGACCGCGCAGGGCTTGACCTCGCCGCCCAAAGTGTATGCCATAAGCTGCATGCCATAGCAGATGCCGAGTATGGGGATACCCATTTCAAACAGCTCTTTCACGGTATGCGGGGAGTCTGCGGCGTACACGCTGTGCGGACCTCCCGTCAAAATTATGCCTATGGGCGCTATCGCTTTGAGCTTGTCGAGGGGAGTGTTGCCCGCAAGTATTTGCGAATGCACCTTGCACTCTCTGACTCGCCTTGCGATGAGCTCCTTATACTGCCCGCCGAAGTCGAGCACGACGACGGTTTGATTTTGTTCTGTTGACATAAAAGCCTCTTTAAATTGCGATTTTATTTGTATAAACCCGCGTTTTTGCGGGTTTACAGCTTATCTCACTATTATAGCATCGCGCTCCGCGCCGACCGAGATGTACTTGATGCGACAGCCGACCGCCTTCTCGATATATTCTATGTACGCCCTTGCCGCGGCGGGGAGATCCTCATACTTGCGGCAGTTTGCAGTGGAGCATTTCCAGCCCTCGAGATACTCAACGTTGGGCTTTGCGACGTTGAGCGCCTCGCCCGACGGAAATTCGTCTACTGTCTTGCCGTTCACGTCATAGCTTACGCAGACGGGGATCTTGTCCATGCCGTCCAAAATGTCCAGCTTTGTGAGCGCGATCTCGTCCGTCGCTTGCACCATACAGCCGTAGCGCGACGCGACAACGTCAAAGCCGCCCACTCTGCGGGGACGTCCCGTTGCCGCGCCGTACTCGCCACCCGCCTCGCGAAGTTTGTGCGCCTCTTCTCCGAACATCTCTGCCGTGAAGGGGCCCTCGCCTACGCAGGTGGAGTACGCTTTCATGACGCCAATGGAGTTTTGTACTTTGCGGTTGGGTATGCCCGCGCCTATGGGACCGTATGCGGTGATAGTCGAGGACGACGTCGTGTAGGGATAGATGCCGAAGTCGATGTCTCTGAGCGCGCCGAGCTGCGCCTCGAGCATTACGTTTTTGCCCTCGTCGAGCGCCTTGTTGAGGTAGTAGCCAGTATCTATGATGTAGTCTTTGAGCGGCGCGCCGTACTTGTCAAACCACTCGAGCATGCCCTCGACGGTGTAGCCCTTCGCGCCGTAACTGCCCTCTATGGTGAGGTTTTTCCACTCAACTATGGTCTCGAGCCTCGACTTCAAATATTCGGGGTGCAGAATGTCGCCCATGCGGATCGCCTTTTTCATGTACTTGTCCGCATATATGGGCGCGATGCCGCGGCGCGTGGAGCCGAACTTCCTGTCCGCGAGCCTGTCCTCCTCGAGGCAGTCCTGCGCGACGTTGAAGGGACAGCATACCACCGCTTTGTCGCTTATTTTGAGGTTCGCGGGGGTGATGACTATGCCCGCCTCGCGAAGGCGAGCGAGCTCCTTTGAGAGGTGCTCGATGTCAATGACCATGCCTTGTCCCATGACGTTTATTTTGTCCTCGCGCAAAATAGCCGACGGCAAAAGATTGAGCACGAATTTGCCCTTGTCGTTTATCACGGTATGCCCCGCGTTGTTGCCGCCCTGATAGCGCACAACTATGTCCTGCGACTCGGCAAGCAAGTCTACCATGCGGCCCTTGCCCTCGTCGCCCCAGTTGATACCTACTATAGATGTAAGCATATATTTTACCTCTTTGAAAAAAATCGTTCTTGTTTTCGTTTGATGTCTATTTAAGACGTTTTTATGCGTTTTTTGACCCCATATGCCCAAAATCAAGGCACTGTCACACCTTTATGTCGTCCGTCTTGATAAACTTATCCTTGTTTGCATCGAGCAGCGGGTCTACGACTTCGGCAAGATATTCCTCCACCTGCTCCTTTGCCCTGCCCGTGAATTTGTCCGCGTCCACAAGCTCCTTCAGTTCATTTTCGCTCAAGTCAAACAGCGGGTCGTCCAATATGCGCTGCAAAAGGTCGTTCTCGCCACCCTGCTCCTTGACTACCGCCGCCGCCGCAATGGAGTGTTTGCGGATAGCCTCATGCAAAGCCTGCCTGTCGCCGCCCTTCTCGCTCACGCAATACATGAGGATATTCTCCGTCGCCATAAAGGGCAACTCGCGCGCGAGGTTTTTCTCGATAATGCGCGGATACAGCTTCAAGCCGCTTATGATGTTGGCGTACAGGGCGAGTATCGCGTCCACGGCGAGGAAAGCCTCCGGTATTGCGATACGCCTATTCGCGCTGTCGTCCAGCGTACGCTCGAACCACTGCGTCGCCGCCGTTATGGCGGGATCGAGCGTGTCAATCATGACGTATCTCGCAAGCGAGGCAATACGCTCGCTACGCATGGGGTTGCGCTTGTACGCCATCGCCGACGAGCCTATCTGTCCCGCCTCGAAGGGTTCCTCCACTTCTTTTAAGTGAGAAAGCAGCCTTATATCGTTTGAGAATTTCGCCGCGCTCTCGGCTATGCCCGCGAGCACGGTTAGTATGTTGTAGTCCACCTTGCGCGTGTACGTCTGCCCGCTCACGGGTACGCTTGCTTCAAATCCCATCTTCTTCGCGATGAGGCTGTCAAGTTTTTTTACTTTGTCGTGGTCGCCGTGGAAGAGCTCCAAAAAACTTGCCGCCGTGCCCGTCGTGCCCTTGCATCCCAAAAGGCGGAGCCTGCCCAGCTCGAAATCCAAAGACTCGAGGTCGAGCACGAGATCTTGCAGCCACAGCGTAGCCCGCTTGCCCACGGTAGTGGGTTGCGCCGCTTGGAAATGCGTATACGCGAGAGTGGCGATCGTCTTGTTTTTGTCGGCGAAGTCCCTCACCGCCTTTATACAGCCCAGCAGCTCCCCGCGTATGAGCTCAAGCGCCTCGCGCATCTGTATGACATCCGTATTGTCGCCCACAAAACAGCTCGTCGCGCCGAGGTGTATAATAGGCATAGCCTTCGGGCACGCCCTGCCGAAAGTGTGCACGTGCGCCATGACGTCGTGACGTACCTCGCGCTCCTTCTCGCGCGCATAGTCATAGTCGATGTCATAGATGTGCGCCTTCATCTCGTCAATCTGCTCGTCCGTTATCGCTATGCCGAGCTCCTTTTCCGCCTCGGCAAGCGCTATCCACAGCTTGCGCCAGGTGCTGAACTTGAAATCGGATGAGAAGATGTATTTCATCTTCTGTCCCGCATACCTCTCTGAGAGCGGTGACATGTAAATGTCTTTTGGCGTGTCCATTTTTCACCTCCAAAAAAGTTCAAAAGTGCCTCACAAAAGCAAAAACTTTAAGCTCTCACGAAACACCTTCATATTTCCTTTCCCAATATACACGAATTCTACAAACACTATATCACGCGCATGCAGATTTGTCAAATCAAAAGACGGCGTATGCGCTTTTTGCCGCCATACCGCCACCCCCGCCCGCATAAGCGCCTTTTTCAAACCGCCCGCGATCTCGGCTATCCGCATTCGCACGCCTGCCGATTTTTCATAATTATGCAATCGAGGACGCGTTTATGCAAAATTATGCCAAGTTTTGAAATGTTTTTAAGTGATTTTTGAATATTTATTTATTTTCGATTGACAATTTTTGATTTAGCTGTACAATTATCATAAAGTTGATCCTCCCCCCCCGCACCGATTGGCTTAGACATCATCACAGAGTTTTGACTTGACTTGATAGCTTTTGAATCAATTTAAAAGGAGATATATTATGAAAAAGAAAAGCATCCTTGCCATAGCAGTACTTCTCGTATTACTGCTCACGGCATTGCTGGCGGCGTGTAACGGCACTAAAGGCAATACCCCCCCCCGTGTACATAATGTCACCGTTGCCACAGGTGGCGGATTCACCGTAGGCGGTATCAACGCAGACGGGTATGCAGAGGGCGCTACCGTCAATTTCACGGTAACCGTTACGGACGAAACAAAAGAGGTGACTTCCGTCAAGGTAGGCGATGACGCGCTTACGGCAAAGCAGGATGGGCATTACGAGTTCACTATGCCCGCCGCCGACGTTGTCATCACGGTCTCGCTCAAGGATATCGTGCCCACCATCACCCTGTCCGCAAGCGAGCTGAGTCTCAACATTCATAGCGCCCCCACCGCGACGGTCAACGCTATCGTGACGCCCGCAAGCGACGCGCACGAGATCGAGTGGCACTCGTCCAACACATCCGTTGCCACCGTGCAAGGCTCAAATAGGACGGCGACCATAACCGCCGTAGGCAGAGGCGTTGCCACCATAACCGCCGAATTAAATAATTTCAGCGACGGAACGCCCGTTGAGTTGACCGTTACGGTCGACGATTCCATCCCCTGGTCGGCAGAGGAAGAGGGCTTGATGAAGGAACACCTGCACGGCGTTGTCCTCTACCCCACAAGCAGCGAAGGAATGACTGTCAGATGGGAGGACAGCGAGATAATCGCAGAGGGCGGCTACGTTGAAGGCACCGGGCTTGCGGATTATGCCGCGCGGTACTCCGACGAGGACGGCTGGCAGGATATAACCGACCAATACAGCGTTCCCGCAGACACGGCGTACATCTTTGAAAAAGCTGTCGATACCGAGGACGGCACAAGATATGTGCGTGTGTTCGTGTATGCCGAGGACGAGTTCACGGACTTTGCGACAGAAGGCTCCCTCATCATCGAAAGCTACGACCCGTATGTGTACGCGTGGCCCGCGGATGTATTTGCCGCGCTGACGGAGTCCTTCATATCGGATGAGGAGGTCCCCTCCGTCAAAGCGGATCATTATTACTCCGCTCCGCTCAGCTACACCGTTGTTGCGTACTACGAGTCCAACGAAGCGGACGGCGGCTACGGCGTGATCTTGGAAGAGGCAGGTTGGCAAGTGGAAGAAGCAGACGGATATTATCATTCCCTCTCTCCCGACGGGATGTATTCGCTTGACTTCTCTTACTCCGACGGCGCGCTTACGCTCACAATAGGCTATGCCTGGGACGCCGAGTGGCCCGCCACATTGATAGCAAAACACTTTGAACATTACGCTCCGCAAGGCGCCGAAGCGTTCGACGTGCCCGTATTCGAGGGCGCAAGCTCCTATGTGTTTGTGGATTACGAATATAATGATGGGAACCAAGATGTGACCACCCTTCACGGAACAGTGAAAGCGCTTGACTCCAACGCCGATCTGCACTCCGCTTATCTTGAAAAACTTGCGACAGGAGGTTGGACGAGAATAGAAGAGACCGACTCTTACATGAAAGACGCAGGCGACGGCAAAGTATACTTAATAGAGGTACGCTACGTTGCGGATGCCGATAAAAGCAGCAACATCGACGGCGGCACCACCGAAATTGCCATATATTACGTCAAACGTGACGACCCAACCAAGGGTTGGCAAGCACAAGCTGTTCAAAAAGTGCTTGACAGCATGTTCTTTACGGATACGCTGCCCGCGTATGAGGGAGAGATCATATCGTTTGAAGTCAAAGAAGAATTTGGCTCGCAACGCATTTACATCTACGTTCCCGATGAAGATTTTGACACGGCTAAAGACAACTATGTCCAAACCTTGTTTGACGCGGGATATACTCAAACCGGAGAATCTACTTGGCTAATAAGATATATTTCTCCTAATAATCAGATCAAACTGACCGTTAGCACATCCAGCTATCCCGTAGACAGTTTGTACATCACTATCGAACAAGTGGCAAAAGATTGGGATGCCGAGATAATTGAGAAAGGCTTGCAGACAATAGGCTCAAGCGTAAACGCTATTCCCGAATTTATAACGGAAAGCGAACTCGAGTGTACTTATATTGCCCAAGGCGATACGTTCACTATAACCGTTTCAAGTAGCAATTTTACTTCTGCTGAATGTACGGCATATTTGGAAGCGCTGAAATCGGCGAACGGTTGGACTGTGGACAATGAAAATTCCACGGCAACAAAGGTAGTATTGACCGCAAGCGACGGCACCACTTTGACGGCTACTCGAAAATATGGCGATTCGGGCAACCTTATCATCACCATCACCCATCCTGCCGAATAAACAAGAGGCAAACGAGATACTTGACCGCCGACGGAGCGCTCCGTCGGCGGTCTTTATTAAAAGCGCGCCATACGGCGAAATTTAATGATTGTATAAATATACAAAATATATTATTTTTATGCGGCATTTTTGACGAGTTTTTATAAAAAATTTATAATTATTCGGCGGTTTAAAAATTTTTGAAAAATATAGTTCAAACAGTTTGACTTTTTCTTTCAATGGAATATAATGTGCGTATAAAATTTTTTCGGGAGATATCGATATGATAATGTCAGAGCTTTACGGAAGCATGGTCTTTGACGACCGCGCTATGGCGAAGAGCTTGCCCAAGGACACCTATCGCGAGCTCAGGCGGTGCGTGGAACAGGATCTTCCCCTCTCGCTTGACGTCGCGAACATCATCGCCAACGCCATGAAAGATTGGGCGGTGGAAAAGGGAGTCACGCACTTCACGCACTGGTTCCAACCGCTCACAGGCATAACGGCGGAGAAACACGACAGCTTTATCGCGCCCACGAAATCGGGCGGCGTCATCATGGAGCTTAGCGGCAAGGAGCTTATCAAGGGCGAGCCCGACGCGAGCTCTTTCCCCAGCGGCGGCTTGCGCAGCACGTTCGAGGCGCGCGGCTACACTGCGTGGGACCCGACGTCCTATGCCTTCATAAAGGACGGCATACTGTGCATACCAACGGCGTTTTGCTCCTACAACGGCGACGCGCTGGACAAAAAGACTCCTCTTCTGCGCTCTATGGAGGCGGTAAACAAGCAGGGGCTGCGCCTACTCAAGCTGTTCGGCAGAAAGACGGAGCGCCTAAATATGACCGTCGGTCCCGAACAAGAATATTTCCTTGTGGATACGAATGTATATCTCAAGCGCAAGGACCTCTTCTATACGGGACGTACTCTTTTCGGCGCTCGCCCGCCAAAAGGACAGGAGCTCGAGGACCACTATTTCGGAGCGATAAAGCCGCGCGTAGTGCGCTATATGAAGGAGCTTGACGAGGAACTGTGGAAACTCGGCATCCTCGCAAAGACAAAACATAACGAGGTCGCGCCCGCGCAGCATGAATTCGCGCCCATATACACCACCGTCAACGTCGCGTCCGATCAAAACCAGCTCACTATGGAGATAATGAAGAAGGTCGCGGCAAAGCACGGCATGACCTGCCTGTTGCACGAAAAGCCCTTCGACGGCGTAAACGGCAGCGGCAAGCATAACAACTGGTCGCTGTGCACAAATTTCGGGCATAACCTGTTCGAGCCGGGCAGCAATCCCTATGACAACGCGCAATTTTTGCTTATCATCGCCGCGGTCGTCGCCGCAGTGGACGAGCATCAAGACCTGCTGCGCATATCCGTGGCGTCCGCGGGCAACGATCACCGCCTCGGCGCGAACGAGGCGCCTCCCGCAATAGTGAGCATGTACCTCGGAGACGAAATAACGGGCATTTTACAGGCTATCGCAGATGGCAGAGAGTACTCCCGCCGCGCAAAGTGCGACGTCAAAATAGGCGTGCACGTCCTGCCCAAATTCGCCATGGACAGCGCGGATAGAAACCGTACCTCCCCCTTCGCGTTCACAGGCAATAAATTCGAGTTCCGTATGCCCGGGTCGGCGCAGTCGATAACCACCGTAAACGTCGTACTCAACACCATTATGGCGGAGCAGTTTGAAAAATTCGCGGACGAGCTTGAAAAAGCCGAGGACTTCAATCAAGGCATTACGGAAATAATCCGACGCGTCATGAACGAGCACGGGCGCATCATCTTCAACGGCAACAACTACTCCGACGAGTGGGTGAAGGAGGCAAGGCGCCGCGGGCTGCTCAACCTGCCTACGACTATAGACGCGCTGCCCTACATCACAAGCGAAAAGAATATCAAGCTGTTTGAGGAGCAAGGCGTATTCACCGAGGCGGAGCTGAGATCGAGACAGGAGATCTACATCGAAAACTATTGCAGACTGCTCCACATCGAGGCTATGACGATGCTCGACATGGCGAAGATGGAGATAATCCCCGCCGCGATAAAATATAAGGGCGACATTGCTAAAGCGGCGAAAAATTGCGAGGCTATAGGCGTTGCGGACTCGGACGAGATAGAGATAGCGGGAAAACTCGCGACCCTCATCCACGAGGCGAGAGACGCAGTCAAAGCGCTGGGCGAGGCCACAAAAGAGGCTCATACCTTGGGCGACAATCTGAAGGGCGGCGAATGCTACCGCGACAAGGTAATACCTGCAATGGCGGCGCTCCGCAAAGTCTGCGACGAGATAGAGCTCAACATGGCAAAAGAGTACTACCCAATGCCCACCTATGGCGACCTGCTCTTCTCCGTACACTAAACGCAGATCACCCGCATTTTCGCATAAACAATACTTTAACACTACATAAACGCGACTTTAACGTCGCGTTTCGCAAATATGTCGCAAAAAGCCTCCCTGCACTTGCGAGGCTTTTTGATTTAAAAACTCGGACAATATATTGTTAAATGTCAGTGACCCCCACCACCCGCTTGCATTTGCTCAGGGCTTGGCACCATTACGAAGTAAGGTGCCTAAAAGCCCACCGCAAGCTGCTGCGCTGCTCCGCGCGCAAAAAATTTAACGCGTCACATACTCGTATGCAAGAAGTAACAATAGAACGCTCTAAGATACTCGTATAGTTTGCTATTTTTTGCGCTTGGGGACGCGGGCTGACGCCCGCTGTTTTGCGCGGAGCCTCCCCCTATACTTTAACCCATAAAATCACTCCGCAATTTTATGGGGACCCCGATAGTCTTCTATCCAACGTTGGAGAAGGGGGAGGCCTACGCTCAGACACGGCAGACGGCGTGTATAAGAAAGCTCGGATAGAGGTTGCGTACGAGCTCAGACAAACGTTACGTTTGACGAAAAACCGCGATATTTGTTCAAAGACAAGGAAAAAGCAATTTTCCGAACGCGAGCGTACTAATAGCATGATTTATAAAAAACGCCTGTACGGGATGAGAGACAAGAAAAAGCCCTCTCTCCTAACCGCCTAATGTACATAGTCGTACATGACGGCGAGGCGAGAGGGTTTTGACGCAGTATATCGCCCGTACAGACGGTTTTTTACAGGTCGTCGGCGTCCTGGACGGGGGTAATATCCTCCTTTATGGTCGCCTCATCCATGGTGAGTTCGCCGTCGGGGACGGTGGGATAGCCGTGCTCTCCGACGGGCATGCCGACAGTGCCCAAAGGATAGACGCTGGAGCCCATGCCTATTTCTCCGTCCGCGATGTCCGCGCCGCTTTCGATGTCGCCATGGTCTTTGTGCGAGCCACTTTCGATATCGCTGTGCTTATCTTTTTCCACCCCATTTGCAACTTTTTTGCCTGTTTGCAGCTCGGAGGCGCACTCGACGTCGCCGTTTGGAGCGTTCACTCCCACCTCTTTTTTGCCGTCGGGAGTAAGCTCGGTGCCTATCTCGACGTCGCGCTTGGGCGCGGGGCGCTCCTCGGGACGCTTTTTCCACTCGCCGCTCTCATACTTTTCGGGGTCGAATTCTATGTCATTTTGATAGATATCATCGCCGCCTTCGACCTCGCTTTCCGCGTTCATTTCGTTTGCGGTCTCAATGTCGTAGTGATACAGTTCTTTGCCTACCTCGGTATTGAGTTTCTCGTGGTAGAAATCGCTGCCCGCCTCGATATCCATGGACGCTTGGTCGTCATACACGGCGTCGTGCTCGGGGGCGAGCTTGTCCATAGCTTTCTTCTCATAGACGCCGTTTTCGCCCTGTATGCGCGGGGTGTAAAAGTCTCCGCCCGCTTCCGTATCCGCCATACCGTTTCCAGCCGTATGCTCGGGATACTTGTGATCCTGCATGTCGCGGGTGTTTTGCTCATAGCTCTCCCCTCCCGACGGAGCCACCTGCCCTTCGAGCGGATATTCGGCGATATCCTGTCCCGCCTCGGCGCCGCCTAAGATCAAGCCGTCCTCAAGTTCCGTCCTCACGCCTTCGCTTTGCACGTAGCCGTTTTCGGTCGGCATATACTTGCCGTACACGTCGCGGTCCGCCTCGGTTTCGCGGGGGCTTTTTTCGTCGGGAGCCTTGACGTCCTTGTCCCAACCGTCCGGGGTGCCCGTCCAACTGCCGTTGGGGTCGTAGTGCGAGCGCAGATTTTCGTGCTCAGTCAAATTGCTGTGGCTGAGCGGAGCCCTGTTCTTCTTCTTAAACTTCATACGTTCTCCTTTTGGACATACAGTGGTTTTGATAGGTGTATGCCGTGCAAATAGTGTGTGAATTTTTGCAAAAATTAAACGCTTGCATAAAGAAATCTTAATATTGGATTTTTCATAAGTTGTAGAAAAAAAAACAGTTGTATGATAAACTAAATAATGTCATAAAGTCATGTCATAAAGGCGGAATATGGAACAGAGAGATACCGACAAACGCGTCATCAGAACTAAAACTGCAATAAGGAAAGCTTTCAACGATCTGGTGCAAAAAAAAGACATCTCGTCCATCACTGTGAGCGAGCTTGTGCAGGCGGCTTCCATCACGCGCAGCACTTTTTATATGTACTATGGTTCCGTCCTCGAGGTTCGCAACGATATCGAGCAGGAAATAATGCAAAATCTCGAGCGAATAATGAGCGAGAACGATTGGCTATACTTTATGATAGACCCCTATCCGCTTTTGAACAGCATTTCGGAAGAGATCGTCAGATATGACGAATACAACAGATATATCCTTCTTAAAGGCAACTCGTCTCACCTGTTCGAGTTGCTCAATAAGCGCGTCGTAACGGGATTTATTGACTATATCAAACAAAACGACATCGATATCGACGCCGCGCGCGCAAAATATATAGCCGCATTCATCGCGTCGGGCATTGAGGCGTGTTTCACGCTTTGGTACAACCACCAGAGCACCCTCACCCTCGAGGAGCTGTGCAAGCGCATGTCGGAACTTATATGCGCGGGACTCAAGACCATACGCGCCCTCGACGGCAAGTCCTTCCCTATTGCCGGCTATGATTCGAGCCACAAGACCGTGACCGACAACTAAACTGAAACAACACCGCTTTGCGGTCAAAACTTTTTTGGCAGGTGGGCTATGCTCAGACTTTGCGACATTGTAAAAAACTATCCTACGGCAACGACGACCGTGCAAGCTTTGCGCGGCGTTTCTCTTGCTTTCCGCGAGGCGGAATTCGTCGCCATTTTGGGGCCGAGCGGCTGCGGAAAAACTACCATGCTCAACATCATCGGAGGCCTTGACCGCTACACATCGGGCGACCTCGTAATAGGCGGCGTGTCTACGGCGGCTTTCGACGACCTGCATTGGGACGCATACAGAAACGCCACTATAGGTTTTGTTTTTCAAAGCTACAACCTCATCCCCCACCTTACCGTCATGGAAAACGTGGAGCTTGCGCTCTCCCTCGTCGGCGAAAAGAAGAAGTCGCGCCGCGCGAAAGTCGTCGCAGCCCTGCACCGCGTGGGTATGGGAGACGAGATAAACAAGCGCCCAAATCAGCTCAGCGGCGGACAGATGCAGCGCGTCGCCATAGCCCGAGCCATCGTCAACGACCCAAAGATAATTTTGGCGGACGAGCCTACGGGCGCGCTGGACAGCGAACTCTCCACGCAGGTCATGGACATTTTGAAGGAGATATCCAAGACCCGCCTCGTCATTATGGTCACCCACAACTCGGAGCTTGCCTATCAATATTGCTCGCGCATATGCCGCTTCAAGGACGGCAGCCTCATCGAGGACACAAACCCCTACGATCCAGAAGAGGAGGCTTTGGAGAGCGGATTCGATGTGCTCGGCATGCGCAAAAACGAATATTCTTCCGAGGACGGCGACCTCTCTGATGCGGACGAGACAGAGAAAAGCGGACAAAACGTCCCCGCCGACGGCGCGTCTCAAATTTTTGAGGATTCCGTCACAACAGACACTTTATCTCTTCAAAATGAAGGGCAAAACCCCGAGAACGGGCGAAAACCCTCAGCTCTTGACGGCGCAGACGCAGACGGCATAGACCATAGCAAACTCTTTGAGCAGGAGGACGCTCTGCTTGCGGGCATTGCAGACGGCGAACATTCCGACGCGTCCGAAGACAGCGCTAATTCAGAGGAAGGAGCCCCCGTCCCCACCGTATCACAAGAGGCGGACGACATAGACTATTCCGGGCTTTTCAACAGACGCGCTCCCATCAACGTCAAACTTAAAAAAGTCTCCAACCGCAAGCGCAAAAAACAGATGAAACGCAACCGCTCCTCCGCGGATCCCGTCCTGAACAGGCTGGGCATAAACTCGCTCAACAAGCGCAAGCGCAAACAGAAAAAACAGATGAAGAAGGAAAAGACTTTCAAGCCTACCTCTATGAGCGCAGGCATGGCGTTCGGGCTTAGTCTGAGAAACCTCATCGCAAAGCGCAACCGTACCTTCTTCACCGCCTTCGCGGGGAGTATCGGCATTATAGGTCTCGGTCTTGTGCTTGCGATATCCAACGGATTTAACGTATTCGTGGACAATATGCAGACGGAAATGCTTGCGGGCGTGCCCGTGGGCGTTTACGAATACAACGTGCAGGTGTCCGTGCTGGACAATATAATCGCGTCCATGTCAAAAATAGAGACGGACGAGAACGCCTTCCCCGAGGGCAACAATGTCGGGATAAACAAAGACTCTTCCTCGGATTCGAGCTTGGGTGCAATTATGGATATCATGGACACCTTCTTCCAATCCGTGTCGCGCAATGAGCTTTCGGAAGAGTTTTGCAAGTACATGATGTCCTATAATAAGGACTATGGCGCCATGAACATCTTTTATGGCACGCGCTTCAATCTTATCTCACGATATTATGACCTTGACAGCAAAACAGTGAAATATATTGACGCATCGCAGTCGCCCGCCGATATCTCTGCAATGACCATAGCAATGACCATACTCGGAGACAACGGCATACAGCCCAAATACTGGCAACAACTCGTGGGCGACGAGAAACATATGACGTCACAGTACGACGTGCTTGCGGGCAGCTATCCGAAAAATTCCAACGAACTTGCACTTTGCGTCAACGAATACAACCAAATAAACTCTGCTTTGCTTGACGCATTCGGCATAAAGCTTATCAAATATGACACCGAAAATTACACGGCAGAGGAGCTGAGCCCCGAAGAGATAACTTTCGATACATTTATAGGCAAACGTCTGCGCCTCGTTTTCAACAACGACTACTATGAACGCGTGACGGATCCGGATGCAAACGGCAACTACTTGTTCAAACTCCCCGGCGAAAAGAAAGGCGACGAATTTAGGTGGGGATATACCGATCAAACCAAGTTGAAAGAATTGTATGATAACGAGAATGGTATAGACCTCACTATAACAGGCGTCATTCGTCCCAAAAAGGACACGCAGGCGGCATACGTTTCAACAGGCTCGATCTGCTACACTCCCGAGCTCGGCGCGCTCGTCGCCAAAAATGCGTACGACAGCGAGATAGCAAAGTTGCAGCGCAAGATAACTGCCAATGAATCAGACAAGTCCGATGCAAAACGTAGTACCGTTTTTAAGGGTTATGCTCTTGAGGACAAAGACATAGCAAGCACATCTATAATGGCTGTCATGGAAAACAAACTTGCGTTTACAACATACGAAGAATCCATCGGCGCAACTATGAAACCATCATATATCGCGGTGTATCCTCAGACATACCAACAAAAAATAGACATCTGCGACTACATCAATGATTGGAACGATACCCATAAGACCGTGGACGGTAAAGCCTCCATCGGCTACTTCGACGTGTCCGAAATGGTCGTTCACAGCTTGAATATGATAATCAATCTCGTGTCTATGCTGCTCATAGCCGTCGCGTCAATCTCCCTTGTCGTGTCCACGGTAATGATAGGCGTCATCACCTCCAACTCCGTCATAGAACGCACCCGAGAGATCGGCATACTGCGCGCGCTCGGCGCACGAAAGAGAGATATCCGCAACGTGTTTGTCGCGGAAACTTCGCTTATCGGCTTGGCGGCGGGACTGCTCGGCATAATCATCACCTACATCCTTTCGCCAATAATAAGCCTCATCATAGGCGCGCTGTCCGGAGTGCCCAACCTCTTGCACTTCCATCCACTGCATGCGTTGCTGCTCGTGCTTTTGAGTCTGCTGCTCACCGTCCTCAGCGGCATTATCCCCGCCATCGGCGCCTCCCGAAAGAACGTCGTAGACGCCTTGCGCGTAGAGTAAGTCTGTTGTTGTTTAAGTGGGCTCCTCGCCCACACCTCGGCAAGGGTTTTCAACCCCTGCACGCCCCATGTGGGGCGCTGCCCCACTCCCCGGCAAAGGGCGCTTTGCCCTTTGCAATCCCAAGCTAAAAACGCGCAAACGTCGGCACTTTCGTGCCTAGTTTGCGCGTTTTTGATTTGTGTGTATGGTACTAACTCCCGCGTGAGAGCTTGATATTGACGTCGCACATTGTCTGAGCGCCCCTATACACGACGTCTGCATTGTCCGAGCGACCCCGCGGAGCGAGCGGGATATACTCACGTACGCAGTGAGGGCGGGGCTCTCATTTATTTCCGCCCGAACAAGTGACATAATTGCAGACTTGCCTGCACAACGTATCGCGGTGAGCGAGCGCAGCCCCTTCCCGCCCTGCCGCGGCGTAACGCAGGGACTGTGTTTGCGCTCGAGCGCAAACCGTTAGTGAGTACGGAGAGGGAGGGGAGTCCTGAGTGCAGTGTGGCGGAACGT
>CANRBM010000020.1 GCA_947628855.1 uncultured Clostridia bacterium | reverse complement strand
TGGGTTGCGCTTGCACAGGCTTGAAGGTGACCGTCACCGTCGTATCGGCTTTTACTTTAAAAGTATACCCCCCCCCCGTTCAAGGCGGCGTCATCGTAGCCGCTCACCGTAAATGAGTCAACTTCGTACCCTTCGTCGGGCACGACGGACAGGGTCACCTCAGCGCCCTCGGCATACTTCCCGATCCTGGTTGACGGTGACAATGTGACTGTACCCTGCGAAGTTTCATAGTCGAGCGTGACCGTGTAGTATGTCTTTTTGTCGCATGCCGTCATAATGAGCGCAAGCAGGACGAGCAGTACCAGCGCAACAACGGCAAATAACCTCTGTTTCTTCATATTCCACCTCTTTAAAAAGTTTGTTTTAAAATTTATTTTTCCTTAAAATAACATAATACCGCTTGTCTGTCAAGGAAAAAATGCAATAATTCAGCACAAATTAGTATATTTATGCAAAATTTGCCTAAAAAATGAATTAATGAGGGTAAATTTATGCAAAAATCCGTATTTTTAAAGAATATCTGCTTGGACAAAAAAACGCGCACGGCTCGGATCGTGCCGATGCATGTCTCAACCGTGCGCAACGTTTATTCAAATATCGGCTCAAAAGCAAACGATCAGCTGTTTTGAAGGTTGTTCATGGATTCGTGGCAGACGTCAAGCAGATGTCCAAGTTGCTGCTCCGACGCGGCAAGGAGCGCAAGACCGTGTTCGCGCGCGTCCATGATGATGCGATTGTACTCTGCTTTTGCGTCCTCTATAATAGCCGAGGCTTGCGCTTGCGCTTGTTTTACGACCTCGCTGTCGTCGATGGCGGACTTCATGCGCGCCTGCGCGTCGTCTATTGTGGATTGAGCGTAGGCGTTTGCCCTGTTTATTATCTCCTGCTGGTCGCGGGTGATCTGTATAGCGTCTCTTATCACCTGCGGCAGGCTGGAGCGTATGCGCGAAACAAGCTCCAACACGGTCTTGCGATTGACCGTGATGTCCGTATTGCTGAACGGTGTCTTTTTTGCCTTGAGAAGTTCGCTCTCAAGGTCGTTCAATAACATATCTATTGCTTCCATAATAAATCCTCTTTTTTAGTATAAGCAAAAATCAAACGATTTTCAAGGGCAAATGTAAATTTTCAAATATTTTGTCGAAGACGCGATTTTCAGCTATTCGATATTGCCCCAAAACGCCCTCTTTGGCGCCGCCTCACATTCTTAGGCAGGCGCGCATTGGACAGTCATTTGAGATATTTGAACCCTTCCGACGACAATATGGGGACGCAGGCGGCGGGGATATGGCTCAGATCCCCCCTCTTCAACTCCTCGCGCACAAGCGTGGAACTCACGTCTTGAAATTCTTCCAAAACTATAAATCGCGTGTCGTAGCCGCGCTCGCGGTTGTACGCCGCCATCTGTGCCTCATAGCCCTCGTCTTTTACGTCGCGCACTCCCCTTACGAGCTCCGTCGCACAATATTCTCTCGCGACGTCCACGGCGTCTTTTTCGGAAAATATCGCAAACGCATTGTCGTACTTATAGCACATCGCCGCCGCAAGCGCGAGCCTCTGCGCGGGGTTGAACATGTAGGTCTTGTCGGGATTGACGAGGCATGCGACTATTACGGTATCATAGATTGAAAGCGCCTGTTTGAGAACTTCCTCGTGCCCTACCGTCACGGGATCGAAACTGCCCGTCATCATGGCGACGCGTTTTTTTGAGATAAACTCCGCCGTCACCGTGCCCATACGCTTTGTGCGCGCCTTATAGTCGGTGTAACCAAGCTTAAAATCCTTGTCGGAGCTGTGCTCGAACACTATCACGCCGTCGTCGGCGAGCAAATTGCCGTTTATTATGATGTCCAGCGCTATCTCGCCCAGCCCGCTCGCATACGGCGGATCCAGAAATATTATATCGAACTTTTTGCCTTGAAGTTGCGCGCTTCTCAGATACGCGGAAAAATCCGAAAGGTGTACGCTGTATTTGCCCTCTATCCCCTTGAGGTTTTGCTTGACGAGCGCGACGGAATCCTTGCTCCTGTCCACGAATACCACTTCTTTCGCGCCGCGGGATATGCACTCTATGCCGAGCGCGCCGCTGCCCGCAAACAGGTCGAGCGCCGTCGCCTCGGGCACGTAGCCCTGCAATACGTTGAAAAGCGTCTCCTTTATGCGCGTAGTCGTGGGACGTACGCTGTCGTCCTTTGGAGACGCAAGATTTTTGCCTCTGTATTTGCCCGCTACAACTCTCATTCGTCCTCTCCGAAAATATTTTTCCTCTCGCCGTTTGCGCTTATTATGCGCTTTTCGGTGACGAGCATGTCAAGTCCTATGTCAAAATCTTCGCATATCACGCCCTCTACGCGCTGACACTCAAAGGCTATACCTATCTTGAATATGTCACGCCCCGCGAGATATCTGTCGTAATAGCCGCCGCCGTGTCCCACTCTGTTGAGCCCGTCAAAGGCGACAAGCGGCACTATGGCGAGGTCGGGGTCGGGACATACTCCCCTGCCCACGGGCTCCAAAATGCCCCACTTGTTGGTGCGGAAGTTGGAATAAGGCGTGATCCGTATCGCCTTCATATCCCGCCCCTCCACGCGCGGAACGCTTACGTCGCGCTCCATCATGAGCAAAAGTCCGACTATCTCCTCCGTGTTCGGCTCCGTATCAGTGCCCAAAAACACGAAGGGCTTGTGACAAAACTTGAATTCGTCTATGCCCGAAAGCGCGTCGCATATAGCGCCGCTCGCCCATTCTCGCTCCTCGGCGGACATTCTTTTCACCGCGTCAAGGGCTGCCTTCCTCGCCTGTAACTTTGTATACATAGCTCCTCTCGCACCGTCCGTGCCAACCCGTCATGACGGTGTAGTCTATCGTTCTTCTCTCTTTCGCGACGCAGGTCGCCGTTTCGGGCGAAAACAGCGTGACCGTTTCGCCAACTTCGGCGGTCATGTCCCCCGTGTCCACGGCGAACATATCCATGCACACCCTGCCGAGCGCCTTACACTTCCTGCCGCGTATTACAACGTGCGACGGGGCCTCTCTCTTCACGCCGTCACCGTAGCCGCCGAAAACTATCGCCGTGTTAGTGGCGCGCTCCACCTTGAAATTGCCGTAACTCACGTTTTCTCCCGCGCCTATCCTTCTCGTCTGCACGACCTCGCTCGTCACGGTCATGGCGCCCCTGTAGGCGGCGATACCTATGCGCACCGCGTCAAATCTAAGCGTACTTACTCCCAGATTTTCGCTTGCCGCAAGATGTGCGCATGCCGCGGGAAAACGCGCTTTAACCGTCTCTACCGCGCGCATAAACTCCGTTTTTTGCGAATACGCCCTCGCGCGCAGATGCGAATACACACCCTCAGCGCGCACGCCTATCGCCTCCAGCCGCGCCACGACTTCTTTCACCTCGTCGGGCGAAAAACCAAGCCTGTGCATACCCGTATCGACCTTTATGTGCAAACGCACGTTGCGGGGACAAACTTCGCCCGTCACGATCAAACGCTCGAGAACTTCAAGCTGTTCAAAACAGTGAAGTCCTACCGTGAGACTGTTCTCTATCGCGCGTTTAAGCTCGTACGGCGCGCAAATGAGCACGAGTATATCTTTTTGTATGCCCGCCTCGCGCAGCCTCTTGCCCTCCTGCAAAGTCGCTACGCCGAATGAGTCTACAAGCTCCTCCGCGGCAAGCGAGACGCGCTCCAACCCATGCCCGTAGGCGTCCGATTTCACCATTAGCATCGCCTTGACGCCTGCGCGCTCGCGTATACTTATAATATTTTGCCTTATCCTGTTGAGATCTATTGTTACATGCAGTTCGATAGCGCCACCTCGGCACTATGTTATGCGCGCGCACCCAACGATATTATATGTCGAGCGTGAAATACTCAAAATCGTACTCCTTGTACGGCGCGCGCCCGCTAAGCTTGAATCCAAGCCCCATCAGATTGCGCTCGGACGGGATATTGCCCTTTTGCACGACGGCGCATAACGTACTGCCCGCTATCTCGCGCTTCGCCCAAGATATAGCCTCTCCGCAAAGCGCGCGTGCTATGCCCTTTCCGCGATACTCCTCTTTGACCATTATGCCGCTGAATTCGTAGAATTGCCTTCCCGACTTGTCGCCGCATATCTCGGCGAGCTTTTTCCCGTACTCCTTGTCGAGGTCCACGCCTACCGTGGCTATGAGCGCGCCTCCGTCAAACGCGCCGAGCATATGCCCGTCCCCCAGCACTCCCATAAGCTCGCTATCCTTGTAGTTGAGGAAGAATTTTTTGTCGGCGAGGGAGGCTATGCCCTCCTGCAAAAAGCTCATGACGATGTTGAAGTGATCCTCGGTGAGCGTAGCGACGTCATATCCCAAAACGCTTGTAAATACGTCGCTATGTGCGACACGTTCGGGCTCCAAAACATACTTGTCCAACAAAAACTCGGGACAGTAGCTGAGTTTTGACTTTCTTAAACCCTCAAGCCCCATATCTTCCTGTCTGTTTATGTACTTGCAGTCCGAAAAATTGCGCGCCGCAAACTCGTGCGCGAGAAAACTGTATATGCCGTCGTAGGCGATATCCGCCTTTTCGTAGATTATGACCGCGCACTCATCCGACAGCCTCTCCCCGACGGAAAAACCGACGAGCTTGCCGTCCACTCTCAGCAGGTCGCAAACTGTCTTGCCCTCTGCCGTAGCGTCGAGGGCGGCAAACATGATCTCGCGCTCACGCATAGCGCTTAGCTCCGCATCCTCGCTGTCAAAGCGGTGAGATTCGAACCATTCTTCCTCGAACGCCAGCACCTCGCCACGATCATCGGGTCTGTAGGGCGTCATTTCGTAGTTGTACAGCGCCTTGAATTTGTGTACGTGATTGCGCTTTGCGTTGTAGCGCTTGCCGACAAGGGATATGAAATCCTCGGTGAGATAGATATACTCGGAATAATTTCTGTCATAGCAGGAGGTGTACTCTTCAAAAAGCTGCGCGGCAAACTCCTGCGAACAGCCGAAAAACGTACAAAGCGGCGGCAGCTGGGCAACAGCGCCCATAGCTGTCTGTCCGTCCTTGACAAGCGGTTGCCAATATCTCAACCTGCCGTCAAAAAAAGCTCTCAAAAAGAGCGCCCTGTCACCCTCGGCATATTCGACTTGCTCAAACCATATCAAATAGGCGAAATAGGAATAGTCGCTGCCGAGATAGCGACTATTGCGCGAATACTCTTTTATCAACTCGAGCGCGCGCGCGTCGAGCGGTTTAAAATCAAGCGTATACATTTTCAGTTTTTATCCTTCTTTTTGGGCAAAATGAACGTCTCTACGGGGATAGTAGGCAGGTGCTTTCTGAGCTCCTTTACAAAATCTTCATCCTTTGCGCGAGGGATATCTATGCGCGCGCTCGTGCCGTCCTCTCCCTCGCCCATGACAACGTAATATATGCCGCTGTCCGCATTGCGTTTGAGCCCCGTGATCTTCTCATACGGGATCTCGTCCTTGAATATCCCAAGCAGGACGTACATGCACTCGTCGTCAAAGCGATAACCGCTTGAGACAAGCACTACGAGCGCCGCCACAGCGACCAGTGCCGACGCCGCAAGCGACACCCACGCCACCTCGGGTACGCTCGTCGCGATCGCGCCCGCCAATATGGCTATGTCAAGCCCTATCACCGCAAGCGCGCCGAATATGACGATCAACATGAGAGCAAGCTTGACCGCGCCGAAATTCATGCGAAAAAACGGTTTCTTTTCAGACATTTTAGTCCTCCGGATCGCTATGGGAGCTATTTTCGGACTTCTCTTCGCGCGGAGCGTCCGCATCCTCGCTGTCCACGCCGTATTCGCCGTAAGCAAGTTCTTGATTGTCGGGTCTCAAACCGTAATCGACAGTGTTCACGACCGTGGAGCCGTCCGTATAAAAACTCATCCCCTTCGCCTTGTAGTAGCTTATCAGCTCCACCGTGCGCGACAGGAAATAGTGCATGGGGACGATGACTATTACTGCCAAGCCGCCCGTAGGCACAGTGCAGACATACACTATGATGTAAACGAGCGTGAATATGATAGCGAACGCTTTGAACAAGTCGGTGAAGTTGTGCTTGACATAGACCAAACTTCTGAAAAACGCCGCGTAGGACATCTCCTCGGGATGATAGAGCATTCGCGGGAGCCATCCGCTGAACAGTATCGCCCTAAGCGACAAGAAAACCACGCTGAATATGAGCAATATTGGCACGGCAAAAAGACCTATGAGTTTGTAAAACACAAGCGTGATCGATATGGATATCAACGCATAAGCAACGTCTATCGGAAGGCTTATCGAAAGCCTTGTAAGCGAGAATATCGCGCTTTTGCGCAAATTCAGCGCCATATTGCTCGCAAATCCAAAGCGCATATTCGACGCCATAAGCTTGTTGATGATGTCGGACAGGCTGTAAAAGCTGAGTCCTTTCAAAAAACAGAACACCGCATACACGAATATCGCCGCAAATATGAGTCCCGCAAACGCGCCGGGAGCTTTGTTGAGCGCCCTTATGCCCAAGATCGCTTGATCTACGATGTCGCTTGCGGCGGCGCGCATGTTGATACTGCCCTGCCATACTTGCAAAAATTGGTCCTTTATCATGGCGATGTACGCCGAAACGTCCGTGGTCGAGGCAAGTACGCGCCATATCGGAATGAGTATGCCCGCGCCTATCCCCGCCGTGATGAGCGCGGCGATAGCGAGCCACAATATGAGTTTGAACACATAGCCTATGTTTGAAAAAAGTATGGATACAGAATATTTAAATTCCATTTACACTCTCCTTACGCCTCGTATGCGGCAAGCTTGTCCTTGAGCTTTTCAAGCTTGTCAAGGGCGGCGTCGAGTTTTGCCTGCTCACCGTCAACAAGTTTTTGCGGCGCTTTCGCGATGAAATTCTGATTTGAAAGCAGTCCTTGCGCCTTTGCTATGACCGCCTCGGTAGCGGCAATTTCCGACTTGATGCGCTCGATCTCCTTCTTTTCGTCCACAAGGTCGCCTAAGGGGATGAACAGCTCCGCAAGGCGGGATACGACGGCGCAATATTTGCCCTCGACTTCGCTCTTGTCCGCGACAAAATGTATCTCGCCCACTCCCGCAAGCTTGTCCAGATAGGGCGCAACGGACGTCATAAACTTCTCGTCGGACGTCGCGATGTACGCGCTTATGCGCTTGCCGGGGGCGACATTCATCTCGTTGCGCAGGTTGCGAACCGCGCCGATAAGCTCTCTGAGCCCCTCATACTCCCCCTCTTCCTTCCTGTACACGCGGTGCTTGTTGAAGGACGGCCACTCACGCAACATGAGGATGTCGTCGGGATATATCTTTGAATATATCTCCTCCGTGATAAACGGAATGAAGGGATGCAAGAGTTTGAGTATGGTCGTGAGCACCTGCACCAGCATAGCAATTTGATGTTCGTGTAATTTTGCGTCGCCGCTGTAAAGCGCGGGCTTGCTCATCTCGATGTACCAATCGCAGAATTCGCTCCACACAAAGTCATAAAGCCTCGCCGCCGCGAGCCCTATCTCGTACTTGTTGAGGTTGACTGTGACCTCTCTAATGACGTCGTTGAGGCGAGTGAGAATCCACTTGTCCGCGCCCGTGGGACGCGTGGGCATTTCGAGTTTCTCCCCTTCCTTGATGTTCATGATTACAAAACGGGAGGCGTTCCACAGCTTATTCACGAAATTGCGGCAGTTTTCTATCTTGCCCTCCGTAAATCTCGTGTCCGAACCGGGAGCTATGCCCGTCGCGAGCGAAAATCTGAGCGCGTCCGCGCCGTATTTGTCGATTATCTCAAGCGGGTCTATGCCGTTGCCGAGGCTCTTTGACATCTTCCTGCCCTGCGCGTCGCGGACTATGCCGTGTATGAGCACGTCCGAAAAAGGCACGTCGTCCATAAACTCCAGCCCGCTGAATATCATGCGCGCGACCCAGAAGAATATTATGTCATACGCCGTGACGAGCACGCTTGTGGGATAGAAATAGTTGAGCGCCTTCGTCTTTTTGGGAAAACCGAGCGTGCTCATCGGCCACAGCGCGGAGCTGAACCAGGTGTCCAGCACATCCTCGTCTTGACTCATGTGCCCGCCGCACTTCGGGCACTTATCGGGAGCCGTCTTGGAAACTACCGTCTCGCCGCAATCGTCGCAGTAGTACGCGGGTATGCGATGTCCCCACCAAAGCTGGCGCGATATGCACCAATCTTTGATGTTCTCCATCCAATTGAAGTAGGTCTTTTCAAAGCGCTTCGGGATAAACTCCGTCCGCTTTGACTTGACCGCCTTGATAGCGGGCTCCGCAAGCGGCTTCATCTTGACGAACCACTGTTTGGAGATAAGCGCCTCCACCGTCTCGCCACAACGATAGCACGTGCCGACGTTGTGCGAATACGGCTCTATCTTGACCATGAGCCCGAGCTGAGTCAAGTCGTTCACGATAGCCTTGCGCGCCGTGAGCCTGTCCATGCCTTGATATTTGCCCGCGTTCTCGTTCATGAGACCGTCCTCGCCTATGCACTGTATGACGGGCAAGTTGTGTCTCAAGCCCACCTCGAAGTCGTTGGGGTCGTGCGCGGGAGTTATCTTGACCGCGCCCGTGCCGAAACCTATCTCGCAATAGTCGTCGCCTATGACGGGTATAGTCCTGTCCGTGAGCGGCAGACGAACCGTCTTGCCGATAAAGCGGGACATCTTCGGGTCCTTGGGGTTGACCGCGACGGCGGTGTCGCCAAGCATAGTCTCGGGGCGCGTAGTCGCAATGACTATGGCGTCGTCCTCGCCCACCACGGGGTATTTGTAATACCACAGGTTGGACTTTTGCTCCTCATACTCGACTTCCGCGTCGCTAAGCGCGGTATGGCAGCAGGGGCACCAATTTATTATGCGGCTGCCGCGATATATCAGACCCTTTTTGTAATATTTGACAAACGCTTCGAGCACGGCGTTCGAGCAATTCTCGTCCATAGTGAACGCCTCGCGCGACCAATCGCAGGAGATGCCTAGCCCCTTCATCTGCTCCACTATCCTGCCGCCGTACTGCTTTTTCCACTCCCAAGCGCGCTCCAAGAAACCTTCTCTGCCGACGTCCTCCTTCGAGAGCCCCTCTTCCTTCATCTTCTCCACGATCTTGACTTCCGTTGCGATGGAGGCGTGGTCGGTGCCGGGTATCCAAAGCGCCTCATATCCGCACATGCGCTTGAAACGTATCAAGATGTCCTGTACGGTCTGGTTGAGCGCGTGTCCCATATGCAGCTGTCCCGTGATGTTCGGGGGTGGCATGACTATGGTAAAGGGCTCCTTGTCGGGATCGACATGAGCCTCAAAGCACTTGTTCTTCATCCATTTTTCGTAGATCCGCTTTTCAAAACTCGGATCGTAAGTTTTGTCCATATTCTCCATATATTTCTCCGCTATATGCACAAAATTTTAACTTTCAGCCTTTGTATGTGCCATTGCGTTTTTCTTGAACTATTTTTTGATCCTCTTCTCTGACGGAATCAGCCGTCGCGGCCTCTTGCTGCCCCCTGCTTATGCGAATGTATTGGGTGACGTATTCTTTCAGATAGCCCAATGCCGCCGCATAGCTCATCACTATGCCCCAGGCGAGGATGCCCCAATCGGCATAAGCGACATAGGGGTGGAAAAACGCGAGTATTACGCCGATGGAAACAGTGAATGACGCAACCTTGCCCATCCAATTGGCCTTTATGCCTACGCCCTTTTTGATGACGAGAAACGCAATGCACATCTGCACGAGCTCTTTGACGCAAATGGCGATGACAAAGGCGTAGTGCACAAACCATGGGTTTGTCACAACGACGCCATCGACAAAGGAATGGCCGACAAGGTTTTTTCCCAAGGGAGTGAGACCCGTGCACAGCGAGAGGCAAAAGAGTATCGCGATGTGCATAAGCTTGTCCGCAACGGGATCAAGCGCCATGCCGACGCCGCTCTGCATATTGAAACGGCGGGCTATCCAGCCGTCAAATAAGTCGCTGACCGCGGCGAGCAAAAACACGCCGAGAGCGACATAGAAAAGCGTAAAGTTGTCCTTAACGCCCGCAAACGCCATCAAAATGACAAACGCGGGGACGCAGAGTATGCGAAAATAGGTGATAAGGTTCGGGATTGTGAAAAGATCCTTACTGCTGAGTTGACCAATGTTGATTGCCATAAAAACTCCTTATTCGTGCGATATGCGCACGCATATATGAAAATCTTGAATATTATAGCAAATATAAACGGATATGTAAACTATAAAAAGGCACGCATTGCACAAATTAATTTCGGCAACAATAAAATATGTCGGAATGTATATGAAAAAATGCCTTATCATCATCAACAATATCGCGGGAAAAAGCAAGCGCATATCCTTTGAAAAAGTGGAAAAGTGCCTCGGCCCCGACTTTTGCTATACGCATTTTTCACTGCCCGAGGACGGCGAATACTCCCTTGACGGCTTTGACGCGGTAGCCGTATGCGGCGGGGACGGGACGCTCGGCGCGCTGCTTGATAAAGCCTGTCTAAGGGATATCGAAGTTTTCTATTTCCCCGCGGGTACTTTGAACGATCGCGCAAAATCCAAGCGCTATGAGCACGCAAAGTCGGATATTTCCGCCCGCGGAGCGGGAGAACATTCGGGCACTCCCGTCGTGCTCGGCAAATTTCGAGGGGCACGGACTTCCGCCGCTCCTACGGAGGACGAAAGCGACAAAAAAGTTTTCTCATACGTGCTTGCGGCGGGCTCATTTACGCCCATAGGCTACGAGGCGAACATAGGGCTCAAGAAAAAGCTGGGAGTGCTCGCATACATTTTGCAAATCTTAAAAGAATATCGCGTGCATCATATACCCGCCGTAATAGATTGCGGCGACAAGAGATATGAGGGCGACTTCACTCTCATCATGGCGCTCAAATCGCCGAGGTGTTTCGGTTTTCGCTTTAATCGCGACTTCGATCCCGAGAGCGAAAGCGGACACCTCGTCGCAATACGCTCGCCGAAACACGGCGGGCTGCTCGGGCTTATAGCGATGTTTTTCCCCTTCTTCAGAGTGTTTTTCATAGGGCTCAAAAAGGAGCGCGACGGCAACGTGATATTCAAGCGGATAAACTCCTGCAAAATTTTGCACGGCGAAGAGACGGCGTATTGCCGCGACGGAGACAGATACGACGCGCAAAAAGGCGAGCTTGAGATATGCTTTGAAAAGTCGAAATGCAAATTTACGGTGATAGACAAATATTGAATATCCGACGTTTTGAAAATTGTCGCCAAACATCAAAAACGGCGCTTTATATGCAAATTTTGCACATATAAAATGCCGTTTTTTCAATTTAAGTCTTATATTTTCGATCTTATTTCGCGGCTGTCACAGCCTCGGCAAGCTGGAGAGGCGAGGCAAAGACATAGTCCGGGTTGTACTCGTCCATCTCCTCTTTGCTGCCATAGCCCCAAAGCACTCCCGCGACGTCCACTCCCGCCTCGCGCGCGCCCACTATGTCGTACAGCCTGTCGCCTACCATGAGCACGCGGCTTTTGTCCTCTATGCCCATCTCGTCAAGGCAGAGCTCGATTATGTCCTTCTTTGCCTCGCGGGAGAGGTCGCTGCTCGCGCCGCCTACAAACTCGAAATACGGCGCAAGTCCCAGCCCTTCTATCATGAGCGAAGTGAATTTCATGGGCTTCGACGTCGCGACGGCGAGCCGCTTGCCCGCCGCGTTCAGCGCTGCAAGCATATCGAATATCTGAGGATAGACTTTGCTCTCCTTCCAGCCGTCCGTCTCGTAAAGACCGCGATACAGCGTGATAAGCTGTTCTATAAGAGGCATATCGAGCCCCAAAAACTCCTTCATGGACACCCTGAACGGCGGACCTATCATCTTGTTCATCGTCTCCTGCGGACAGGCTATCCCTTTCGTATCGAGGGCGTAGCGAATGCAATGGAATATCCCCTCTTTGCTGTCAGCGAGCGTGCCGTCAAGGTCGAATAGTATCACATCATAGCTTTTCATGGCTACATTGTACCCCACCCGCGCACCGCAAATCAAGCGAATTTCACACAAATCTCAGCGCGGACCCGTTTTCGTAGAGCGCGGAGACAGGAATGTCGAGTATGGTCTTAGCGCCGCACATCCCGCCCTCGTTCAAGCTCGCGCACACCGCGGCATAGCGCAGGAGCACGCCCGCTGTAAAGTCGGGATTGCTTTCGAGCTCGAGCTCCAGCCTCATCTTGCACCCTTTGCCGTTTGCATATCCGCTTCTCAGCACCTGCCCTCCGTGCGGCATCCCGCCGTGTTCGCGCCTCAGTGTCTCGACGTCCACAAAGTGTATCTCGACGTCGTACGGTTCAAAATAGTTTGGCATAGTGCGTACGCTCTTTTCGATATTTGCCGTGTCGGCGCCCTCCTTCGCCGCGATATAGCATACGCGCAAGTGCTTGTCCCTCTCCGTAAGCGTCTCGCCTTTGCCCTGCAGCGCGAGGGCTATAGCCTCCTGTTTTGGGACGGTATACTGTATCGCGTCCAAAACGCCGTCTATGCGCCTCAAAGCCTCGCTGTGTCCCTGCGACACGCCCTTACCCCAAAACGTGTGCGTTAAGCCGTTTGGGAGCGTGCCCTCGAACAGCGCGCGGCAGAGCGAGAATATCCCGGGATCCCAACCTATCCCCACCAGGCTCAACTTTCCTCCCTCAGTGGCAAGCTCGTCCATATTTTTCACATAGTCGCGCATTTTCGCATGCGTATCGAAACTGTCAACGGTGTTGACCTTGCCCGCGAGCGATATGCCGAACGAGACGAGGTCGTTTGCGCTCCCCAAGCACAGCGCGGCGACGTCTATCTCCTTTGCCATATCGAATATTTCTTCCTGCGCGAATATCGGGGTGCCGTATGGCGATACCAATCCGCGCCTTCTCGAGAATATACCGACGAGCCGCATATCTTCACTGCCGCACGCTATCCTTTCGCATGCCTTGCCCAAATTGCCGTAACCTACAATAGCAACGTTTTTCATGCAAATATTTTATGCTCTTACATGCGCCTTTGACATAGAATTTGCGTAAAAATCGCGGTTTTTTGTGCGCAAAACTCACTACGTATGCCACATTTTGCATTTTCACAATGTTCGTCCGCCACTCATAGAGTGAAAGGGATAATATTCGGAGTTTTGGCAATAATCGACGTATGGAAGTAAAACGCGGTGACTTGTATTATGCGGACCTAAGCCCCGTCGTGGGCAGCGAGCAAGGGGGAGTGCGCCCCATACTCATCGTGCAAAACAATGTAGGCAACCGCTACAGCCCCACCGTCATCGCCGCCGCTATCACATCTCAGTTAGACAAGGCTAAACTTCCCACGCATATCGCCCTTCCCGCGGGCGCCTTCGGACTGCCCAAAACTTCCGTAGTTTTGCTCGAGCAGATACGCACCCTCGACAAGCGCCGCCTTAAGGAGAAGATCGGCGAACTCCCTCTCAACCTAATGGCGCGCGTGAACGAGGCGTTGCTCATCTCGCTTGGCTTTTTCGAGACTTAAAAGCTCACCTTTCTTGCCTTGCTCTGCTTTTTTGATTTTTCTCCAATCAAAATAAAATAGCCACGTCTTTTGCCAAAAATATTTAGATGGGGTCAAAAAAACATATTAAAGCGCCGAATGATATGTCTCATTCGGCGCGATCTTACATTTGATTTTGCAAGTTTTTCAAACTGAAATGTATCAGCTTTAAACTCAAATGTACTCTGCGACGCTCGCCCACTGTATGAGGGTCTCCCTCTCTTCGGGCTTACCTTTCACAGACTGCGAAGCGGCGACGATGGGCAGCCAAGACTGTATGTACTTGCGCGGCATTCCTGTCTTTTCGCAGAACAAATTGACATACTTCTCCGCAAACTCCTGCTTACCCGCGAGGACAAAGAGCAGATATGTCCTTGCGACATCCGCGCCAGCGTTGCCCTGCGTGACGTGCGCCCAGTCCACAATGTAATACTCTCCCTCGGGAGTGACTATGATGTTGCTGGGATTGAAATCGCCGTGACATACCTTTGCGCGAGGCATCATGCCGCTCAATCTTGTATGGAGCTCGAACTTTGTCGAACTGTCAAGCTCGGTCTGCTCTATCTTTCTGTCCATCTTGTCGCGCAGCTTGTTTAAGAGGGGCGAGCGGAAAGTATGCACATACATCTGGAGCTCTACAAATTTTTCGAGGTATTCATCCTCTTTTTCGGGCTCCTCCTGCATGAGTTGAGCAAGAGTCTTGCCGGGGATATACTCCATGATTATCGCCCACTTGCCGTCTATCTTTTTGACTTCCAGAATGTGTGGCGCTTTGATGCCTGTATCCTCGACGCGGGACTGGTTGAGCGCCTCGTTGAGTATGTCGGATTTGGAATAATTCTCGTCAAACAGTTTGATGACTTTGCCGTCCTCGACATAAATTTTCTTGTCGGGTCTGGACGCGATGATCTTTTCTGTGCTCATATTTCCTCCTTATTTGCCATAATAGGCGTTCAAATACATCTGCTTTATCTCGCTCATGAGCGGGTAGCGCGGATTTGCGCCCGTGCACTGATCGTCAAAGGCTTGCTCCACCATTTCGTCGAGGGTGTCAAGGAAGTATTTTTCATCGACGCCGTAGTCCTTTATAGTGCGCTTGATGCCCACTCTCTCCTTGAGTTTGTCGATCTCCTTGATGAGGTTGTCTAATTTCTCGCTGTCCGTCTTGCCCTTTATGCCGAGATAGTCTGCGACTTCGGCATATCTCGCGAGCGTGTGCGGATGGTCGTATTGCGGGAATGTACCCATCTTTGTGGGGCACTCCTCGGCGTTGAAACGCAGCACTTCGTCTATCATAAGCGCGTTCGCGACGCCGTGCGGCAAGTGATGGAATGCGCCCAGCTTGTGCGCCATGGAGTGGCATACGCCTAAGAACGCGTTTGCGAACGCCATACCCGCCATAGTTGCGGCATGTCCCATCTTCTCCCTTGCTATAGCGTCATTGGGGCCGTTGTCGTAGGCTCTTGGCAAAAACTCGAATATCATCTTGAGTGAGCGCAGCGCGAGTCCATCCGTGAAGTCCGTCGCCATCATTGACGCATATGCCTCGAGGGCGTGGGTCACGGCGTCTATGCCGCTCGCCGCCGTCAAGCCTTTGGGCGCGTTCATCATCATATCCGCGTCGATTATGGCGATGTTGGGCATGAGTTCATAGTCCGCAAGAGGATACTTGACTCCGCTCTGCTCATCCGTGATGACCGCAAACGGCGTGACCTCGCTGCCCGTGCCCGCAGAAGTCGGGATCGCGATAAACGTCGCCTTTTCGCCCATCTTCGGGAAGGTGTACACCCTCTTTCTTATGTCCATAAAGCGCATTGCGAGGTCGAGGAAGTCCACTTCGGGATGTTCGTACATCACCCACATTATCTTGCCCGCGTCCATTGCGGAGCCGCCGCCTATCGCGATTATGGTGTCGGGACCGAAGGCGCGCATTGCCGCAGTGCCCTCTTTTGCGCATGCGAGGGTGGGATCGGGCGCGACGTTGAAAAATGTCGTATGCGTTATGCCAAGCTCGTCAAGCTTGTCCGTGATGGGTTTTGTGTAGCCGTTTTGATAGAGGAAGGTGTCCGTGACGATGAACGCCTTCTTCTTGCCGTATACACTGCCGAGCTCATTAAGCGCGACGGGCAGACAGCCTTTCTTGAAATAAACCTTCTGAGGTGCTCTGAACCACAGCATATTCTCTCTCCTTTCCGCAACAGTTTTGATGTTGATGAGGTGCTTGACCCCGACGTTTTCGCTGACGCTGTTTCCGCCCCAGCTGCCGCAACCCAATGTGAGGGAGGGCGTAAGCTTGAAGTTGTAGATGTCGCCGATGCCGCCCTGCGAGGACGGTGTATTGATGAGCATACGGCATGTTTTCATTGCCGCTTCCCACTTTTCAAGCTTGTCGCGCTCGGTGAGAGTGTTGATGTATATTGTAGACGTGTGTCCGAGGCCGCCGTCCTCGATGAGCCTCTCCGCCTTTGCGACGGCGTCATCAAAGTCCTTAGCCTTGTACATGGCAAGCACGGGAGAGAGCTTTTCGTGCGCAAATTCCTCGCTTAGCTCCACGCTTTCCACCTCGCCGACGAGCACTTTTGTGCCTTCGGGGACCTCGAAACCGCTGAGTTTTGCAATTGTGCATGCGCTCTGCCCGACTATCTTCGCGTTCAGCGCGCCGTTGATTATTATCGTCTTGCGCACTTTGTCCGTCTCCTTGGCGTTGAGGAAGTAAGCTCCCCTCGCCTTCATCTCTTTCTTGAAGGCGTCATACACGCCCTTGAGCACTATGACGGACTGCTCGCTCGCGCAGATCATGCCGTTGTCGAATGTCTTGGAGTGGATTATCGAGGACGCCGCAAGCACGATGTCCGCGGTGTCGTCCACTATAGCGGGAGTGTTGCCTGCGCCGACGCCGACTGCGGGTTTGCCACTCGAATATGCGCTCCTCACCATGCCGGGACCGCCCGTCGCAAGAATGAGGTCCGCCTCGCGCATGAGCAGCGCGCTGAGCGGGACGGTAGGCTCGTCCACCCACGCGATTATGCCCTCGGGCGCGCCTGCCTTGACTGCCGCGTCAAGTACGACTTTCGCCGCCGCTATCGTGCACTTCTTCGCGCGCGGATGGGGCGAGAAAACTATGCCGTTGCGCGTCTTTAAGGCGAGCAATGCCTTGAATATTGCCGTGGACGTCGGGTTTGTCGTGGGTACGACTGCCGCCAACACGCCGACGGGTTCCGCTATCTTGGTGATGCCATATGCCGTATCGCGCTCTATCACTCCGCAAGTCTTGACGGAGCGATATGCGTTGTAGACGTACTCGGACGCATAGTGGTTTTTGATGACCTTGTCCTCAACGACGCCCATGCCCGTCTCTTCCACAGCCATCTTGGCAAGCGGGATGCGCTGTTTGTTTGCCGCCATAGCCGCCTCGAAGAATATCTTGTCCACCTGCTCCTGCGTGTACGTGGCGAAGATCTTCTGCGCTTCACGGACGCGACCGAGCAGCCTTTTCAGGCTGTCCTCGCTGTTGATGATCTCAACACTGTTTTCCATAATTAGTTCTCCCTGATTATTTCGCTATATTTTTATTGATAAAAATATATTGATATTATTTTATCTAATTCTACACGCTTTGTCAATCGTATAGCGCCCCTTTTTGAAAATATTTAAAGCCTCAGTATAATATATGTATGCTCAATGCCCGCACGGTCTCAAATACAGCGATTTGAGGAGAGAAATTATCGGGAATGCATAAAAATGATTCGGATAAGAAGAAAATCTTCAAAATTTAATTCTATATTTAAAATAAATACCCAAAGTAAAAACTTTGTGATTGTAAATTGTGACTATATTGTAAATTGTGATTGTTGTGATTGCAAATTTTTTTATTATTATCTATCAAACAAATTAAAAGCGGCAATTTTAAATTGCGGAAATGTCGTCGTTTGAAAACTCAAATTCCACGTCGCCGTCATAGGCGGCAATCAGTTGAAGCACAAACTCATAGCCCTTTGATATACACTCTTCGGAGAGATCGTCGCGGGAGTCTTTGCGCGTATGGAGCCTATCCGCCATCTGCTTGTCCGCGGCGTTTATACTTACGCTCCTCAGTCCCGCCGAGGAGAATACCCTGCTTTGTGCGCTTGAAAACACGTTGCGACTTTTACACTCTATCCCCGCGGATTTCGCCGCGTCAAGGGCAATTCCAATCGCATGTGCGTCGCTCTTGACAAAACCGCCCGCCTCGCTCTTGCTTACGACAAAATTGTTTGCGTCATGCAAAATATCGACTGAGACGAAAAACGTCTCGTCAGAAAATTCATTCTTATGCGCGTCTAAAAACGCCATAGCGCCGCGCATGCCTGCCTCGCCGCTGCCCGCAAGCAGGAGAGCGACTTCGGTATGCTCAAGCTCGACGTCCTTCAATGCGTTTAAGGCGTAAACCGATGTGACCGCGCCGCTCAAGCCGTCGTTTGCGCCGTCCGTCACCTTTTTTCTGTCCAAAAAAAAGTACGCAGCGCCCCATGGAATAATAAATACAATTCCTACCAGCCCCGCGATGAGCATAGCTCCGTACGCAATGCCCGCGCCCAAACCTCCGACGAGCGCCCATCTTACGACGTCTATGACAAGGAGATAAAACGCACCGATAATGCCGAGTAAAAAAAGCGATTTGAACGCCGTCGCGCCAAGTATACGCTTAAGGCGCCATTCGTATCCCGCGTCATAGTGAGATACAAAAACTATGCGCCGCTCCACTTCGCCCGAGCAATGCTTGACGGCATAGACGTTTTCGGACGTCTCCTTTTTGAATAGCGGGTCGCACATGCGCTTTTTGAGCACATATTCCGCAAAAAACGGGACGATCCCGACCAAGAACAGCATTATTGAAATAAGCGCAGAAAAGAAATATGCGGCAAAGGCGAGCATTAGACAGCTCGCCGTAAATTCTATCCAACCGAAATACGCGCGCGGGTGCACATTGAAACGCTCGACGCGCACGTTGTCCGTGCCTTCGCCGAGCTTAGCTGCCAAAAATTCCGCCACTGCCCGCTCACTCTCAGAGCCCGCAATGCGATTTTCAAAATGTTCGCATATATGCTTAATGTCGCCCACGACTTGCGAGGCGACGCTTTCGGGTTGGGATGGAAGTTTATAAAGTCGCATGTTATCCCTCGATATTCAAGTTTGCCATAAGCACCTTGAGCATCATTTTTACGACATCGTATGTGTTTGCGTCTACGCCTTGCGAGATCTTTTTATAAAAGTGACGATTTGCCTCGGCAATGACGTCCGCTACAGCGCGCCCCTCCTCGGTGAGCGAGAGGTCCTGTTCACGCTTGTCCTGCTCAGAGATGGTAGAAACGATATAGCCCTTCTCCTTGAGCAACTTTACGCTCCTCGAAAGCAAAGCTTTAGACACGTCGTGATCCGACGCGATCTGGCTCGCCGTAGAAACTGTGTCCAGCGAGCTGAGCACTACTATCTCATTCGGCGACAGGTCATAGCCGTCCAATGCCTTGAGCTGAAATTCCTGATACGCACGGCTGATTTTTCTAAACGCCACAAGATAGAATGAAATGACGCCCAAATCTTTATCCAAAATCTCCTTCATTTTGAATCGGCTCCTTTTTTTTTATTCCACCCATGTTGCAAAAAGATATCTGCGCGTTGACTGCTTTCTAGATGATGTATCTATTGAAATATGTGTGCATTTTATTCCCCGCCCAAAAATGGGCGGGGACATTCATTCAGATGAACTATCGCTCGAGTTTTTACTCGGTCTCGTCATCCTTCGGCTCGGTCGGAGGGGTCTCCTCTCCTACCTCTTCGGGGGTTTGCTCCGTCTCGAACGGTACCGCCTCGTTGTCCTCGTTGGGGAATAAGAGCGTGGGCGCGAAGCCTTCTTCTGCAAACTGCTCTGTCTCGCTTGCCTCGAGACCGTTTGCCTTCGCCGCCTCTTCCTTACGACGATTGATCTCCGCGACAGCCTCTTGTTGCTGCTTCTCGTTGAACTTGTAGAAGAAGAGCGGGATGACCGTCAAGAAGAAACTGATCGTGCCGACCAACATAAGGATTATCCACATTATATCCTTACTTGTGCCGCTTACCGCCGCGGGGTTGCCCGCTTCGACGTCCGCAAGATAGTATGCGAGCACGCCTACGAAGGCTCCGACCGCCATACCGACTTTGTTGATGAGCGTCTGCATTGCAAAGCAGATGCCCTCTGCCCTCTCGCCTGTCTTGAGTTCGAGATATTCGACGGTGTCGCCGATCATTGCGTAAGTTATGATGTTGCCGAATCCTGTAGGCACACCCGCAATGACAAGCGCAACGATAAGGCATGCGATCGTTGCAGGATGTCTGTAACTGCCCTGGTCACCGCACATATACGGCACGAGGAACGCGATGAGCATCGCTATGCCGCCCGCGATATGCGACCAAATGTAGGTGTTGCGTTTGCCGAACTTCTTGGTGCAAAGAGGAACAAGCAGTGACGCGATGAGTCCGCCGGGCACGACCGCCATCGTGAAGATGGTGTAAAGCGCTTCACCCTTGAATTCAAACACGCCGGGGATTATCGTAAATCCAACGCCGTCCATGACATACTTCGCGAAGTACAGGCCGCCCGTGTAGGTGAACAACATTCTCGCCGCGCCGCCGATACCGGAAAGCACTATGAGCATGAGGGGCTTGTTCTTGAACAACAACTTGAGGTTGTGTTTGAGAGACGGGGGCGCCTCGAGAGATTGGTTGCGCTCGACCGTGTTCTTGAATCCGAGGAAGAACAGCGGGAGAGCGATGACGCAGCACACTATTGCGGCTACAAAGTAGATATATCTCAAATCATGAGAAGTGCCCGCCTTGGATACGCCGATAGCGTCATACAACTGCGCGCCCGAGAAAGTACCTGCGAGAGTTTGCAATTCTGTATTCCATGCGCCGAGGTTTGGCAACTGTGCAATAGGAGACTCGGCATTGAGGTTGGCAAGTGCCGCAACAGCGGTTTTATAGCTATTGACCAACGGATCGATGACGCTTGCTTCGCCCTTAAGAGTGGGGACTATGTTCGCGAACCACGTAGGAATATTTTCAATACCCTTCACATAATCCGACCAAGATGTAACTCCGCCGAAAGCGTTCTTTGCAAAGCCTGCGACTTCTCCGTTTGCAACAGCTTGGAACCAGTCTCCCAAGTTTGTTGCCGCGTCGATGCCGTTGGCATTTCTGAACAGCCCTTCCATCGCATTGATGACGGATTGGCTCGCGTTTGTGACGTTCATCGTGGAGGCAGTCATGTTGGATGTGATCATCGGGACGATGATGGTGACAAGACCTGCGCCCAGCGTGCAGAACAGACGCGCGACTGTAAGCATGTTACCGCGACGGAATGTGTCGTTGGACATTGCAGTCGAAAGTCCCCAATAAGGAACGTCCGCGACGGTGTACACCATACCCCAAATCAAGTAGACGATCGTCACTGCCGCAAATCCGCCCGGATTGCTTGGATACCAAGGCAGGAAACACAGTATCGTCATCAACATGATGGGTATTGCCATCCATTTGAGATACGGACGGCATTTGCCCCAACGGGTACGAGTGCGGTCAACGATTGAGCCCATGATCGGGTCGTTTGCCGCGTCATAGATACGCGCAAACAGCATGAGCAGTGCGACCGACAGCGCCGAAAATCCGATTGCGTCCGTCATGAACACCGTGAGGTAGGAGCCGACGATGGTGCAGATGAGGTTTTGACCGAATCCGCAGATCGAGAAGCTCAAGCCCTCTTTGGGTTGCATCTCCCCGTCACCCGGCGTAGAACCGAAGATCTTGTGCCAAAAGCCTCTCTTCGGAGCCACCGCCGCCGTGCCATCTGCCGACACAGTCACGGGAGTCTCAGACATCGGAGCCTGAGATAGGTTGTTGTTTTCTTCGCTCATAAAATCTCCCTTTGCCCGCGCAAAAGCGCAAGCTAGCAATATTTATATAAATATATGATACAGCATATTTTGTTAACTTTCAATAAAAAAATAAAATAAAATTTAAGAAATTCTTAATAAATCCTCAAAAAAGAACCATTTTTTCAAATTTTGAAAAATGCGATCCGAAAACACTTTGAAAAATCGGTTTGAGGCGCGTTTTTTCAAACTTTGGTCAATCTTCAAATATGTCGAAAAGCGTTGACATCACCCTGCCGACGGTGGAGCCGTCATAGCCCTTTTGCATGAGGTGCGCATACACCTTCGACGCGCCGCTCTTGTCTGTTATCTTCTTTTGGCGGGCGTATTTTTCCGCCTCCACCCTGCACTTTTCAAGCTCGCGCTCCTCGCTTATGACGTCCTCTATCAAATTCTCCGCAAGCTCCTTGTCTATGCCCTTCTCCTGCGTGAGTTTGTAGGCGAGCTTTTTCTTGCCAAGCCTGTCGCCGTAATAGGACAAAAACGTGCGAACATACTCCTCGTCGTCGATATAGCGATAGCTCTTTGCGCGCTCGAGGGCGTACTCCACCTCGTTTTTGTGAAAACCCTTCTCGTACAGCTTTTCCTTGCACTCCCTTTCGGAGCGCGGGGACGTCGTGAGATATTTGAGCAATGCGTCATACGCCTTTGCCGCCCGCTCTTCATTCAATTCGTACTCTTTTTCGTGTGCCATTTCTCCTCCAAAAAGACGACTTGACGCCCCTCAAGATAATCGCCGCATTATGCAAAAACCGCGCGTTATCACAACTTTTTGTATGCGTAAACGCCCAAATTTGTCACTTTTGCGCGCCCAAGCGTCGCCTCGCTGACGTCCGTGACAAAACAGTCCGCGTCGTCCTCTTTGACGTATGCAAAAATGCGCACGCTGTCGCCGTATTCCACACCGTCCTGCACGCCGTATCGCCTTATCACCCTGTCCGTCGCCGTGATGTCGGCATAGTCGCAGACTATATCGAGGCGGACGCATCTGACCTTTTGGGATATATTCGCGCTCCGCACCGCCTCTGCCGCCGCGCCCGAGTACGCGCCCACCAGCCCGCCCGCGCCCAGCTTTATCCCGCCGAAATAGCGCGTGACTACAATTGCGGTTTTTCTCAAATCCTGCTTTTTGAGCACTTCGAGTATGGGCTGTCCCGCTGTGCCACCGGGCTCGCCGTCGTCACTGAAACGGGTCATGTTGCCAAGCTCGTCGCCTATGTACGCATAGCAATTGTGCGTCGCGTCGGGGTAGCGCCTGCGCACCTCGCGCACGAAGTCCTCCGCCGCGTCAGAGTCCACCTCGCCCTTGACGGTAGCGATAAATTCGGAGCGTTTGATCTCCTGCCTTATCTCGTATTCTCCGTCAACATAGCGATAGCTCTTCATAGCTCCCTTTTGATTTTCGGCGCAAAGGCTTGGATATTTTTTTGAAAATTTATGCCTTTAGATTGCCGCTTTTATATGCATTCGTCGCTTTCCGTCGTCTGTCGCCGCTTGCCGCGGCTCTTTAGGCGCATACGCCCGAATATAATTAGGGGCAGAATATTCTCCTGCCCGCCTAACCTACAAAGTTTTTACTCGACCGTCACTTTGAAGAAATTCTTTTTGCCCTTCTGCAATACGAATCCGTTTGAGAGTTGCTCCTCGGTGAGCGTCGCCATGATGTCCGTGACTTTCCTCCCGTCAACGGATATGCCGCCGCCCTGAATAAGTCTCTTAGCCTCCCCCTTCGACGGCACTTTTGCGACATGTACGAGCACTTCCGCGACCTGCGTCATGCCCGCGGGTATCGTCGCCGACGGCATATTTTCAGAGTCTCCCGAGAATGCCGCCCTCGCCTTTGAAAGCGCGCTCTCCGCCTCTTCCTTGCCGTGCACAAGCGCGGTCAGCTCGTAGGCGAGGCGCTCCTTTGCCTTGTTCATGCGCTCGTCATTGTATTTTGTCAGCTCTTCTATCTCGTCGAGAGGCAGGAAGGTCAAAAATCTGAACACCTTTTCGACATCCGCGTCCGCGATGTTGCGCCAATACTGGAAAAAGTCGTACGGCGAGGTCTTTGCTGGATCGAGCCATACAGCGCCCTTGGACGTCTTGCCCATCTTTATGCCTTCGCTCGTCGTGAGCAGCGCGAATGTGATGGCAAACGCGTCCTTGCCCTCTTTGCGACGTATGAGGTCCGCTCCCGCGAGCATATTGCTCCACTGGTCGTCGCCGCCGCATTGAAGTACGCAGCCGTACTTGCGGTTGAGCACGAGGAAGTCATAGGACTGCATGAGCATATAGTTGAACTCGAGGAATGTCAAGCCCTTCTCCAGCCGCTGCTTGTAGCACTCCGCCGTGAGCATCCTATTGACTGAAAAGCTCGCGCCCACCTCGCGCAAAAAGTCGATATAGTTGAGCCCGAGCAGCCAATCCGCATTGTTGACGAGTATCGCCGCGTTCTCGCCCTCGAAACGGATAAAACGCGCCATCTGCTTTTTAAAACACTCTACGTTGTGCGCAATGGTCTCCTTAGTCATCATGGAGCGCATATCCGTCCTGCCACTCGGGTCGCCTACCATAGCCGTACCGCCGCCTATGAGGATGATGGGACGATGCCCCGCGTCCTGCAACCGCTTTGCGACTATCATCTGCATAAAATGTCCTACGTGAAGGCTGTCCGCCGTGGGATCGAACCCGATATAAAACGCCTGCGACCCGCTATCCAGCAACTTTTTGAGGTCATCCTCAAACACGACTTGCTTGACAAGCCCGCGCTCTCTCAGCTCATCTATAATATTTTGCTTTGCCATATAAAAACTCCGATATGTGACCGTAAAGCACCTTTGCAGGTGCTTTACGAGTCGTAAACTTGATATTTTTTACCTCGCAAGCGCTTCCTGCACAGCGACTGCGCAAGCAACTGATGCACCAACCATCGGGTTGTTGCCCATGCCGATGAGTCCCATCATTTCGACGTGAGCGGGGACGGAGGAGCTACCCGCGAACTGTGCGTCGGAGTGCATCCTGCCCATCGTGTCCGTCATGCCGTAGGACGCGGGACCTGCCGCCATATTGTCGGGGTGGAGCGTCCTGCCCGTGCCGCCGCCGGAAGCGACAGAGAAGTACTTTTTGCCGTTGTCCCAGCACCACTTTTTGTAGGTGCCTGCGACGGGATGCTGGAAGCGGGTGGGATTTGTGGAGTTGCCCGTGATGGAGACGTCAACGTCCTCCAGGCGCATTATCGCTACGCCCTCGGTGACGTCGTCAGCGCCATACACTCTGACCGCCGCGCGCTCGCCCTTGCTGTACGCTGTCTCTTTGACTATCTTGACCTCGCCGGTGAAGTAGTCCATTTTGGTCTGCACGTATGTGAAACCGTTTATGCGGGAAATGATGAACGCTGCGTCCTTGCCGAGGCCGTTCAGGATGACCTTGAGCGGAGTTTTGCGCACCTTGTTTGCGGTCTTTGCGATGCCGATAGCGCCCTCTGCCGCCGCAAACGACTCGTGCCCCGCGAGGAAAGCGAAACACTTTGTGCTCTCTCTGAGCAGCATAGCGGCAAGATTGCCGTGCCCGAGCCCGACTTTGCGCTGTTCCGCAACGGAGCCGGGGATGCAGAAGGATTGCAATCCTTCGCCGATAGCCTCTGCCGCGTCCGCTGCCTCTTTGCAGTTCTTCTTTATGGCGATAGCGCAGCCGACGGTGTACGCCCAGACCGCATTTTCAAACGCGATGGGTTGAACGCCCTTGACAATAGCCTCGCAGTCTATGCCCTTGTCGAGGCAGATCTGCCTTGCTTCCTCGAGATCCTTGATGCCGTAGGAGGCAAGTGTCTTGTTTATTTTGTCTATTCTTCTTTCATATCCTTCAAATGTGACGCTCATTTTAATGCCCTCCTATCAGTTCTTGCGCGGGTCTATCCACTTGACCGCGCCGTCCTCTTTCTTGAATCTGCCGTATGTCTTGGTGTTCTCCTTGAGAGCCTCGTTTGCGTCTACGCCCTTCTTGACGGCGTCCATAAACTGTCCGAGGCGGCAGAATTCATAGCCTATTATCTCATCATGCTCGTCAAGAGCGAGCTTTGTGACATAGCCCTCCGCCATCTCGAGATAGCGCGGTCCCTTTGCCACTGTGCTGTACATAGTGCCGACTTGGCTCCTGTGCCCCTTGCCGAGGTCCTCAAGCCCCGCGCCGATGACAAGTCCGTCCTCGCTGAAGGCGGATTGCGTCCTGCCGTAGACGATTTGCAGGAACAGCTCTCTCATAGCGGTGTTGATGGCGTCGCACACAAGGTCCGTATTGAGCGCCTCGAGGATGGTCTTTCCCGCGAGGATCTCTGCCGCCATAGCCGCGGAGTGCGTCATGCCCGAGCATCCGATCGTCTCAACAAGAGCCTCTTGGATGACGCCGTTTTTGACATTGAGGCTGAGCTTGCAGGCGCCCTGCTGAGGCGCGCACCAGCCTATGCCGTGCGAAAAGCCGCTGATGTCCTTGATCTCTTTTGCCTGTACCCATTTGCCCTCCTCGGGAATGGGAGCGGGGCCGTGGTTGGGTCCCTTTGCAACGCAGCACATTTCGTCAACTTCACGAGAATATTGCATAGTTTTTGCTTTCGAGGGGTAAAGCCTCCCGAAAAAACCTCCTTAAAAAATTCTTTATAATAAAAATATACTAGCATATTCTTTAAATTTTATCAATAGAAAAAGCGCACCTGCAAAAATTTTTTCCATAGGAAGATCAAGCGCGCAAGATGTGCAACTTTAAGTTGTATTGGGCTCGGGCAAGGGGATTTCTCGACTGCGCTCGAAATGACAGCGAGAGACGAGGGAATGCACTTCCCCTACACCGGGGGATTTCTCGACTTCGCTCGGAATGACAACGAGAGATGTAGGCGCTTGAGCGCCCCAGGGGATTCTTCAACTACGCTCAGGATGACAACGGGTATAAGGGCGCGCGGGCGGAGGGGTGCCAAAGCTCAAGCACGTCGGACGTTAGTATCTCAGACATTGGAGTGAAAGACCCAACCTCTCCCTTCGTTACGTGCAGCGATGATAACGCTCGTCCGAGGGATATTTGGGGTCCCCACGAAATTACGCAGTGATTTCGTGGGGTAAAGGCACACTCCACTCAGTACTCCCCAGCTATACCCCACAAAAAATACTTTTTGCGGGGGCCCCGATATCGCCCCAGACAAACGCTTCGTTACGAGCGCAAACACAGCCCCTGCGTTACGCCGCGGCAGGGCGGGAAGGGGCTGCGCTCGCGCTTGCATTTGCTCAGGGCTTGGCACCATTACGAAGTAAGGTGCCATAAAGCCCACCGCACAATGCTGCGCCACTCCGCGCGCAAAAAATTTAACGCTTCGCAATTCGCAATAAAAGTTACACAAAACTCTAACTAAATAATGCTCATATCTCGCTATTTTTTGCGCTTGGGGGACGCGGGCTTACGCCCGCTTTTTCTTTTTACTAGCGTTTATCAAAGAGATTGCGGGGCCCCCGCAAAAATATGAAATGTTTTTGTGGGGTGCAGACACGCCCTCACTGCGTACTTAACGTGAAACCGCTCGCTCCGCGGAGTCGCTCGGACAAGGCGTCCGTCCGTGTATAAGTGCGCTCGGACAAGGCGTTCGTCAATATCAAGCTCTCGCGTGGGAGTTTTGGACATTGCATACAAACAAAAACGCGCGAACTAGCAACGAAAAGTTGCGACGTTCGCGCGTTTTTAGCTTGGGATCGCAAAGGGCAAAGCGCCCTTTGCCGGGGTGTGGGGCAGCGCCCCACATACACATATCAATTAATAGCGATTTCTAGGGACGTAGGAGGTGTGCAATATCTCATGCGCTTTGTGAGAATTGGGTTCGCCGAGGAACTCCTTGTAAAGCTCCTTGATGGCGGGGTTCTCGTGGGATTTGCGGAGTTTCATCCCCTTGTCTTGAGCATAGATTGACGCTGCGCGCAATTTCTTGATGTCATAGTTGTTGCGCACGAAAGCGGACTTGATGGGTTGACCGCCGCCGTTGACGCAGCCGCCCGGGCAGGACATTATCTCTATGAATTGATAGTCCGCCTTGCCCTCTCTGACGTCCTGCATTATCTTTCTTGCGTTTGCAAGACCGGAGGCGACGCACACTTTTACCTTTGTGCCGCCGATGTCGTAGGTGGCTTCCTTTATGCCTTCTGTGCCGCGCACTTCCGTGAAATCGAGGGACGGGGCTTCCTTGCCCGTGAGAGCCTCATACACGGTGCGCAGAGCCGCTTCCATAACGCCGCCCGTCGCGCCGAAGATGAGTCCCGCGCCGCTGAACATACCGAGGGGCGCGTCCCATTGCTCGTCGGGGAGCTCCTCGAAGATTATGCCCGCGCTCTTTATCATCTTGGCGAGCTCTCTTACGGTGAGCGAGTAGTCGATGTCGGGGACGCCCGCCGCGCTTTGATCCGCTCTACCCTTCTCGAACTTTTTAGCCGTGCAAGGCATGATGGAGACGACGACAAGGTCTTTGGGATCTATGCCGAGCTTTTGAGCATAGTAGGTCTTGCATACCGCGCCGAACATCTGTTGAGGCGACTTGCAAGTGGAGAGGTGGTCAAGCTGATCCGGGAAGTTGTGCTCGCAGAACTTGACCCATGCTGGCGAACAGCTTGTTATCATCGGGAGCGTGCCACCGTTCTTGAGGCGGGAGATGAACTCCGCACCCTCTTCCATAATGGTGAGGTCCGCGCCGAAGTTGACGTCAAACACGTCGTCGAAACCGAGCCTGCGCAGCGCGGCGACCATTTTGCCCTCGACGTTCGTGCCGATAGGCATACCAAACTCCTCGCCGAGGCCTACGCGCACTGAGGGAGCCGCCGCGACGATGACATGCTTCTTGGGATCCGCGATGGCGGCGTTCACCTGGTCTATCTCCTCGACCTCATGCAGTGCGCCGACGGGACATGCGACTATGCACTGTCCGCAGCCTACGCAAGCGGTGTTTGCGAGAGGAGACTCAAACGCACACGCGATATGGGTGTCGAAACCGCGGCTGTTTGCGCCGATGACCGCGACGGATTGATACTCCTTGCACACTGCGACGCAGCGACGGCAGAGCACGCACTTGGAGTTGTCGCGGATGAGGTACGGAGTGCTTGCGTCTATGTGAGACTCCGTCTTGACGCCGTCATACTTA
>CANRBM010000019.1 GCA_947628855.1 uncultured Clostridia bacterium | reverse complement strand
TGAGAGGATGCAGCGAGTCGAGCTTGTGAGCGTCCGAGTCGAGAGTTATATCAATAGCTTCCGCCTTCAGACGCGCCGCTTTTTCCTGCGCCTCAAGCTCCGCGCCCTTCTCGTCGAGCGCGCGCTCCACCTCTCCTCTTACCTCGTTCACCAACTTGCCGAGCGCGGGACGCTCCTCCTTCGGGACATTTGCCATATCGCGCATAATGAGGGATATCTCTCCGCTTTTGCCAAGGTATTTCACTCTTACGGCGGCGATATCCGCCGATGTGCAAGCCGCGGCGATACTCTCAAGCGCGGCGCATTTGATGCTGTCAAGCTTCTCTTTCATCACTATCTCCTAACTTGACCCATTCCAGGGACGCAAACCGCGCGCATATATGCATACATACACGCGCGATAATTATAAAAATCATAACATCAGCAAAAAGTTATGTCAAGAAATTTACGTTGACGTCGCAAAATATGAGCGAAATAAATGGGACATAATGCGGCATTTTAGCGTGTCTTGTCTTGAACGGTGAGTGTAATATCCAACGATTTGTCGCCCAAAGGGATGGCGTCCACGCCGTTTATGCGGGTATCGCCGATGTACATAGCCCTCTCTTCGCCGCGTTTCAAATGTATCGTATGTCTTACGCCGCCGTACTCGAAATTTATGTCCGCAGAAGTCACGCCCAAAGGCAACCTCGGGGACAGTTTCAATTTGCCGTCACTTGCGGATATACCGAAATTTACGGTTTTAAATTTGTAAATCGGTTCAAAACTATTCTCATATTCGTTGATTTTTGTAATACTTCTACTCAAAAATCGCCTTTTTACAGGTTTAAAGTATAAATCCATAAAGTAGCGCGAACTTAGCGCCACGCCAAGCATGGAGACGTCGCGTTTTTGCTTTATGAAACTCATCATACTGTCAAATATTTTAAATCTCGCGATAGCCATATGCCCCGACGACGCGCTGAGCATATATCTGTCTACGCGCACGGCAAATAAAAACTCGTCGAGGTTTTCCCTATCGCTTATCTCGGACGCGAGCGTCAAAAAGTTGCGCTTTGTCCCTTCGTCTGAGGACGAGAACATATCGTACTTGTCATATATTTCAAGAGGCGAGTAGTACGGCGAAAAGTCCATGCGCTCGACAATGTCAAGCGCGCTCATTATCCTCTCCAACTCGTTGCCGAATTTTGCCCTCAGCTCCCTTAGAGTCGCTTGATAGATGTCGGACTTATATCCCGCCACGCTCGCGCACAAACTCAAAAACAGCTTATCCTTTGCGAACTTTTCATATTTTTTGCCCGTCCTGCCCCGCGAATACACATATCTTTTGGCAATATCCTCGAACTTTGCGACGGTATACATTTTTTCATACAGCGAGGCGAGCTGCTGAGTGAGCGCGTACTTGAACGCCTGCGCAAGTGCCTCTATCTCGGAAAAAGTGAGAGTACGCCACTCGTTTTGTGACTCTAAAACGGTGCGTATCCTGCTTTCATCCGCCCTGCCGCCGCTCATCTCAAGGCAAAACTTCGCAAGACGTACGCATCTCGGCACGCCGTCCACGGACGGGAGCGCGCCAAGAAGAGGCGTCGCGCACATTTCTTTAAGTTTATCTTTTGAGACGATCAGATCGTCGAATTTCCCGCAGTATCGCCGCGATTTGAGCTTTAAAATATTGCATTTTATGTTGAAAGCCAGTGACGGCACTTCGGCGCGCTTTTTTGGCAACGGCAAAGCCCGCACAAGCTTATTTGCCTCCGCTTCAAACTCCGCGTCCCCAATATTTTTGCAATAGACAGGCTTCACGTGGCGCCTCATAAGAAAATATATGACTACAAACAGCGCTACGACGCCTATGCTTACAGCGTATGCCATACCAAAAATATTGACATTTCGCGCCGATTTTAGCCCGTATCTTCAAAATCCGCTTGCAAAATCCCGTCATTTAGGTATAATAAGAGTTGCGAGCTAGCCGGGTTGCCGCATGAAATATTTGAGGAAAGTCCGAGCATCAACGGGCAAGAGTGCAAGCTAACTACTTGTGAAGGCGACTTCAAGGACAGTGCAACAGAAAAATACCGCCCGAATTTCGGGTAAGGATGGAAAGGCGAGGTAAGAGCTCACCCGCAAATTGGCGACAAGGCGCGATGTAAACCCCACTCGATGCAAGATCGGGAGCATTATGCAGCCCACGCGCTCCCCACATCGCTTGAGCGGTATAGCGATATACCGCCTAGATAGATGGCAACCGAACACAGAACTCGGCTTACAGACTAACTCGTAACACGAAAAGCACTACCGCAAGAGGTAGCGCTTTTCATTAAATAACATATTATATTGTCCACAAACACATAAAAACTGCAACTTCTTTAAACTAGTCTGTAAGCCGAGTTCTGTGACCTGTTATTCGATAACGCTGTTTAAAAGCCGTCACGGGTCCCCTGCAAAATTGAGTCAGCGGTTTTGTAGGGTATTTATTACAGACTAGCCTCGCAATATGAAAAATGATGGCGCAAGAGCCGTCATTTTTCATTTAAAAACATAAAAATATGATTTCAAAATTCTTCTTTTAAAGCGGGAGTTGCATGGCGGCGACGGTGGAGGCGGGGTCGGAGGATTTAAAAACGGCGTTGCCCGCGACAAGTACTGTCGCGCCCGCGTCTTTGCACTGCGCGGCGTTTGAGGGACACACTCCGCCGTCAAATTCGATATCGAACGACAGCCCGCGCTTTGAGGCTTCCGCTTTCAAAATTTCCGCTTTTTTAAGACATTCAGGCTTGAAACTCTGTCCGCCGAAACCTGCCTGCACGGTCATTATGACAAGCATATCTATCTCGTCAAGATACGGCAAGGCGAGCTCCGCGGGCATATCCGCATTGACCGCGACTCCGCACTTTTTGCCCGCTTTGCGAATAGCTTTAAGCGCCTTATGCGCTTCCTCTTCGCTCTTGCAAGCCTCGGGATGGAATGTGACTATGTCCGCGCCTGCGTCGCAAAACTGTTCTACATACCTTCCGGGGCGCGTGATCATAAGGTGCGCGTCGAGAGGCATATCCGTATAGCGCCTCAGCGCCTTCACCATGGGCATGCCGAAAGTGAGATTTGGCACGTACACGCCGTCCATAATGTCGCAGTGCACTATGTCCGCGCCCCACGCCTTGAGATTTTCAACGGCTTCAGCCATCTTGCAGAAGTCTGCCGAGAGTATTGACGGAGCAACTTTGATTTTTTTCATAATTCCCCTCTTAACGCATTTGCGTTTAAAATTGTATTCGTTTGCGCTTATGATCGAGCGCGGTTTATGCATTTGACCTGCGCACGAATTTTCGCAAAATGTCATTATCCTATCGCATATTCATTATTTTGCGAAATTTCGTCCGTTATCAGTCGAATTTGGTCTCCTTCCTCTCCTTGAGCTCGGCAAATATGGCGAGATATCGCTCGTATCTGCCCTTACCGACGCCCTTTCCCACCTCTGCGCGCACGGCGCAATCGGGCTCTGCGGTGTGGGTGCACATATTGAATCGGCAATTCTTTCTGTACTCTTCCATATCGTCAAAGTACAGACGGAGCTCTTCGGGCGGAATGTCCACGGCTTCGAGCATGGAAAAGCCGCAGGTGTCCACGAGGTAGGTATCCTCGCCGAGGGACAAAATCTCCGTACGGCGGGTGGTGTTTTTGCCGCGCTTTATCTTTTTGGCAAGCTCGCCTACCTCGAGTATAGGCGCATCCAGCAGGGCGTTTATGAGCGAGCTCTTCCCCACGGCGGACTGTCCCGCAAAGCATACCGTCTTGCACTTGGCGCGCGTGGCAAGCGCGTCAATCCCCTCGCCGCTCTCCGCGCTGCAAGCGAGCACGTCAAGCACTTTATCGTACTCCGACGCGTCGATATCCGCAATATCGTTCTTGTTCTTGACGAGCACGGGCATGATGTCCTGTTTGAGACAGTTGACGATGATTTTGTCCACGAGCAAAAAGTCGGGTTGAGGCTCGGGCGCAATGACGATGAAACAGACGTCGATGTTTGCGACGTACGGGCGAATGAGGCTGTTTCTGCGCGGCAACACCTCCTCTATGACAAAGCTGTCGCGATCCTTGCTTACGGTCACGATGTCGCCGACATAAATGTCGCCGTCCGCCTTTAGCTTTTTACGCGCATAACACACCTTGACCTCTCCGCCGATATCCACAAAGAATCGCGAGCTCACCGCCTTTATCACTCTGCCGCGAAATGACTTCACACCGTCCTCCTATAATTTGCTATTTGCCCTCTCCCTCGCCGTTTTCTTCGAGGTAGCGGCGGCGCAGTTGTCCGCATGCGCCCTCTATATCCCCGCCCAGACTGCGGCGTATAGTAGCCGAAACGCCTATCTCCGTGAGTTTATTTTTGAATGCCTCCGTCGCGTCCTTTTCCGGAGTTTTGAGCGCACTCTCCTTCACCTCGTTCAGCCGTATAAGGTTGACGTGGGCGGGAAAGCCTCGCGTGAGGCGAGCAAGCTCCTTCGCGCAAGCGTCCGAATCGTTTTCGCCCTTAATTAGCGTATACTCGAAGATGACCCGCCTGCCCGTCTTTTCAAAATAATAGCGCGCCGCGGATATTACTTCGGCAATTGGATACGCCTTATTGATGGGCATGAGCGAGCTTCTGAGCGCATCAAACGGCGCGTGTAGGCTTATGGAAAGCGTGACTTTGTGTCCGCTCATTGCAAACTGCCTTATCTTCGGCGCGACGCCCGACGTGGAAAGCGATATATTGCGCTCGCTTATGTTTATGCCGCCCTCCGCGCTCACCGCGTCCAAAAACGCGAGCACGTTATCATAGTTGTCAAAAGGTTCGCCGCTGCCCATGAGCACTATGTTTGTGACGGCGCGCTTTTTTGCCGTGCCGCCGTTCTCGCGATTGGCGCAGATAACTTCGCCAAGCATTTCGGCGGGAGTGAGATTTCTGAGCAGCCCGTCCAACCCGCTTGCGCAGAATTTACAGCCCATTCTGCAACCTATCTGCGTACTTATGCAGAGCGTGTCGCCGTAGTCGTGCGGCATATATACGCCCTCGATGAGCCCGCCGTCCAAAAGGCGATACAGATATTTTTTTGTGCCGCTCTTGCCTTTGAATATGCGCAGGATCTCCACGGGCGAGGCTACGTATTTCGAGCTTAGTGCGGCGCGCAACTCTTTTGGAAGAGAGGTCATCTCGTCGAAAGTCCTGCCGTCCATGAGGTGCCCGTATATTTGCCGTGCGCGAAAACCCTCGCAAAGCGGAAGTTTTGCGATGTCGTCCGCGCTCATGCCGAGCAAAACTTGTTTTTCGCACATTTCGCTCACTTTTTACGCCTCATCTTCGCGATGTAAAACCCGTCGTATATGCCGTGCGGCAATATGGATATAACTCCGTCGTTGCTTGCGTATCTGCCGCCGTCTACGGCGTCCAAGCCGTCTATATGCTCAAGTTCGAACGCGCCTCCCTCAAGCAAACTCTTTACCACGTCGCCGTTCTCCTCGTCGAACAGCGTACATGTGGAGTAGACGAGTGCTCCGCCCTTTTTGACATACGTTGCGGCGTTTTTGAGTATGGCGCGTTGAGTGGCGGCAAGTTTTGTGATGTCCGCCTCTCCACGCCTTATGAACACGTCGGGATGCTTTTTGTAGGTCCCAAAACAGGAACACGGCGCGTCCACGAGCACGAGATCGAAGGCGTCCTTAAATTTAGCGTTGAACTTTGTGCCGTCCGCGAGCACGGGCAGAACGTTGTCCGCATGCATGCGCGCCGCGTAACCTTCGAGCTGTTTGAGTCTGAATGGATACAGCTCGCACGCGACGACGCTCCCCGAAGGATCGAGCTCGCTCATATACACCGCCTTTCCGCCGGGCGCGGAGCACATATCCAGAACTTTGCTTCCATCGCGTACGCCAAGAGCCTTGACTGCGAGCATGCTGGACGGCGATTGATAGGTGACCCATCCCTTTGAAAAGAGGGATTTCACTTCATCGCACACCCTCACGCTTATCCCGCCGACATCCGTGACAGTATAGCTCTCGCCCGCCTTGTCCAGCGCGTCCGTGACGCCCTTCAAGGTGAATAAACGGGTGTTTATTCTGAGATGTTCAAGTTCGCTCGGTCTCTCTTTTATGACCGCTTCCGCGCGCTCTTTGCCGTACTCGGCGCACAGCCTGTCTATAAACCACTGCGGAACGGAATACGTCACGCCGAGATAGTCCGCGTCCCCCTCTTTGGGGAGTTTGAAATCGCGGGTGGCGACGCGCTTTAATACGGCGTTGACAAATCCGCTCGCGCCGCGCACGTCCTTCATACGCTTTGCGACTTCCACGCACTCGCTTACTATCGCGTAATCGGGCACGTCGGAGAGCGTGAGGAGCGCGTATGCGCCGATCTTAAGGAGTATGTACGCGTCAAGGCGTGGCTTTTTGCTCACGCACTGCGCAAGGATATAGTCGAGAAGGATGTCGTTTTCAAGCACTCCGTATGTGAGCTTTGTGACGAGCGCGCTCACATCGCCCCTGCTCAAAGCCTCGTCGGAGTAGCTCCCCTCGCCGTATATCCTTTTGAGCGCGGCATGCGCCTCGAAGATGTACTTCCTCATAGTTTACCCAGCCTCTCGCCGACATTTACGGCGTGTCCGCGCAAAAACTCAATGTCGCTCATACGCCTTGCGCCCTCGCACTGTAGCTCCTTTAGGCGCACCGCTCCGTCCCCAACTTTGACGCATAGCCCGTCCGAAGATGAGGCGGCGACGACTTCTCCGAAGTCATGACCTTCTGCAGTTACGTTCGATGGTCCGACTTCAAAAATTTTGAGCGTTTTGCCCTTTAAAAAGGTATAAGCCGAGGGCCAAGGAGTCATGCCGCGTACAAAACAGTCCAGCTGTTTCGCCGTGCGAGAAAAGTCCATTAGCCCGTCGCTCTTTGAGATCATGCCGCAATGCGTGGCTTGCTCTGCATTTTGTGGCGAGAATACAGCCTCTCCGCGCTCCAAGAGCGAGACTGCCTCGACTATGGCGTCTCCGCCCAAGTCCGCGAGCCTGTCAAAGAGCTCGCCAGCCGTCTCTTTTTCGCCTATTTTCACGCGCTTTGCAAGCAGGATATCCCCCGCGTCAACTTCTTTCACCGTGCGCATGACGGTGACTCCCGTATACTCGTCGCCGTTCAGTATCGCCCACTGTATGGGGGACGCGCCGCGATATTTGGGGAGGAGCGAGGCATGCACGTTCAGAACGCCGAATTTTGGTATGCTCAAAAACTTTTCGGACAATATCTGCCCGAACGCCGCCGTAACGACGAGGTCGGGAGAGAGCGCCTCAATATCGGCGATACCTTCGCGCGAGACCTTCTCGTATTGATAGACGGGTATGCAAAGCTCCTCCGCCGCGAGTTTGAGCGGCGAGGGACGGAGCGCGTTTCCCCTGCCCGCGGGTCTGTCGGGATTTGTGACTACCGCGGAAACGGGATATGCGGAGTTCAATTTTTTGAGCACTTGCGCGGAAAAATCAGGGGTGCCCATAAAGACTATCTTCATTTTTTGTCCTCGTCGAAACTGTCCTCCGCCAAAGAGGTGTAGATTATGCCGTCGAGATGATCCATCTCGTGCAGGAAAGCGCGCGCCGTGAATCCCTTGACCTTGTATTTGTGCGGGACGCCGTATCTGTCGTACGCCTGCACGGTGACCTTCATCGGGCGAGTGACGGTGCCGTACTTTTTGGGTACGGACAGACAGCCTTCGGGACCGCGCTGCGAGCCGCTTGCGGACAGAAGTACGGGATTTACAAGCTCAAAAAAGCCGTCCTCGGTATCGACTACGCATACGCGCTTTAACACCGCTACCTGCGGAGCCGCGAGCCCCGCGCCCTCCGCCGATTTTACGGTGTCGGTGAGGTCGTCAAGGAGCTCCGCAAGTTTTTCGTCGAAAACTTCAACGGGGCGGCACTTCTTGTAAAGAAGTGGGTCGGGGACTGTGAGAATATTTCGTTTTGCCATATTTTGCCTCATTTTCCGCATTTAGCGGATATATGCCGCTATATTAAATATTTATACTCGTCGTGAGATGCGCTCTTCGACGATCTGTACTTTTTTCTGTATATGTCTACTGCGCATTTGCCTGGTCTTGATTTGTCAAGCGCGTTCTTTTGCCTTTTTGGGACATTGCGCGTACTTTCGCTTTCGCCTGCTGCGCGCTACATGAGGCTTTGCGGATTTATCTCCACAAATATGCTCCCGCTCTTCGGCTTGACGGCGTCGGCGGCGGCATAAATGTCTGATATGCAAAGCCCGAACTGCTCCGGGGCAAGGCGCATAAGCACTTGATAGCGCACCATTCCGTTCATACGCGTGACGGGCGAGCGTTGCGCGCCGAGATATACGAATTTTCCGCGCTCCCGCTCTAGCGCCTGTATGCTCTTGTACACTGTCCGCGTACAGTCGACGGCGTCTTGTTCGTCGCCCGAGGAGATGAGTATGCGCACTATCTTTGTATAGGGCGGAAACTTCGTCACCAGGCGCGTGTTGATCTCCTTTTTGAAGAAACCGACATAGTCATATGTCTTGCCATAGCGGAAAACATAGTGCCTGGGTGCGTAAGTCTGCAATATAACTCTGCCCTTTTTGTCGGCGCGCCCCGCTCTGCCCGCTACTTGCGTAATGAGCTGGAAAGTGCGTTCGGACGCGCGATAGTCGCTGAAATACAGCGCCGCGTCTGCCTCGAGTATGCCGACAAGCGTAACATTGCCGAAGTCGTGTCCCTTTGCTATCATTTGCGTGCCTACTAATACGTCCGCCTCGTGCGCGGCGAAACTGCCGAGTATTTTGAAATAGCCGTCCTTATGCTGCGTAGTGTCGCGGTCCATGCGGAGCACGCGTACTTTCGTGAAGAGCGCTTTTAGCTCCTCAACGACTTTTTCCGTGCCTATCCTGCCCTGCTTTATTTGGTCGCTGCCGCAATTCGGGCACTTAGTTATCTCGTGATAGCGACGGCCGCAATAGTGGCACTTGAGCTCGTGTTCGCTCATATGGTAAGTGAGTGAGATGTCGCAATCCTCGCACTTGGCGATGTAGCCGCACTCCTTACAGCGGATGAAGGACGCAAAGCCGCGCCTGTTCAAAAACAGCATAGCCTGCTCTCCGCGCTCAAGCGTCTCTTTGAGCGCCTCTTTGAGAGTGACGGAAAACATGCCCCTGTTGCCGCTTCGAAACTCCGCGGTCATGTCCACGATCTCCATTTCGGGGAGCGCGTATTTAGAGATGCGCTCGGGAAGGGTCAGCAGATGATATTTACCCTCCGTGGCGCGCATGTACGTCTCTATGTCCGGGGTCGCCGAGCCGAGCACCAACTTCGCGCCCGAGAGGTGCGCGCGATATGCCGCCACCGTCTTTGTGTCGTAGCGCGGATTGTTTTCGGACTGGTAGCTTGCGTCGTGCTCCTCGTCGATGATTATTACGCCGATATTTTCAAGCGGCGCAAATATCGCGGAGCGCGCGCCTATGGCTATCCTCGCCTCGCCCGTCCTGAGGCGCTTCCACTCGTCGTAGCGTTCGCTCGCGTTGAGGCCGCTGTGCAATATCGCGACGCTGTCTCCGAACCGCGCCCTGAAAAGCCCAAGCACCTGCGGAGTCAGCGATATCTCGGGGACGAGCATTATAGCAGTCTTGCCCCGCTTGAGCTCCTCTTCGATGACGGTTTCGTACACTTCCGTCTTGCCCGAACCCGTCACGCCGTGCAGCAAAAACGTGCCTTCGCCCTCTTCTATCGACCTCACGGCGTCCGCTTGAGCGGGAGTGAGTGTGACAGTCTTTTTCTCTCTTGAAAGGGTACCGAGCGGAGTGGAGCGCTCGTGCACGAGGGACTCCTCGACTACGCCCTTGCCCCTCAATCCGTTTATCGCCGACGCGCCGAATTTTGCAATAAGCACGCTCAAAAACTGTCCGCCGTTTGCGGCTATGTATTTGAGCGCTTCAAGCTGCTTCGGAGCTCTGCTCCCCACCGTCGCGCACAGTTCCTCGAGCGTACGAGCGCCGTCGACTGATAAATATTTTCGGGAGTATTCGGGATCCTTCTCCTCTCTGAGCTTTGCGGGCACGAACAACCTAAGCGCGTCAATATATCTGAGATCGTAGGCGGTGCGCATAAAATTTAAAAGCTCCAGCTGTTCGGAGCTTATCGGCGTGTCGATGTAGCGCGCCCATTTGAGACGCGAAAATTCGCTCGTCTCTTTTTTGCCTATCACAAACCCTATGAGCTGTTTTTTGCCGAATTCCACGGCGACGCGGCTGCCGAGCGGCACGTCCTCTCCAAGATAATCGAAACAGCGGTCCACGTTGTCCGTTGAGATGTCTACAATGACTTCGAGGATCATAGCGTTTTGTCCAAAATCAAAGCGGCAAGTTGTCTCTTGCTCACTTTCCCGCTTTCAAATACGGCGCCGTCCGCGCGTATGATAGTCGCTATATTCGTATCCGAGTCAAATCCCGCGCCCTCTTTCGTAACGTCGTTTGCGACGACTGCGTCCGCATATTTTGAGCAAAGTTTCGCCTTTGCGTTTTTCAAAAGCTCGTCTGTCTCGGCGGCGAATACGATAAGTTTCCTGTCTCCCTTGCGCGCGCCCAGCGTAGCGGCGATATCGGGATTTTTCTCAAGTTGCAAAGTGACTTCGCTCGCCTTTATTTTGCCCGCAGGTTTGACTTTCGGCCTGTAATCCGCGGGAGCGGCCGCCATAATAGCCGCTTGGCAATTTTCAAATTCGCGCTCGCAAGCCTCGAGCATATCCTTCGTGGTGCGAGCATAAATCGCGCTCTCTACGCACTTCGGGACGGGGACGCTCATATTGCCGTGCACAAAAACTACGCTCGCGCCCCTTGCGGCGCACTCCTCTGCAAGCGCGACGCCCATTTTGCCGGAGGACTTGTTTGTAAGCACGCGTACGCCGTCGATGTCCTCCTCCGTGCCGCCCGCCGTCACGAGCACGCGCATAGAATGCATGCTTTGGTCGGGAGTGAGCATCTCTACGATTCTGTTTACGATATCGACGGGTTCCGCCATTCTGCCCTTGCCGCTGTCTCCGCATGCGAGCCTGCCGCTCGGAGAGTCCATAATCTCCGCCCCGCGCTCAAAAAGCGTACGCATGTTTGCCTTCGTAGCCTCGTCCTCGTACATCGCGGTGTTCATCGCGGGACATATGAGCTTTTTGGCATTGCAGGCGAGATAGGTCGTGCTCAAAATGTCGTCGGCAAGCCCATCCGCGAATTTCGCTATGACGTTTGCCGTCGCGGGCGCGATGACCATGATGTCCGCCTTTTTCGCAAGCGAAATATGGTTGATATCGTACTCCTTTACGGGTTCGAAAGCGTCCGTCACGACAGCGGACTTCGCAAGCGTCTGGAAGGTGAGCGGCGCAACAAATCGACAGGCGTGTTCCGTCATTATGACGTCCACCCCTGCCCCTAACGCCTTGAGTCGAGATACGATCTCGCAGGCTTTATAGCAAGCTATGCCCCCGCTCACTCCGAGGACGATATTTTTCCCGTAAAGCATAATTTTTCAGGTCAGTCGCGCACTATCTTGATCTTGCCTTCATATATCTCCTTGCAAGCGAGGGAGATAGGCTTTTCGCCGCTTTCGGCAAGATAGGAGCTTTCGCTTGTAACGAGTTCTCTCGTGCGCTTTGCGACGGCGCATGTGAGCGCATATCTGCACTCTGCTTTTTTGATAAGTTTGTCGATTGGGGGATCAATCATCATAGTTTCAGTTCTCCTCTTCGAATAGATTGTCTAAATTCTGGCGGGACACGCGCAGGTGCTCGCTCCTTATTATTGCCACGATCTTTTCCGCGCAAGTCTTTGCTACGTTGTTTGTCACAACATAGTCGTAATTTTTGATCTCCTTGCTTTCGAGCTCTATCTCCTCGAGACGGCGATTTATGCTGTCCTCATCCTCGCTGCCTCTGCCGATAAGCCTCGCTTTTAGCGCGTCTATGGACGGAGGAGTAATGAATATCGTCACGCAGTCGGGATAGAGCTTTTTGATGTTTTTCGCGCCGACTACGTTGAGCTCAAGCAACACGTCTACGCCCTTGGAGAGCGGCTTGTCGATCTCGCTCTTCAAAGTGCCGTAACGATTTGTAAACGTCGTCGTGTACTCCACAAATTCGCCCGCCTGTACTTTCTTTTCAAACTCCTCTTCCGAAATGAAGAAGTAGTTGACTCCGTGTTCCTCGCCCGCTCTCGGCGCCCTCGTCGTGCAGGATATGGAGAATTGGATGTTCGGTAGGCTGTCGAAAACGAGATCCACTACGGTGCCTTTTCCGACGCCGCTGAAACCGGAAATTACGATCAACATGCTCTTTTTTGTGTTCATAAATTGCCTCTTATGCGATCTTGGTTTTATATTTTGGCTTTGCCGCCTTTTTCAGTATTTTCCTTCCGCTTAAGCGCTTTTAGTCGGCGCTCACCGTTTTAGTTTTATATCCCGCGCGCCACATCGCCCCGCGCGCCACATCGCGCGAGAACTGCACCATATGCGAGATTACTCGATATTTGCGGCTTGCTCGCGCAATTTTTCGATCTCGTTTTTTATGGCAAGCACCTCGTTCGTGATGCGGATATCGTTCGCTTTGGAGCCTATGGTGTTCGCCTCGCGGTTGAACTCCTGCACGAGGAAATCCATCTTTCTGCCGACGGGCTCATCCTCCTCGAGGAGCGCGCGCATAGCGGATATGTGCGTGCCAAGGCGCGTGATCTCCTCGTCTATACAGCAGTGATCCGCATACAGCGCGACTTCCGTCGCGAGCCGTTGCTCGTCCACTTTTGTGGGGTCGAGCACTTCCGCGATACGCGCGGTCATGCTCTCGCGATACATCCTCACTACATCGGGAGCAAGCTCCGCAATGATTTTAAGGGACGCGGCGATATTGTCAAGTTTCTTTTTGACGTCCGCTTTGAGCGCATCGCCCTCGCGCGCCCTCATTGCCTTGAGGTTTTCAAGCGCGACACAAAGTGCGTCCATCGTCAATTTTGTAAGTTCCGCCTCTAGCTTGGCGGGATCCTCCGCCGCTTGCTTGCGTACAATTATGTCGGGCTGTCTCAGCGCCTCGCGGAGTATTATATTTTGCGCCGCCCTATCATCGGAAGATCTCATCGAACCGTCCGCAAACACATTCTTTATCGCGGAGCGCATCACCTGCCCCGCAAGCGCGTTTGCCGCGGCAATATACTTCGAGGCAAGTTGTTCGTCAACGGCGAAATCGTCCGCGCTGCCCGCCTTTTGCTCATAAGTCAAAAATGCGTCTATATGTCCGCGGGATATAGCCGCGCCGATCGCCTTCTTGACGGCGTCCTCGACAAAAAGGAAATTCTTTGGCAACTTTATGCCAAAATCCAAATATCTGTGATTAACGCTCTTGAGCTCGACTGTAACCGTCTTTTCGCCGTCAGAAGCGATCCCTTTGCCGTAGCCTGTCATGCTGTACATACGCGCACCCGAAAATAAAATTTTTTAAATTATATCATAAAAAATATGATAGCACAACAAATTTGACAAACATTTTCAAATGTCTCAGACAGATGTACCACTTTAAACAAAACTTGTTGCGAATGCCGAAATTTTATCATGATATAAAAATGCGAACGTATTAATTTTGCGTCCGCATTTTAACATTCTAAACGATTAAAATCAAAATAGATATCCGATATTTTCCGCCCTTTACATCAAAATGGATGCGCGTCAGATGCCCAGCATACGCTTGAATTCGTCCTCGTCGATTATCTTTATTCCGAGTTTTTGCGCCTTTTCGAGTTTAGAACCCGCGTCCTCGCCCGCGAGCACAAGGTCAACCGTCTTTGAAACTGACGCCGCAACTTCTCCGCCCGCCCCCTCAATGAGCGCGGTCGCCTCGCCCCGCCTGTAGGTGGGGAGCGACCCCGTAAGCACTATGCGCATGCCTTTGAACACGCCATCCGCCTCTTCGGGCTCCTCGATCGTGATACCACAAGCGATAAGACGCTCCACATAGTCCCTGTTTTTCTCGTCGGAAAAGTAGTCGGTTATGTTTTTTGCGAGTATGTCGCCTATGCCGTCCACTTCCAGCAACTCTTCTTCGCTCGCGCTCATGATGCCCTCCAGCGTTTTGAAGCGTTTTTGAAGGTCGCGCGCCGTCTTTTTGCCTATGCCCTCTATGCCTATCGCGAACAAAAATCTGTCAAGCGTCGTATGCTTAGCTTTTTCAATTGAAGCGATCAGATTGCCGATTTTCTTCTCGCCAAAGCCTTCAAGCCCGAGCATATCTTCCTTTGTCAGACTTAGCAACCCTACCCCGTCGAAGATGTGCCTTTCGTTGAACAGCAGCTCCGCCGTTTTTTCGGAAAAGCCGTCTATGTCCAGCGCGTCCTTAGAGGCAAAGTGGTCGAGCGCGGAGATTATCTGCGGGGCGCAATGCTTCCCTGTGCAGTACAAAAACGCGCCGCTCTCCTCCACGGGCGAGCCGCATACGGGACATACGGTCGGCTTTTCGATGAACTTTGCGCCCTCTTGCCGTTGTGCTACGCCCATGATTTCGGGAATTACGTCGTTGCTCCTGCGTATGAACACCCTGTCCCCTATGCGCACCTGCTTTTTGAGTATGTCGCCATAGTTGTTTAGCGTGGCGCGAGAGACTGTAACTCCGCCTATATCCACGGGTTCGAGTATGGCGATAGGATTGAGCTTTGCGCTGCGCGACACCTGCCACTCTACGTCCTTTAGCTCTGTTGTCATCTCGTCCGCTTTGAATTTGTAGGCGACTGCCCATTTGGGAAACTTTTCGGTGACGCCTATCTCGTCGCGGAGGCGCAGATCGTCCACTTTAAACACCACTCCGTCTATCAAATAATCCAGATTCGGGCGCTCCTCTTCCGTCTCGGCGGCAAATAACATAGCGTCCTTGGCGGAGTTCACCGTGCGCCAACCGCCCTCAACTTCAAAGCCCTCGTCTACCAAGAATTTGTGCATGCTCTGTTGAGTGTCAAGCTCCAACTCGCTGTAGCCTATATTGTACGCCATAAAACTAAGCCCTCTTTCTGCGGCGACGGACGGGTCGAGGCTGCGTATCGCGCCCGCGGCTCCGTTGCGTGCGTTTTTGAGAGGCTCGGCGGCTGTCGCATTGTATTTTTCCAGATTGCTCAAGCGGAGTATCCCCTCGCCCTGTATCTCAATCCTGCCCTTAAAACTTATTGACGTTGGCAATTTTTTTATCGTCTTGACCTGTGCGGTCACGACTTCGCCCACTGTGCCGTTGCCGCGAGTAGTTGCTTTTTGAAGTTTACCGTTCTCGTAAAGCAGATTGAGAGTTAGCCCGTCGAATTTGTACTCGCAGGTGAGCGTTGGCAGATAGCCGAGCGCTTTTTCTATGCGCGCACACCACTCGTAAAACTCCTCGGAGGTCTGGCACTTGTCGAGGCTGTAAAGCTTTTTGAGGTGTTTAGATTGCTCGAATTTGCGTTGAGGAGCTCCGCCGACCCTGTGCGTCGGACTGTCCTTGAGGGAATATCCTTCCTCCTCCTCGAGCTTTCTCAACTCGTCGTAAAGGCGATCGTACTCCGCGTCCGAAACGACGGGAGCGTCCTCCTCGTAATACAGTTTCGCCCACTCGTTGAGCGTGGCGACAAGCTCCTTCATCCTTGCAAGTTTATCCATAAACTACCTTCATATTTTGCCTCTCTGATAGTGTGCCATCGGCAAGTCCGACGCGCCTACGCGAGGCGGCATGTTTTTGGGTCAAATTTTTTGATGTCTCATTTAATTTAATATCTGTGTTACTTATCTGATATTCGTATGTTTATTTGCTTGATTTTACAACTCTATTCGTTTAGATACTCGATTTTTTAACAATTTACACAGTTGCCATCAAACGCTCAAGTCTGGTCGTCCACTATCTTCAGACTTACTGCGGCTATAGCGAGCGCAAAGCGCTTGACTCCCAAACCTTTGAATGCGATCGCCGCTATCTTGTCCTCGCCTTCGCCGCTCGTCTCTACGATTATACCGCGCCCGAATTTTGTGTGCTCCACGACAGTATTCTTGACAAATTTGTCGAGGTCTGCTCCGTTCGAGGTCGAAGGTGCGCTCTTTTTTTGAGGCGTAAACGCCCCGCCTTTGAGTACGGACGCCGCCGAGGAGGCATTCGCGCCGAGCTTTATTCTCTCCTCATTTTGCGCGCCGTAGCCCGAATTCGTGTATCTCATCGTCTGCTTGACGCCCGACATCTCGCCGATAAAGCGGCTTTTTGGCATGTACTCCGTCTTGCCGAAACGATAGCGCGAGCGCGAATTCACTACATACAGTTTGCGCTTTGCGCGCGTTATGGCGACGTACATCAACCTGCGCTCTTCCTCTATATCGCCGCTTATTATCGCGCGTTGCGACGGGAAAATGCCCTCTTCAAGCCCCACTATGAATACAGCCTCGAATTCCAGCCCCTTGACGGCATGGATAGTCGCTATGCTGACGTAGTTTTGGTCGTCCATTTCGTCAGTATCGGACACGAGCGCGACGGACTGCATAAATTCGGATATGCCGAGCTCGGGATTGTCCTTTTCAAACTCGCTCACGGCGTTCACGAGTTCCTGCACGTTGTCGAGGCGCGTGGCGTCCTCAATATCCGTACTTGTGGACAAAAATGTCTCTATGCCGCTCTTGCGCACGACGTACTGCATAAATTCAGTTGGTCTCATCGTCGAGCACGCGGCTATAATATCGTCAATACACGCCTTGAACGGCGTGAGTTTTTTGACTGTCGCCGCACTTAGACCCGCGCCGCTAATTAGCACCTCATAAACGGATATGCCCTGTTTTGCCGCCGCGTTGATGAGCTCCCTCACAGTAGTCTCGCCTATGCCTCTGCGCGGATAGTTGATTATCCTGAGCAGACTGTCGCTGTCGTGCGGATTTATCGCCAAGCGCACGTAGGCAAGCGCGTCCTTTATCTCCTTGCGCTCGAAGAAGCGAAAACCGCCAAACACTTTGTACGGTATGGAGTGCAGATTGAACTCCTCTTCAAAAAGGCGGGTGAGAGAGTTTGCGCGCACTAATACCGCTATATCGCTATAATTCAACCCTTCCTTTACAAGCGCGTCCACCGTCCTTGCGACCTGCTCCGCCTCGTCGCGGTCGCTGTAAGCCTCGTAATACACTATGGGATCGTCGTCGTTGATATCGCTCCACAAAGTCTTGTCCTTGCGCCGAGAGTTGTTTTTGATGACCCTGTTCGCGGCTTTGAGTATTGATGTAGTGCTCCTGTAATTCTGCTCCAGCTTGTATATCTTCGCGCCCTTGAAATCCTTTTCGAACTCTAGGATGTTGCGGATATCCGCGCCGCGCCAGCTATATATGGATTGATCCTCGTCGCCCACGGCGAATACGTTGCCGCTGCCCGAGGCTATCATCTTCATGATTTTGTATTGCAGCCTGTTTGTGTCTTGAAATTCATCCACATGCGTATATAAAAACCGTCTGCGATATTTTTCAAGCACGTCGGGAAATTCCTCAAAAAGTTGCACCGTCTTGAGCAGTAGGTCGTCATAATCGAGGCTGTTGGAGCGCTTGAGCTCCTCCTCATAGCGGACATACACTTTTTTTATGTTGAAAGCGTCGTTGTCGTCATGCTTAATCTCGTCGTAATATTCGTCGGGCGAGAGCGCGAGCGTCTTGGCGCGCGAGATATGCCAAAGATACTCGCCCTTCTTTTTCGGGTCGATGGACGGCATATCCATAAGTACGCGCTTGACTACGCGGTCGCTCTCCTGCTCCGTATATATCGTGAAATCCTTAGTATAGCCGAGTTTGTCAATATCTATGCGCAAAATACGCGCGCAAAGCGAGTGGAAAGTGCTCGTCCAAACCTGCGAAGCGCCTATCGATCGCTCGATGCGCTCCTTCATCTCGTTCGCCGCCTTGTTGGTGAACGTCAACGCAAGAATGTTGTACGGCGACACGCCAAGCTCTATCAGATGACATATGCGCTCCGTGAGCACTCGCGTCTTGCCGCTGCCCGCGCCCGCTATGACCAAAATAGCGCCCTCGGTGTCCATCACCGCCTGTTTCTGTTGTGGATTAAGCTCTATTTTCATACCGCTTTATCATACCACATATTGTGTTGATTTTCAATTTTTTTCTTTTAAAACCACAAAATTTACCGCAAATAAATTTTCTTTGCCTGTTGATTTACATTTAAGTATATGTTAGAATATAGATAATAAAGTCGAAATAAGGAGCTTTTTCGATCGGCTCCGAGGAGAATTTATGAAAAACGACGACAAAAAAGTCTTTTTGAACAGCGAGATCATGGACGCAGACAAGCATGCCCCTACAGACGCCCTTTTGGCATCTTCCGATTATAACGATGACGAGGAAGAACTTGAAATGCTCGAGGAGCTTGAGGAAGATGATTTTGATGAACTCGAGGAACTCGAAGAACTTGAGGACGAGGAGCCTGTCGAAGAACCTGAAAAAAACGTTGAGGACTCCGACATTGTTGAGGGATCCGAAGAGCCTCTCGAAGAGAATGCTGACGAACAGCCCGACGATCAAGCGGACGAACAGCCCGACTCTCAACCGTCGGAAGAGCAAACCGAAAGCTTGGACGAAGCAGTAGCTGAACTCCCTGCAGAAGAAACCGTAAAAGACGGACCTGTACAAGAAGAACCTGTACAAGAAGAGCCTAAGCATGAAGAGCCTGCGCAAGCGCAAGAGGCCTCCCCCGCCCCCAAAGCGGTCGAGAAAAAGACCTCGACGAAGGCGCAAAGCAAGAAGTCTACTGTGCGCGCCACTGCCGAGACGGAGTACGGCGAAGATTCAGAGGATAAGTTGGATCCTTATAAGTCCAAAAACAGCGCCGCGACGGAAGGCGTGTGGGCAGCCGCTACGATAAACGTCAAGAAGTCGTCCAAGAAAAAAGCGACGACCGAAACGGACAGCGAGACAGCGGACAAGCCTGCAAAGAAATCGGCGAAAAAGCCTACCGACGACTCCAAACAGAAAAACGTTGCGGCAGATGTAACCGCACAAAACGAGAAGAAGGACGCGGCTCCCGTAGCGAAAGCCCCTGCCGACAAGAAATCAACCGCCAAAAAGGAGGACAAAAATATGAGCAATGATGAAGAAAAAGTTTTGATCGAGGCAGATGAGACCAAACCGCAACACGGCAAATTTGTCATCAAAAAAACGGACAAAGGCAATTTTGTGTACAAGCTCTACTCTTCAAACAAGAGAGTGCTTGCCGTGCCCGGCGGCGCGTACAAAGATCTTGCGGCGTGCAAGGGCGGCATACAGAGCGTCATCAACAATGCCGCGACCGCACCTATCGAAGATCAGACTCTCAAGAAACCCGTCGAGCAAAAGTGCCCCAAGTGGGAGATCTATCTTGACAATAAAAACGAATTCCGCCTGCGCCTCGTAGCGTCCAACGGCAATGTCGTTGCAATAACAAACGACGGCTATATGGGCAAAGACGCCGCAAAGAAAGGCATAGACGCTATCGCTCGCGCGGCACAAGGCGCGTCCGTTGTGAGAAACGACGACCTCTGGTAAGCCTACAAATCTAGCGATCATTGAATAACGTCCGATCTCATATACTATGCGACGGACAAGTTTGACTTGCGAATATTTTAAAAGATCCACCCGATTTACAGGTGGATTTTTGTTGTAACGCTATCCTATTCGTAAAACGTTTTGCGACGACTTACGCTTGAAAATGCTTTCAGTGCTTGTGTCCGTAGCGGATCTTGTCATACCAAATCGCGACAAGCGCGCCTACCGCGGGGTCTATCATGCGCTCGTCTATCTCCGCAGCATAGATATCCCTTATCCTGAACAACTTCTTTGTAGACTTTACAACGGGATGTTTTTTGTCCCACTTGCCGTTTGCGTCCTTTTTCATGGCTTTCATATGGATGGGGCCGCCCTTTATCTTGATGTCGATATCCCCCACCTTCATAATCGCGCGACGGAACCCCGGCCAATGCATCTTTTCCTTTATATATCCGATTTCGAGACCAGCGCCGGTTGATATCACAAAGTAACTAAGAAAGAACTTTAACTTTGCCTCCATATGATAGAGCACCGCTCCGCTCAAATCGTACAGATCGAATTTTGAGAGCAATTTGAACAACTGCTCCTTAGCAAAAAACACATTGCGATCGTTTTCGTCCGTCAACGCGAACTTGTCTCCTATGGTCCAATATTTCTGTGTGATCTTTAGATACATACCGATATCCTCCTACTCTTCTGATTTTATTATATCAAAATGCTACCCTATGTCAATAATTAACATTGAAATCGAGTTTTCGGCGGTCTTATGCCAAAACGCGTATTGTAAGCGCTGCTTTGCGCTTATTTCACAGGCGCAAATGCTTCACATATCCCTCGACGGCTATACATTGAGCCGAAGAAAAATATGGATATGTGTTTGCGCTCTCGCACATATGTGTTATTTTGTCGCAGTAAAACGTTTGTATTCGACAATCAAGTATGCAATAAATGAAGAGGGACCGACTACTGTCGATCCCCTGCATTTTTGTTGATTTTTGTCTTTCTGCTTTATTCCGCTTGGCAAACTCAATTGCCGCTCTTTCCAAAGCGCAATTTCAGCTCTTTGAAGAAATTCTTGAGAGTCTTGCCGAATTTGTCGGGCATAGCCTTGATGTCTACTAACTTCGAGTTGTTTGTGATGGAATACACCACGTACACATAGTAGCCTGTCAGCAACACCGTGAGCACGCAGAAGATGATGAAGAACGGGCTTGTCGTCTCGTAGTTGGTGAGCGCGGTCGTCGGATTCATCGCTATCATACCGCTCTGGTTGAGCAACTGTCCGATCTGCAAAAAGCCAAGCACACTGTAGCCGCCCGTGATGATGTACATCCTCTTGTCGCCGCTTATCATCGTGTAGATGAACGCGAACGCGAGCGAGAGCAGCAGATAGGTATAATTCACCTTGACCGTAAACACCGCTATCACCGCGAGCACGAAGGATACGAGCAGCACAAGCTCTTGCCTGTTGCGGTTTTTGAAGTACAGCGATATCGCATACGCCTCGAGCACAATGATGAAGATGAGGTTGAGTATCGCCACGCCCCTTGTGACGTTTCTGCCGTTCATTGCGACCATGCCGTAGAGGTTGAACGCGTTCATGACGAATTTCGAGTTGTTTGTCATCTCGCCTACTATGACCTTGAAACCGTAGAAGGCGTCGCCCACCGCTATCCTATCTATCGCGAGAGGCAACGTGAGAATATATCCAAGCACGAAGGATGCGACGAGTCCGAACACGATCTGTGCGCGATGCGACGTAAATTTCTTGAGATTTACGTCATCCTTCAAGTACATATACACGAAGTACGCGACGATGATGGGCGCTATCGCCATTGCGCGAAGATCGAACACGGACGCAAGCGTCGCCATAAAGTAGGTCGCAAGATATTGCTTGTTGACCATGAGTATGACAGTCGCAAGCATAAGCGCTATGAGCACGCTCTCAAAGCTGCCTACAAGACCGCTCATGACAAATACGAACGGAGTGATCGCATACACCGCGGCATATATAGTGCCGAGTCTGTTGCCTACGCGCTTTTTGCCGTAGAAATATATCATTGCGACGATAGCCATGTCCGCAAGCACGTTGACAAATCTGATGAGGATGGACACGGACTGCATCGGCAATTTGGAGCCCATCGCGCCTATCACGGCGAGAATGTAGAGCGAGCCCGGCGACATAGTGCTGCCCGAGTTGTTTACAAGATAATTCGATACGCCGTTCTTTAGGCCGAGCAAGCGCGCGGTAGCAACAAGATCGGTCATGACCTTGCCCATTCCGTTCATGGTGAGCAGGAAAATGAGTCTCACAAGGAAAGTCCCGAGCATGAGCGCCGCCGCGATAAATACGGCGTTATGATACCATTTGCCGTCTTGAGGAGGAGCGAGCAGTTTGCCGCCTTCCGAAGTGCCGTTGTCGCCGAAGTTGACGAATGCCTTTGGGCTTGCGTACAGCCTTCTGAGCAAAACGTATACGCAAACGAATAGCGCGACTGTGAACAGAGTGAGGAAAACCACGAAGAGTATGCCGGAAACCGTCGTGTCGTTGGCAAGCGTGACCGCTTTGCGGAAGTTGTATATCGTCGCGTCGCCGGGGACGTCCGCTTTCTCCACTCTCTGCACGGATACGTTGTCAAAGAGCACGTGACCCGCTACCCCCTGTCCCTCCGTGCCTAGGCACAGCGCAAGCGTGAGGTAATCAGTATTTCTCGGGCGCACATAGAATGTGTAAGTGACAAAGCTGTCCGACTTTTGCTTTGTCGAGACAAATTTGTACTCTGTATTCTCAAGAAACGCAACATAGGCGCCGTAATCGCCGCTGAGCCCGCCTTCGGTTATTATCTTGACATCGACGCTGACTTTGTATATCTTGTTGGTGTCAACGGATATCCTCTGCTGAACGTTGCTGTACATTGCGGAGCTGTTGTCAATGTAAAGTCTCACATCGCTTTCCGTAGCGTCCGAGGGGAAGTCTCTGCCGAATTTGAATCCGCTTGTGTTGGAAGTGTATGTCGTCCAACCGTCAAACTGACCCGTTGTCGAATTGAAATTGGAGAATGTGCCGTTTTGGACAAGCTCCTCCCCGACATCGCTGCTCGCATTGTTGCACGCTGTAAATGCGAAAAGTGCCAGCATAACAACCAGCACTGTCGCAAGTATGATAACTACTTTCTTTTTCATTGTTGCTTCCTTTGAAAACCTGTTGTCAGTTTTCCTTGAGCTTTGCCGCTTTGCCTGTCCTGTTCTTAAGATAATACAGCTTTGCGCGTCTGACTTTGCCGTGGCGCACGACCTGTATGCTCTCGATCTTTGGCGAATGGAGCGGGAATGTCCTCTCTACGCCTACGCCGAATGTAACGCGGCGGACGACTATCGTCTCACGGATGCCGCCGTTTTTCTTTGCGATGACGACGCCTTCATAGGTCTGCACACGCTCTCTCGTGCCTTCGATGACTTTGACGTTGACCTTGACTTGGTCGCCGATAGCGATGACGGGCAGATCTGTTCTCATGCCTTCTTTCTCAATGGTGTCGATGATGTTCATAATGACTTAACCTCCTATATTGCGAAATGTTCTTAACAGCCTCTCTGCCAGCGGAACACCCGAGTCACGCGTAATAATATAACATATATTTTTTACTTAGACAAGCAAAATGACATATAAAATCCCGATTTTACCCTCATTTTGCCATGAATTTTTGCATTTTGTATTTTGCGGTCGCTTTAAAAGCCTATCCGCGCCGCACATTGCCTCTCACCATGGGCGGGGATATTTTGCGTCGTTTTCATTGAAGGCGTCGGGGATATGGTGGACTTCGTCCGAGGATATCTCGATTATATCAAATCGGGTCGGGCATCCCACTGAGCCGTGCGCCGATTGATAGCCCTTTGCCGCCTTAATATATCTGCCCGCTTTGTAGGGCGTGACCGCCTCCGCGCCGCTGCCGTATGCGTCCGTCTCCCTCGCTTTGACCTCGCAAAATATGAGCGTACGCTCCCCTTTGGGCGGCTTTTTGAAAATATGTCCCAACGCCCTGACCGCGCCGTTCTGCTTTATGGGGCGTCCCTGCTCGTCCACATACGCCTCGCAAATTATATCCGCCTCGCACCCGCCGTATACCGCGTTGCGCTCCAATATCCTGTAGCCCTGCTTTTCGAGATACTCCGCCGCGAGTTGCTCGCCTAAATTTCCGGACGCTTTTGTGTTCATTTTGCCAATATCCCCTTAATAAAGGTCTGTCTGTGGATGGGACACGATCCGACTTCCTTGAGCGCGGCGATGTGCTTTGCCGTGCCATAGCCCATATTGTGCTCGAAATCATAGGCGGGATAGAGTTTTGCCATGTCCGTCATAAATGCGTCCCTCGTAACCTTTGCGAGTATGGACGCGGACGCAATGGAATAGCTCAGCGCGTCGCCGTGCACTATGCCGAACGTCTTAAACGGGATGTCCAATTTGAGCGCGTCCACTATGACGATATCGGGCTTGACGTCAAGCGACATTATCGCGTCCTTCATACACGCCTTTGTCGCCTCGAGGATGTTCATCTCGTCTATCTTCTCGTGGTCGTAGGAGCATATCGAATACGCGACGGCTCTTTCCTTTATCTGCCCGAAAAGTTTTTCGCGCTTGCCTTTGGACACCTTTTTTGAGTCGTTCACTCCCTCGATGAGGTCGTCAAGATCCATGATCACGGCGCAACACGTCACGGGTCCCGCAAGCGGTCCCCTGCCCACTTCGTCTACGCCGCAGATATACCGATATCCGCGAGACCTAAGCTCGTTTTCATAATACATAAGCTCGCTTGCGTGCACCATAACTTTTCCCCTTTACAACAAATTTCCGCACTTTGCGCGACGTGTAGCCCGAAAATGCGGATTTATCTTCAATTTTGCGCCTTCTCGAGAGAGAGTTTGCCAAGCTTTCCCTTGCGAAACTCGTCTATTATCATTCTCGCTGTCCTGTCGTAGTCGGGTTCGCCGCCCTTCAGCCTGTAGCCGCGCGCCGCGGCGATAGCGTCAAATATCTCGAGCGTATCCTCGCTATCGCCTATGCCGTACCTAAGTTTGAAACAGTCGGGATAGAGGTATTTCACCTCGTCAATAAAGTCAAACGCCAGCTGTTCGCAGTCGAGGACGTCGTCCTTTATGGAGCCGATGTAGGCGAGGTGATGCGCAACTTTTTGATCCTCGAATTTGCTCCACAGCGTGCCCGGCGTATCCAAAAAGTCTATGCCGTCCACGGACAGCCATTGTGTGCCCCTGGTAACCCCTGGACGGTCGCCCGTCACCGCCTTCGCTCTCTTGAGCATAGCGTTGATAATAGTGGATTTGCCGCTGTTCGGGACTCCTACCACCATGGCGCGCACGCTTATATTCGCGCCTTTTTTGGAGTATTTTTCAATTTTATCCGCCATCAGCTGCCTGAGTCCCGCCGCTATCTGCGAGCAGTCACCGCTTGTGCCAACGGCTTTGACGTACGCCTTGCCCTCACGCTTGAAACGGTCGCACCAACCCGCGATATCCTCCGCCTCCACAAGGTCGCACTTGTTGAAAACATAGAGCGCTCTCTTGCCCGCAAGCAACCTGTCGAACACGGGATTTATGCATGACGCAACGGCGCGCGCGTCTATAACGTAGATGAGCGCGTCCACAAGACGGAGGTTTGCCTCCATAAGGCGTATCGCCTTTGTCATATGTCCCGGGAACCACTGTATCAGCATAAAATCTCCGATAATGATCTTGATGGCTATGTTGCTACGCGAGCTAGATTTTCTGCAAGGTCAAAGCGCCTGCGCTTTGGCAACCTCGTGCTTGCGCTACTGCAGATAAAGACCCAAATTGCGTACCTGTGTAGGGTTTTTGATGTATTATCACGTCCTGTGTTTGCGCTTTTTCTTTGGCATATATGGCGTAAGATCGACGCCCTCAAGCAGGTCGGGTCGGCGCGCCTCAGTGACTTCGAGCGACTTTTGAAGCCTCCATTCAGCTATGTCGCGATGATTGCCGCCCAGCAAAACTTTGGGGACGGACATGCCGCAAAATACTTCGGGACGAGTGTAGTGAGGATATTCAAGCAAACCGTTTGAAAAGCTCTCTTCAAGTGTGGATTCGCTTGAGCCAAGCACTCCGTCAAGATAGCGCGCGACGCAATTTATGAGCACGAGCGCGGGAAGTTCTCCTCCCGTGAGCACATAGTCGCCTATGGATATCTCCTCGTCTATGGCGAGGTCGATAACGCGCTGATCAACGCCCTCGTAGTCGCCGCAAAGAAGGAGTATCCTCTCCTTTTTTGCCAGAGCCTCCACCTTTTGCTGGCACAACACATTGCCCTTTGGCGAGAGGTATATCCTGTGCGCCTCATGTAGCGGATCCACGGCGTCTATCGCGTCCATAATGGGCTCGGGAGTCATGACCATGCCCGCGCCGCCCCCGTAAGGCATATCGTCCGTGCGGCGGTGCTTATCTTTTGAAAAATCGCGAATGTCAACTGTATTTACCAAAAAACGCCCGCCCTCAATTGCTTTGCCGAGCAGGCTTTCGTTGAGTACGGAAAAGTACCCCGTGAATACCGTCAAAACATCGAATCTCATAGCGCTTATTTTGCCAAAAATCCTTGATCTCAGATATCTAAAGGCATATTTTGGACTAGCCGCGCACGACTACTCGCTCAAAAATAGTCGCGTCAAGGGTCATTTTGCCCGCCTCGAGGTCTATGCTCTTGATGAGCGTCTTGAGCGCGGGAAAACTCAGCAGTCCGTCCTTCGTTTTTACCGTGTAGACGTCCGCGGAGCCGTACTGCGCCACATCGACGACTGTACCTATGTTGTCGCCGCCCACTATGACGTCAAGTCCCAAAATATCGACGATAAAATATTCGCCGTCCTTGTTTTTGGGCAACTCGTCGCGGCGGGCGTAGACGTCCTTATCGCGGAGCGCCTCCGCCTCCTCCACCGTCGTCACGCCGTCAAGCTGTATATAGCCGAAAGCGCCCTCGTGCGCAAATTTTTGCACTCGGTACGCCTTGCCGTCTATGATGACGCTCCCCGCATAGCCTAAAAGCCAATGCGGATCGGACGAATAGACCTCCGCTTTAAGCTCGCCCTTGAGCCCTCTCGGGCGCAGTATCCTGCCTATAAGCAGTTCAGATCTCATTCTTTTCCTCTATGACGACGCTGTATTTGACGCTGCTCTTTCCGCTTGCCGCCTTGACGAGCGTACGGATGGCGCGCGCGATCCTGCCCTGCTTGCCGATGACCTTTCCGATATCGTTTTTGGATATCGTAATGACTATCTCCGCAGTGCCGTCGCCGTCCCTCTGCTCCACGGTGTAATCGCCTTCGGGCACGAGAGAGGATACGAGATATTCAACAAGCTCTATCATTTTTCGTCCACCTTATTTCTTCTCGATTATGCCTTGAGAAATGAGCAGTCCGAGAACGGTATCCGTGGGTTGTGCGCCCTTTGCGATCCATTCATTCGCCTTTTCGCCGTCGATGACAATCTTCTTGGGATCGGAGATAGGATCGTAGTAGCCGATCTGATCGATGTATTCGCCGTCTCTTGCCTTGCGGGAATCGATCGCCACGATGCGATAGAAGGGAGATTTCTTTGCGCCCATTCTTGTGAGTCTGAGTTTGACCATTGTTTTTGTCCTCCAATAAAGAGATTTATAGTTTTTTGTTTTTTGTTTTCGTATTTTGCCGTTTGAGGCTCTGTTTGGTCGAGGCTCTCTTTTAATCTCAAATGTTCGCTTGTCAGAACAAGCCTTTCAAGCCTCTAAGCCCGCGCATACCGCCCTTTTGCATGCGCGCCATCATCTGCTTCATAGTGTCGAATTGCTTGAGGAGTTGGTTGACTTCCTGTATGGAAGTGCCGCTGCCCGCCGCGATACGCTTGCGCCTCGATGCCTTGATGATGTCGGGATTGCGCCTCTCCTGCGGAGTCATGCTGAGTATTATCGCCTTTGTGTGCGCGATCTGCTTTTCGTCTATCTGCGGTGAACCCTTAAGTTTGCCGCCCAGCCCGGGGATCATCGCTATCATATCGTTGATGTTGCCCATCTTCTTCATGCTCTCGAGCTGTTGCAGATAATCCTCCAGCGTGAAGGAGTTTTCCTTGAGCTTTTTGCCTAATTTTAGCGCCTCTTCCTGCGTGAAAGCGTCCTGCGCCTTCTCTATCAGCGTAAGCACGTCGCCCATGCCGAGTATGCGCGACGCCATACGCTCGGGATGGAAAGGCTCGATGTCATCGGGTTTCTCGCCCGTGCCGTTGAATTTGATAGGCTTGCCTGTGACCGCCTTTATGGACAGCGCCGCGCCACCGCGGGTGTCGCCGTCCAGCTTCGTCATTATGACGCCGGTGATGTCGAGGGTCTTGTTGAAGGTGTCCGCGACCGTGACCGCGTCTTGACCCGTCATGCTGTCCACGACAAGCAGTATCTCCGTAGGCTTGACCGCTTTTTTGAGGGCGACAAGCTCATCCATAAGCGCTTCGTCGATGTGCAGACGTCCCGCGGTGTCGATTATCACGGTGTCATAGCCGTTTTTGAGCGCGTATTTTATGCCCTCTTCGGCGATCTTGACGGGCTTTATTTGCCCCATCTCGAAACACTCCGTGCCGACTTTGCCCGCCACCACTTTGAGTTGCTGTATAGCCGCGGGACGATATACGTCGCAAGCGACAAGCAATGTCTTTTTGTTCTGCTTTTTGAGGTAGGCGACAAGCTTTCCGCACATCGTAGTCTTGCCCGCGCCTTGCAGTCCACACATCATATATACGGTGGGCTGTTTGTCGCTTACGGCAAGCTTTTGATGAGTGCTGCCCATGAGGGCGATGAGCTCATCGTTGACTATCTTGACGATCTGTTGCGCGGGAGTGAGCGACTTTAAAATATCCTCGCCGAGTGCCTTCTCGCTCACCTTTGCGGTGAAGTCCTTGACGACGTTGTAGTTGACGTCCGCCTCCAAAAGCGCGACCCTTATCTCGCGCATAGCTTGCTTAATCTCAAGCTCCGTAAGCTTGCCGCGGTTGCGAAGCTTTGAGAATATGTGGTTCATTCTGTCGGATAGATTTTCAAAT
>CANRBM010000018.1 GCA_947628855.1 uncultured Clostridia bacterium | reverse complement strand
GTCGCCTTCCGCGACAAGTTCGCGCAATCTGTCCTTTGCCGCCTGTATATTTTTATCGTCTAGCACGGGCAATTCCCGCGCCCTTATATTCGCCCTATGCTCCTCGCAGAGACCGCGCGTCGCGACCTCGCCGCCGTCATAGTCGTACGCTCCCGCAAAATTTATGCCCGCTACGCTCGTGAGGTAGGCGTCTATGCGTATGCCTCTCTCCTCGAGCAGCTCCTTCGCTATGCCGCCCGCAATGCAAAGCGGGGCGGTCATCCTGCCCGAAAACGCTCCGCCGCCCGCGGGGATAGCTCCCTCCCTCGCCCACACGGCGAGGTCTGCGTGCGAGGGACGCGGAATATGTCGGATATTGTCATAATCGCCGCTCTTGACGTCGCCGTTGACGATATACGCCTCTATACGCGCATTTTCGACGATATATCTCTCGCCGTTTTTTTTAACTCCGACAAAGACGGGGACGTCCTCCTCCTTCCTCGGAGTGGACCAAAACGCGCCCGCCCTCCGCCTTGCGAGCAAGTCGTTCACGCAACGCATATCCAGGGATGCGCCTGCGTCTATGCCGTCAAGCCTCATGCCTATGCGCTCGGAGTGGGACTCGCCGTATATTTCGAGTTTCAACTTTCCGAAGTCCGCTTTCATTTCTCCTCCTTAGCGATGTCCGCGCCCATATCGCGCAGTACGCTTACAAAATTCGGATAGGATTTTTTTATACACTTCGAGTCTCTTATCACGCACTCTCCCTCTGTAGCAAGCGCGGCGACGATCGCGCTCATAGCGATCCTGTGGTCGCCAAACGTAGGATATTCGCCCGCATTATGCTGTATTTTGCCGAATATCTCAAGCGTATCTGCGCTATACTCCGTCTTTACGCCGAAACTTTCAAGCAACGCGCGCACCGCCTCGAGCCTGTCGCTCTCCTTAAATCTCAGCCTGTCCACAGACGTGATGCGCGATACTCCCTCCGCAAAGGACAGCGCCGTAGCCATTATGGGCACGATGTCGGGACAGTCCGTCGCGTCGAAATCTATCGCTGAAAGTTTTGACTTTCTCGCGACGTACGCGCCGTCCTCAAATTTTATGTCCGCGCCCGCGCGCCTTAGCAGTTCGACGACAACTCTGTCCCCCTGCTCGGAGTCGGGATCAAGCCCCTCAACTCGCACTTCTCCCGCAAGCGCGCCCGCAACGAGAAGAGCGCTCGCCGACGACCAATCGCCCTCTATCTTCATATCGCTCGGCGCCTTATACGTCTGCCCGCCCTTTATTTTGTACACGCTGTCGCAACATTTTATATCAATTGAAAAGCGTTTCAACACGTCCAGGGTCAATTTGACATAGCTTGCGGACGCCTCCTTGCCCACGACGGTCAAAGTGCTGTCCCCCTCGAGCAGCGGCAGCGCCATCAGTAGCCCCGTGACATATTGCGAGCTGACGGAGCCGTCCACGACATAATCCCCCGCGCGCAATTTGTACTTCATCACATTTAGCGGGTTAACGTCCATGCGCAAGAACTCCGCGCCGTGCGCCGTCAAAACGTCCAAAAGCCCCTCTATGGGTCTGTCTTTCAGCCTGCCTTTGCAAAAGATGAGCGCGTCTCCGCCCTGCGCGCACACAATGGGGAGCAGAAATCTCAGCGTGGAGCCGCTCTCGCCAACGTCCAAAATAGCCTCTTCGCCTTTTTGCCGCGATACGCGCAACTCCTCGAGGCAGCTCTTTGTCGCCTCGATATCGTCTCCTCCCTCGACCTCGAAGCTCCCTCCCGCGAGGTACGCCGCGATCATCACCCTGTGCGCCAAGGATTTTGATGCGGGCACACGCGCCCCGCCGCATATGCGCGAACGCTTGACGACGATGTCCGACTTCGCGATATATCTTAAAAATTCCTCTCTTGCCATTTTGCGCACTTCCGCGCCGTCCTCTGTGACGACAACGGCGTTTATAGCCTCGCCCTCGCTCTTCTTGTCGAGCGCGATGAATGGGGAGAGCGCGTCCGCGTCCACATCTATCCTGCCGACGCCGACAAGTTTCAACATTTTGAATATCTCTTCTGCGCGCCCGAGCGAGATCTCGCCCGCGGTGAGCGCCGCCGACGTCATCACGCTTATCCCCTTCGCGACCGCGATCCCATGCGGCGCGGTAAAGTCGCTGTCCGCCTCTATCGCGTGCCCGACGGTGTGCCCGAGGTTTAATAAACGCCTAAGTCCGCTCTCGCGCTCGTCCCGCCGCACTATGTCCGCCTTCAATTCTACACATTTTTTTATAAAACCCACGACGTCTTTACGATTTTCAACCAAATACGGCGATATCTCTGGACTCATGACGGCATATTTGATGCCCTCACCCAACCCGTTTTCATACTCCTCTTCACTGAGCGTTTCAAGCGCGTCGGGATCGATGAGCACAGCGCGAGGCGTATAAAAAGCGCCCAAAAGATTTTTCCCCTCGGGCATGTTCACTCCGGTCTTGCCGCCGACCGAGCTGTCTATCATAGCGAGCAAAGTCGTGGGCATTTGCACGTAGTCTATGCCACGCATATACGTCGCCGCCGCAAATCCAGCCATGTCGCCCACGACTCCGCCGCCGAGCGCGACTACCGCATCCGAACGCGTAAGTTCGTGCTTTGCCAGGCTCGATACTATGTCGAGATAGTTAAATACAGTCTTGCTTTGCTCGCCACTCGGCAGGACGAATTTGAAAACTTTTCTGTTCCCAAACGTTTTTTTGAGAGAAGTCATTACGAAGTCCGCATAAAGTCTGTCCACATTGTTGTCCGTGACCAAAAGCACTTTTTTCGCCTTTAAAATGGGACGCAATATCTCGCCCGCTCTTTGAAAAATGCCTCTCTCTATGAGGATATCATAGGGGCATTGGCACTCCGCTCTCACGCTTATCATACGTCCTCCCTTAGCGCGCGGGCATTCTTGTCCGCCGCGCAAATGTACGCGTTGCCCTCAAAAAGAGGCTTGCTCATCTCGCCTATGTCATAGCCGAGCGCGCGACAGCCCTCCCCGAAAAATTCGCATACAAGCGAGCCGCCACTCATTGCCCGACCAACTATCTCTACCGTCCCGATATCCGCCATATCAAACCTTTTATTTTGCCGATATCCTCAAAAAATCTCACCGCATATCCACAATTTGACTATTTATCTCTGCTTTTCCCCACAGCTTGCAATATCTTGTCGATGCTTTGCACCGCGTCCGCAAACTGTTCTAGCCTCAAAGACTGCGCGCCGTCGCAGAGCGCGTGAGGCGGGTCGTTGTGCACCTCTATGATGAGCCCGTCCGCGCCCGCCGCCGTAGCCGCGAGAGAAAGCGGTTTTACAAGCCGCGATATGCCCGAGGCATGCGACGGATCCACTATTACGGGCAGATGCGTGCGCTCCTTGAGTACGGGGACGGCGGAGATGTCGAGGGTGCTGCGCGTGGAGGTCTCATATGTCCTTATCCCCCTCTCGCACAGTATGACGTTGGGATTGCCTTCCGACATGATGTACTCCGCGCTCATCAGCCACTCCTCAATAGTCGCCGCGATACCTCGCTTCAACAGTATGGGCGTCTTGAGTCTGCCAAGGTGTTTGAGCAAGTCGAAATTCTGCATATTGCGCGCGCCCACCTGGATTATATCCACGCCTTCAAAGTCGTCGATGTGATACTCGCTCATTATCTCGGTGACGATGGGCATGCCCGTCTCTTGCTTTGCTTTTTTCAAAAGCTTTAGCCCCTCGAGACCCATACCTTGAAATGAGTACGGCGACGTACGCGGCTTGAACGCTCCGCCTCTAAGCACGGTCGCGCCCGCTTTTTGCACGGCTTTTGCGATCTCGATTATTTGCTTTTCGCTCTCCACGGAGCAGGGACCCGCGATGATCTGAAAATTGTCCCCGCCGAATTTGTGCCCCGCGACGTCTACAACTGTATCCTGCGGATGAAATTTTCTGTTCGCGTTTTTATACGGCTCCTGCACACGCGTGACGCTCTCCACGATGTCGAGGGCGTTTATCATCCCTATATCCACTTTGGAGGTGTCGCCGATGACCCCTATAATTTCGGAACTTTCGCCCTCGCTCCTGAAGACGTCAAGCCCCAAACTCCTTATCCAACGGATGAGGTCGTCCGCCTGCTTATTAGCCTTGTCCTTTTTGATGACGATTATCATTTTGCCTCCGATAAGCGAGCCGCCCCGCTTCCACAAATATTTGCAGACTTCGCCCGCTCCGCTCCGCATTTTCAAGCGGAACGTCCCCTTTAAAAAAAATCCGACGCCGTTTGGTGTCGGGAACATATTTTGCCTCGCACACCAAACGCGACTACGCTATGTAGCCAAAGTAAAATGCGAACTGAGCAAAACTCCTTTTCATAGCTAAAATTTTAGACTAAACATAAGAGATTGTCAACAAAAATTTCAAAAGCGTACGCGCCATACGCGCCGCCGCACATATTTTCTACGCTTTAATTTTCAAACTGTAAAAATTTTCGCATTGACAGCGAACGCGCGAGAGAATATAATGTAAAAAAACAAAATTTCTTGGATGACATATGTCAACCGGTGGTGATGCCGCCTCGCGCGGACAAGTCCGACAGCCCCAACAGTTGATGCGGTGAGAATCCGCAACCGCCTGTCAAGTCAGAATGGGAAGGAATTTCGCCTGCGGATTTTTCCTCGTGGCGCCTCCTTCTCCCCAAAAAGGAGATTTTTTTATGAAAACAAACAAATTTCGTCTCTCAACAAAGCTCATAGCCTACACCGCGCTCATGACCGCGCTCACGTATGTGGGCACGCTGCTCGGCTTTTCGGGCGGACAATTCTATTTTAACCTCGGCGACTCCGTAATTTTGATATGCGCCTATCTACTCGGCCCTATATCCGCGATGATAGCGGGCGGTTTGGGCGCTTTCTTGGGCGACCTCACCGTCTATCCCGCGACAATGCTGTATACGCTTGTCATAAAAGCGATAGAGGGACTTGTCGCAGGCCTGATGTTTATGCTGCTTAAAAAGGCGTGCTCAAAGTACTTTGCAAAACACGTCTCCAAGCGCATGAAGGACTATATGGCAGCCCACCCCGAACAAACTTCCCCTGCGGACAGCCCCGCGCCCGCCACGCAAGATGCCTTGACATGCTCTTCCTCACCCGACGAGAGTATATCCGCGACTGCCCCTATAACGCCCGAGGAGCCCTACTCAGACGTCGCCGCGGACGTCGCTACGGGCGAAACCGCCCTCATTTCAAATACAACCGAAGGCGTTGCACCTCAATCAGACGAAATGCCCGGATCCGATGTTTATCCTTATGAAATCGACGCAAAAACCTCGGCTTATGACAATATCAAAGCTCTTAAAAAACGAGTGGTATTGCTCACCGCCGCGTTGTCGCTGCCCATATGCATATTTTCGACTGCGCTTATGGCGGTCGGCTATTTCATAGCGCAAGCGTTCATCTACGGCACGTACGCCGCAGCGCTCATAGCCCTCCCCCTCGACTGCGTACAAGCCGCGATATCCTCCGCCGTCGCGACGACCGTAATCGCGATTTTTTCATACAAGATGAAAAGTTTTGAGTATTAGAAACGTTTTTACAAAAATTATATTATTTTTCTATTTAATGCGCGTTTTTGTCAATTCGCTTGACTTATCCGCCCTCTCGGTAGTATAACATTGTGACGATAAGAGACGGATATGGAAAATTTGACTTCTGCTACAGTTGCATACTTCGAGATATTGTTGCCGCTCGCGCTCATACTTTTGGGCACGAAGCTGTTTTCGCTTTTAGGCAAAAAGTTGGGGCTGCCGCAAGTGGTGGGCATGTTGATAGCGGGGCTTTTGCTCGGGCTCATCAAGCTCATCCCCGGTCAGACCGTCTTTACGGAGCAGACCCTCGAAGGGCTCTCCTTCCTCGCGAAGATAGGCGTCATTTTCATAATGTTCTCTGCGGGACTGGAGACAGACCTCAAACAGTTTAAGAAGTGCGGCTTGCCCAGCGTAGTGATAACGCTTGGCGGCGTCATCGTCCCTCTCGCGCTGGGATTTTTGGTCGCGGCGGCGTTCAACGGCGGATTTAAGGGTATGACCTCGCACATGGCGATCGTAAACCTGTTTTACGGCACCATACTCGCGGCGACGTCGGTGAGCGTCACGGTCGCCACTTTAAAGGAGCTCGGCAGGCTGAACACGAAAGTCGGCACGTCCATAATCGAGGCGGCGATACTCGACGACATAATAGGCGTAGTGCTGCTCTCCCTCTTCGTTTCGTTGAGCGGCGGGACGGGAGCGAAGGAAGTAGGCATCGTCATAGGCAAGATGGTCGCGTTTTTCGCCGCGGCGGGAGTGTTTGGCGTAGCGCTCCACTTCCTCTTCAACCTCATAGAAAAGAAACACCCACACACGCGCAGGTTGCCAATATTGGGCTTTGCGGTCTGCTTTTTCCTCGCGTATGCGGCGGAAAAGTGGTTCGGAGTGGCGGACATAACGGGCGCGTACGTCGCGGGCATAATCCTCTCGACCGTGCGCGAGCATGAGTATATAGACCGCAAGGTCGAGGTGAGCGGCTATATGGTGTTCGTGCCCGTATTCTTTGCCAACCTCGGCATAACGGCGGACTTCTCTGGCATAACCGCGCGCATGGCGGGCTTTGGGCTCGCGCTTGTCGCGGTGGGGCTCATCGGCAAAGTGATAGGCTGCTCCGCGACGTCGCTCTGCTGTCGCTACTCTGTGAAGGACAGCCTACGAGTGGGCGTAGGCATGATGGTACGCGCGGAGGTCGTGCTCGTCTGCACTCAAAAAGGCATAGACAGCGGGCTTGTAGACCCCGCGATAATGCCCTTTGTGCTCATTCTCATCATCGTATCCGCCCTGCTTGCGCCGCTCATACTCAAGCTCTCCTACCGCAACGAACCTCCCGAGGCTCAGCCCGCGCTTAACGAGGGCATGGTGCCCGTATCCCTCAAAGTGGCGCAGAACATAGAAAAGCGCGAACAGCGAATAAATGACCTTATGAACACTCCGTATGTGCCGGGCGGCTCTTCCTCGGAGGAAAATGAAGGCGCGTATGACAACGCAGGAGCAGATGCCCAAGTCGGCGCAGGCGAAGTCCCCGATGGCGGCATGGGCGCAGATAATCATGACGGCGGGGACGGCGGCTCAGTGGCATAAGCCGCAGAATAGGTTTTTACCGAAATTTTGCAAAACCGCTTTCAATTTTAGATTTCGATTCGCAAAAATGTGAAAAATTTTTGCAAAACTCTACAAAATCGGCCGTGTTTCGGTTGATTTTTTTTGTGCGCGCCACTATACTTGAGGCTGAAATTATTTTGTAAATATAAGGTGAAAAATGTCGGACTCTTCCGCACTTCAATCTCAAAAACTCGGACACATGCCCATCGGCAAACTCATACTCGTTATGAGTGGCCCCGCCATACTCTCAATGCTCGTGCAAGCGCTCTACAACATCGTGGACAGCATATTCATCGGTGCGTACGACCCCACAAACGGCGTGCTCGCGCTCTCATACGCCCTGCCCATGCAATTGCTTGTCAACGCGTTTGCGATAGGGCTTGCCGTTGGCACTGGCTCGCTCATCTCCCGCCTTCTCGGCGAGGGCAAAAGAGAGGACGCCTCTCTCGCCTCGCAGACGGGCATACTGCTCTCCCTCATCATGAGCGCGACGTTCGCCCTCATCGGCTATTTCGTGTCCGAGGCTTTTGTGCGCGCGTACACACTGGGCGAGATGGCAAGCGCGGACGCGGATATGCGCGTCGTGTACGAGATGTCCTACAAATATCTCTCCATTTGCACCTGCTGCTCTTTCGGCATGATGATAGAGATAATGCTCAACCGCATTTTGCAATCCATGGGCAATATGACCATACCCATGGTCTCGCAGCTCGTGGGCGCGGGCACGAACATAATTCTCGACCCCATATTCATTTCCGTGATAGGTTTGGGCTCTATCGGCGCGGCGATCGCGACCGTCATAGGTCAGATAATCGCAATGTTCATCCCCGTCATCGTCATCTTTGTCAAGCGCGGGAAGTGGGACATCGACATCTTCTTTAGGCGCGGTTTCAAACTCAAAAAGAATATCCTCTCGGGCATATTGCGCGTGGGGCTGCCGACTATTGTGATGAACTCCATAGGCTCCGTCATGTACATGGTGGCAAACCTCATCCTCAACGGTTTTTCGGACGCGGCGGTATGGTCCTTCGGCGTGTATTTCAAGCTTCAATCATTTGCGTTTATGCCCGTTTTCGGTCTCAATCAAGGCTGCATACCCATCATGGGCTACAACTACGGCGCGGGCAACAGACAGCGCTTTGACAAGACTTTCCGCAGCGCTATGCTCATCGCGTTTTGCTATATGTTTGTAGTCATGGCGCTCTTCCACGCCATACCCGGCGTACTTTTGAAGCTCTTCTCCGTCGGCGACAACGCCCTGCGTATGTCCGTCGGCAGCGAAGCGCTCAGGCTGTGCTCCGTGTGTTTCCTGCCCGCGGCGTTCGGCGTAATTATGATTGCGATGTTCAACTCTGTAGGACACGGCATAAAGGCTATGCTCATCTCCCTGCTGCGCCAGATTGGCATACTCTTGCCACTCGGCTACGTGCTCGCCAAATTCACGCCTATGGGACTCACCGGCTTTTGGACGGCTTTCCCCATTGCCGAAGCCCTGAGCGTGCTCATCTTCATTCCCGTCGCCGTCTCCACAATAAACAAGATATTCAAACAAAAATCCTTCGGTTCCGACTCCGCCGAGTATATCCGTGAACCCGCTCGCGCATAAGAACGTCCTCCGTTTATTTAACTATTTGCAGACGGAAGTCAAATCAGAACTTCGTTCGACTCTTGATAAATTCAAGAATGTTGAGATGTTTTATGCCATTGCGTTTTTGTTGCAAATAATCGGTCGTAAGCACGTATTTCGGATAAGTGTCTCTGATCGCCTCGAGCGCCGCGTATTCCCTATCTTCCGTCGTTTTGTCAATAATTGTGTATGCTACTTGGACATAGGCATAATTCAGCTCGCTGTCACGCAATATAAAATCGCATTCCAAATTGCCTATACGCCCTACGCTCACCGCGTAGTCCATGCTGCGAGCGTACACGTAAAGCATATTTTCAAGAGCGGGTCCGAAATTGATACGATTGTCAGTATTCAAGGCAAAATAGAACGACGTGTCGGCAAGATAATACTTTTTCTCTCCTCTGAGCGCCCTTTTGGATTTCAAATCAAAACGGTCGCATCTGTACAAAATTTTGGCTTGCTCCAATGCCTCTATATATCGGGCGAGCGTTTGCGGCTTGATATTGATCCCATTCTTCATAAGAGCGTCTTTTAAGCTGTTTATGCTGAATGTTGCGCCAAAATTGTTTATCACAAAATTGCGTACATTGTTGAAAACTTCCATATTGCGTATCTTGAGCCTCGCCTTGATATCTTTAGCGAATATCTCATCTATCACGGCATTGACATATGTGCGCTTGTCAACAAAATTGTCGTATTGCATGACCTTTGGAAAACCACCCTCTTGCAGATAATTGTTAAGCTCGATAAGCAAGTTGGTGTCCACAGGCTTTCCAAGAAAAGCCTTCATTTCAATATACTCGTCAAAACTCAACGGAAAAAGCTCAAACTCCACATATCTGCCCGTGAGTTTTGTGGCAAGCTCGCCGCTTAAAAGATACGAATTCGAGCCGGTGAGAAAAATCGAATATTCGCCTTCAGAACGATATCCGTTGACGACCTCCTCAAAATCTTTGACATTTTGGACCTCGTCGATAAACAGATATTTTATGCCCTTTACGGCAGAAAACGAATCTATCAACTCCTCAAGCATGTCAGCGGTTTTGACCTTGCGATATTGCTTTTTGTCAAGATCGAGAAAAATTATATTCCTCTCATCAACCCCCAAAGAAAGCAACTCTCTGCGCACGGTTTCCATAAGACAGGATTTGCCGCAACGTCTGACGCCTGTGATGATTTTGATAGTTTCAACATCGTGATAAAACCCGCGAATTTTTTTAAGATATTTCTCTCTTATAAACAACTCCATAGCTTCACTCCTTATTTCAATGTCATAATAACACATACTTACAAAAAAATGCAAGTTAAGGGGCATATTTTCTGAATTTTCGCAAAATTATGCCCCTTAACTTAGTATTTTTAATTTTTTCTACAAGTAAAACCGACGCCTGTCAGATGACAAAAATTTTTCTCATAACAGATGAGAACATACGATATATCCTCATCGAGAATTATGTCTTGATTTATGAGATCGCCGAAGATGAAAAGTGCGTCCGCATCTTGCGTTTCCGTTACGCCAAAATGGATCTGAGCAAACTCACGATATAAAAATATCGCTTTGATGTCGCGGGCACATTTTTATGCGTGGTATAGCTCGCTGACGAGTTCTCTTCGCGAATAGAAAAACTTGCGGAGCGTACATAAAATCTGATGTCGCACCGCAAGTATATACTTCTTTTGAGTTACTATTGCAGTTGAAGATTGATCGCGGGCACTACGCCGATAAAGTTTACTTCCACAGAATTGCCTCCTATCATTCCTGTAAATTGAACTTTACGTGCGTTGCTCCTGCTGTCGTTGGGTGAGCGCAACCACCAATCGCTGTTTCCGATGGAGCCGGGGAGCCGGTCATTGTTGCAAATGCTCTGTGCGCGAGCGTAATCGGTATTTTTGAGCGCTCTTGCTTTGTCCATTGTTTTTGCAGTAGCATTGAAGCCATACTCCACATTGACGACGTCCTCATAACATAGCAAAAACACTCTATCCTCTGTACTTTCGCATGCGTATTCGTTGTCGATGATGCCCGTCGTATCGGCGCTGTTGTCCACAATGGTATTTTTGACAAAACTTTGTTCATACTCGTCAAACGCCCATTCGAAGAACGTATCGTTCAACCATTTGCGAATATCGCTTTCCTTGTAGTTGTTTGCAGTGACAGTCTCGCCGTTTATAGTTCTGTCGTATCTGGAGTCGTAATATGGTTGCGAGTCCAAAATGAAGTTGCTCATCAGATAGGCTTCGCCGTTTGACTTTTTCAGAATACGCCACTCTATGGCTTCCCATTTAAACCAATATAGTTGCTCTACCTCGTATCCGTTGTCCTTTTGATAGTTCCAAGAACTGTCTGATTTGTTGTAAGCCGGTCTATTCGAAGTAAAATATATCCCGCGATATTTTGCCTGATCGAAATCAACATCAATATACCACATATATTCGTCAACTTCGTTATTGAGATAATATCCGAAATCCGTCCACTTTCCGCGATTTCCTTTGACGGGGCGTGAACCGCTCATCTCCGACAGCGTGGCGATCAAACCGTTGTCCTCCACTTTTGTCTGCGGATAAGAGCCAAAATATATCTTGCCGTCTCTTTCATCATAGGCGGGTTTTGCCGTCCCGCAAATCTCGCACTTGTTTTGCGTATTCCAACTGTGCGGTCCCATATCGCCATGGTCCTCTTCTGCGATATGATATCCACATACACCGCATTCTTTATGATGATGAGCTTGAGTCTTGCAAGTCGCCTTTCTGTCCTCTATCCAGTCCAAAGATTTCCCGTGCTCGTCAAAATCGAGTTTCTCATCACATTTGCTGCACTTATGCCAATGCGAAGTTGCGTCGCTCTCCCATTTGTCATTCACTTTGTCATGACCTGTAGAGGAAACAACTGTGTCGGAAAGCTCTATCTCTTTTTTTTGCGAGTCAAAATACTTGCCGCATGTGCAGGTATAATACAATATGTTTCCCGCCTCGGTACAAGTTGGATCCTTAGCTTCTACAAGCGTGTACGTATGCTCATGCGCGGGCGGCGTCGGCTCGACCTGCGAAGGATCCGATGGCTTAGATCCTCCCTTGCCGTCATTGCATGCGACAATCGTAGCGGCTAGAATGACGGTAAGCATAAGTACAAGCAAAACCAATAAATAATTTTTTTTCATAGTGTTACCTCCTGTATCTAATGTCTACATTATATAATGTGCACGTCTATATGTCAAGCGAAAGCGAAATATATAATGTGTACATAATATATGTGTAGGTGAGATATGAAACTTAGGGTGCTTGACATTTTGAAGGAAAAAGGCAAAACAAAATATTGGCTGTATTCGCAACTCGGTTTGAGCTATCAAAACTTCAACCGTCTCGTTTCAAACGAGACCAAAGCCATACGATTTGAGACGCTCGAGGCGCTTTTGGACATTCTGGACTGCACCCCAAACGACCTCTTTGAAAGAGATAAAACGGCAGAATAGACTGTTTATCTGCAACTTTCGACGATATAAAATGCCATATATGCAAAAAACGGCTGCGCGCCGTTTTTGTTTTATAATTTAATTTTTATAGAAGTTTTCGCTTTTCAAATTGCCTTTTTGGCGACTGTTTTCAAAGTCCGAGAAGTTTTCTTATTTGTTGTTCGTTCGCGTTTGGGAGAATAGTTTTTAGGTGCTCGAAGATGAGTTCGCGGGACTTTTCGGGTTTGAAGTTGTAGGCGCTGCGTACGCTGTCCTCGCCCAAAAGCGATTCGGGAGTGGCATATTCCGCGACGCCCCAACCGTAGGGCTTGCCCTGCTTGTCCTTCTCGTACACGAAGTCGCTCACGCAAATATAGGTCTGCATTTGCAGGCGGGTAATGACCGTCTCAAAGCCTTTTTTGCCGCCTTTTTCATAGCCGCACAGCTTTTTCAGCCGCCTCGTGGTCGCCCTGCCCTCCTCGCATATGGTGGAGTAGATGTATGTATCCTTCGGGAGCTCTATGCCCTCGTCCACGCGCGAATCGAAGTCGTAGCCGTCCCGTCTGAAGTTGGCGAAATGCGGCAGCCACTGCCTGCTGACATATCCCGCCTTGCCCGAAAACAGCTTGCCGTACATGCCGCCGCACAGCCTCATAGCGGGCGCTTTCCACTCCCACGGCCCGTCCGTATCGTCTGCAAACCACAGCTCGCGCGGGCAGTGCTCCTCTATGGAAAATCCCTCGATATCGTTTGCGAAAAATGGCAAAAATCCCCACCTGTCTACGAGATCTGCAATATCCTGCGCGCTAAAAAGCTCCCCTTCCATACGTCTATTTCTCCCGCCTGTATATCGAATTTCCCTCGCAATCTATCGCAACGACGGCGGGAAAATTCTCCACTGTAAAGCGGTGGACAGCCTCCGTGCCGAGATCGTCATAGGCGATGACCTCAGCGCTCTTTATCGCGCCCGCGTACAGTGCGCCCGCGCCGCCTATCGCCGCAAGATACGCTCCGCCGCTCTCTCTTATCGCCGCGTAGACATCCTCGCTCCTGTCGCCCTTGCCTATCGTGACGCGCAGCCCCAGCCTGTACAGCGTAGGCGCGTACTTGTCCATTCTGTATGACGTAGTGGGACCCGCGGACGTCACTTTGCCGTCCTTTTTGCAGGGTCCGACATAGTATATCCCCTGCCCCTCGAGCGGAATTGGCGGGATCTCGCCCCTGTCTATCGCCTCGACTATGCGCTTGTGCGCCGCGTCCCTGCCCGTATACAGGGCGCCGCTCAGCAACACGTATTCGCCCGCCTTGAGCCCCGCGAGCGCCTCTTTATCGCAAGGTAAATTCAAAATTTTCATCATCAAAGCACCGTCCTTTCAAGCCTTACAGCGTTGCACTGTATGTTCACTGCGACGGGCAGGCTCGCAATATGCGTAGGGTGTTTGCCTATGTGCACGGCGAGCGCGGTATTGTCCCCGCCAAAGCCCTGCGCGCCTATCCCTAGCGCGTTTATCCTGTCAAGGAGTTCGCGCTCCAAAGCGGCAAGCGTCTCGTCCTCGCTCGGCTTGCCCACCTCGCGCAGCAGCTGCTCCTTTGCGGTGAGCATAGCCCTCTCCGCGGTGCCGCCAATGCCTACGCCCACGACAATGGGCGGACACGGATTTGCGCCCGCCGCCCTCACCGCGTCTATAACGGCGTCCTTCACGCCCTCGAGTCCCGCGGACGGCGTAAGCATGTACAGTTTGGACATATTCTCGCTGCCAAACCCCTTCGGAAGCAGAGTAATTTCAAGCTCCTCGCCACGGGCGAGCTCTATATGCACTATGGCGGGGGTATTGTCCCCCGTATTCACGCGCGTGATGGGATCAAGTACGCTCGCCCTGCACCCGCGCTCCTTATATCCGCGCCGTATGCCCTCGTTTATCGCGTCCGTAAGCAGTCCGCCCGTGATATGCACGTCTTGTCCGAGCCTCACAAACACGCACGCCATGCCCGTATCCTGGCACACGGGCAACCCCGACTTCTCGGCAAGCTCGGCGTTCTTTAAAAGCGTATCGAGCGCAAATTTCGCCGCGGGACAGCTCTCGCACGCGTACGCGCGCTCCATTGCCTCCTTAGCCGAAGGCGTCACCCGCACGCAAGCCACGACAAGCGCGCTCACGGCGTTTACGATGTTCTCATATTTCAATTCTTTCATATATGAGATTATAAACTATTTTGCCCCCTCTTTTCAAGACTTTTGAACAAGGAGTTGTGCAAATCGCAAAATAGTAGTACACTATTTGCGCAAAGCATATTCATATGCAATATCAAACATACGCGAGGTCTTATGGACTATCAAAAGGAATCACTCAAAAAGCACTATGAATGGGCGGGCAAGCTCGAAGTTACGTCCCGCGTCAAGGTGGACGGCAAAGAGGCGCTGTCCCTCGCCTACACCCCGGGGGTCGCCGCGCCCTGCCTCGCCATAAAAGAGGACGAGAGCCTCTCCTACGCCCTCACCCGCCGCCACAACACCGTAGCGGTGATCACGGACGGCTCCGCGATACTCGGGCTCGGCAACATAGGTCCCGTCGCGGGCATGCCCGTCATGGAGGGCAAGTGCGTACTGTTCAAGGAGTTCGCGGGCATAGACGCGATCCCCATACTTGTAAGTACGCAGGACACGGACGAGCTTGTGAGCACCATTTTCAACATCTCCAAGAGTTTCGGCGGAATAAATCTCGAGGACATCTGCGCCCCGCGCTGTTTCGAGGTGGAGGCGCGCCTCAAAAAACTTTGCGACATACCCGTATTTCACGACGACCAACACGGCACGGCGATAGTGCTTGCCGCGGCGCTCCAAAATGCGCTTAAAATAGTGCAAAAGTCACTACGTTCTGCCAAAATCGTCATAAACGGCGCAGGCAGCGCGGGCATAGCGATTGCGAAATTCCTCATCTCGCTGGGCGCTACCGACCTTGTCATCTGCGACAGAGCGGGCATAATCGAAGACTCCGAGCGTTTCAACGCGCCGCAACGCGAGCTTGCAAAGGCTACAAACCCCCGCAGTGTGCGCGGAGGGCTGAATGAGGCTACGCTCGGCGCGGACGTGTTTATAGGCGTAAGCGCAAAGGACGTGCTAAAGCCCGAAATGGTCTCGCATATGGCGCACGACCCCATAGTTTTCGCAATGGCGAACCCCTCTCCCGAGATAGACCCCGCCCTCGCGCTCGAGGCGGGCGCGCGTATAGTCGCCACGGGCAGGAGCGACCTCCCCAACCAAATAAACAACGTACTCGCCTTCCCCGGCATATTCCGCGGCGCCCTCGACGTGCGCGCAAGCGACATCAACGACGAAATGCAAATAGCCGCGTCCCGCGCCCTCGCCGACCTCATTCCCGACGCCGAACTCAACGAAACGAACATTTTGCCAAAGGCATTCGATCCCCGCGTCGCCCCCGCCGTCGCCGCCGCCGTCGCCGCCGCCGCACGATCCTCCGGCGTCGCTCGGATTTGAGAATTTCTGCGGGGTTCCACCCCACTCCCCGGCAAGGGGTTTCACCGCTTCACGCAGGGCTGCGAGCCCTACACCTCGGCAAGGGACTTCGTCCCCTGCACTCCAAGCTAAAAACGCGAGCTAGGCAAATTCTTGCCGTCGCTCGCGTTTTTGATTTGTATGCAAGTGCCAAACTCCTGCGTGAGAGCTTGATATTGACGGGCGTTTTGTATGAGGTTTTTTTGCTATAAAACCGGGGGATTTCTCGACTGCGCTGCGCTCCGCTCGGAATGACATTATATACACTGTCATTTCGAGCGTAGTCGAGAAATCCCCTAGTCCGAGCAATTAACGCAACCTCAGTCCGCACTGCACGGGGTCCCCATAAAATTGCGTAGCGATTTTATGGGGTATTTGATTGGGGTTCCCGCAAAATTGCGTAGCGATTTTATGGGGTAAAATTGGGGTTCACGCAAAATTACGCAGTGATTTTGCGGGGTATCAAAGCGGGCGCCTTATAGCGCCCGCCGCCGATTTTTTGCTTTGCACTTGCCTTTACGCTTCGACCCATTCAAGATTTAACGAAATGCTGCCGTAAGACATTCCAACCGTGATTTTTGCCGTTCTGCCGTCCTCGAATTTTATCGTTAGACTACCGTCGTCATTCGGCGTAGCAGATGTGTATGGAATATCTTTTTCCGACATAAAGTCCTTGAACTTATTCAGCTTGGTGATCTTCATATTGCCTTCGCTGTAAATATGAACAGTCACTTCCACCGAATATCTGTCATCTCCGCTGAAAATCATATCCGATTTCGTCAAGTCATAATCGGTATGCGTGATAGTAAGCGTGAAGTTAGGATAATAATCATACGGTTCGATCTTGATTATGTACGTTCCGTCTCCATCCACAGTCAGCGTCGCGGTCGTCTTTTCACTGTTGTAGACGATACCCGAGATGTCGAGCGCCTTTTCGCCCGATTTTATCTCTATGATTTGGTCGAACTTTGTGAAATCCTCGCTCACCTTCAACGTGATCTTAAATCCACTCTTTTCGATGACATATCCGTCAAATGTCACGGAAAGGGTCGGGGCGCCCTGTTCGGAAAGGGTGACTTTTAAGGTGTAGCTGACGCAATCATACGATGAGGTATAGTTCCATACGCCGTCTGAGACCTCCGCAAAGCCATAGCTAAGCTCATAGTAGGTGCCGCCCTTGTAGGAATCGTATTCGGCTTTCACAAGCTCGATCTTATTGTCCTCGGACACGGTGACCGTCAAACGGAACCAGATATCCTGTGATTTATCCTCGAGGACGTGTTGTTCTCCAAGGTCGGTGACGGTAAATACGCCGTTTTCGAGCGTTGCGGAGAAGCCGTGCCCTTCCGCATTGAACTCGAGCAATTTGTCATAGTCGCTGTACGTGAAGCTGTCCGCCGCCTTGCCGTTGTAGCTGACGCTTGTGATTTCAACGGTTACGTAGAAGCTTGTGCTGACGGAAGCCGTATAGGTGATGACGACGTCCTTATCGTTCACTTTTGCGCTTGTCGTGCCGCTCTCTTTTGATTTGAGATAAGTCACGCCGTCTACGGTGACGGACGTTCCTGCAAGCGAGAACGTCCCCTTGGAGACGTATTTGCCCTCCGTCGTATCATAGGTGTAGAGGGTGCCTGTCTCGCCCGTCACATAGTAGGAATAGGACAAATTCTCTTCATAGGAGTAGCCTCCCTTTTCGTAGATGGTCGCCTTGCCGCCCGCGAGCACGAACACTGTGTCCGTCTTGAGGTCGTAATAGGAGACCGCCTCTCCCTCTTCTGTCACCGCAAGCGCGATGAATGCGGAGAGATCGACGGACACCTTCCCCGTCTTGACGGTTTCATTGTCAGACAGATCGCAATATTTGATCTCTGAAGTCTTGCCCTTGAACTTTGCGAGTGCCGCATTGAGTCCCTCGATGCCGCCGCTGACCAAGATCTTGCTACCTTCGACCATCATAGTCGCAGAGGAGACATTCTCAAACCTCTTGTTGAGGAATGCGGAGAGGTCTACGGTAAGTTTCGAGAGGTCAACTGCCGTAAGGTCGAGCGTGAATGGCGTCGCAATGAGCGCCGTTGCATGCGTGAAGGCGAACTTGTCTATTTTCTCTATCTTGCCAAGCTTGACTTCGGCGAGGTAGACGCAGTCGAAGAACGCCTTTTCGCCGATCGTCTTGCAATTCGGGAGGTCTACCTTGGTGAGCGACCAAAGATGTTCAAACGCCGACGCGCCGACAGATTCTATCTTGTCTGAGACAAGCTCCTCGAGCGAGGTCGCATAGTAGAACGCCTCGTCCTGAATCGTCGTGACGTTGTTGAAGTTGATGTGTTTTACGTTGGTTGCGCCGCTCAATTTGAAGGCGCCCGTCGCTATCGTGCGTACATTTTCGGGGATCTCGATGGACTCGTCTGAGCCGAAGTAGACATAGAGCACGTCTCCCCTTATCAAAAACTCTCCCTGCAACAGCGAGAATGTCCCGTTGTCGTCAAGTTCGAAATACAAGATTTTTGTCGATCCCGTCACCTTGAGGCTGTAGACCTTTTCGCCTTTGATGACGTTTACGTATTCGCCGGTATATGTGACGCCATACTTGTCAACATAGACGGCGTTTCCAAATCCGTCCATGGAGAGGATGGACCAGTCGTCGTTGAAGTAGTCGTGATCTTCGCCCTCGCCGTAGACGGAGTAGATGTAAAGCACGCCTCCGCCGTAAGATGTCGTCGCGGGCTTGAAGTAGAACTGCGGCTTGCCGCCCACTTTGTAGGCATAAGTATCTTCCAGCGTCGGGACAAATTCATACGTTCCCTCGGACTGCTTGACGCCCTCGCTGTTGTAGAGCGTCGCCTTGCTGTGTCCGTCGAGGTAGAGATAGTTGCCCGTCGTCCCGCCTTGCACTTTGTATTCCGCGACGGCGCCGTAGAACTTATCCCTATAGTATGCCTTTCCGTCCTCTCTGAGGTCGAACACAAATTGCGTCATTTTCTCGTCGATGTAGGTGACGAATACGATAACTTTGCCGTCCTTGTCAGCCGTGAACTGCGGCGCGACGTTGTAATAGGCGTCGTCGATCGTGCCGCGCGCCATGTATCCCTTATAATTGAAGGGACCGTTGACGTCCTCGCCGACAAAGGTCGCGCCCTCTTCGAAGTAGCCGTCGCCGCCCGTGAGCGTCCCGAGTTTGGCGCCGTCGTCGGTGTACGCGTCGTACTGCCCCATGAGCGCCTTGTCTTGGATCACGAAGAAGGGATAATAATAGCCGTCGTCATAGATATCGTAGATCATGACCTTGGCTTCGCGCACATCCGCCGCCCCTTCCTTATCAAATGTAAGCTCGAGCGTGTACGCGGCGTAAAGCCTGCCCTCGCGCCCGCTTTCGCTGAGGACCTTATATTTTCCCGTCTCCGAGACGATCTCAAAGTCATATCCGTCCTCGCTCATGACGGCGCTTTCATATATGAATCCGCCCTTGCCGTTGAGGTACAAGCCGGAGGACAGCACGCCGCCCGGGAAACCGTCCTCGTCGAGCGCTGTCCCGTAGTAGTAGCCGAGGAGGATCTCCTCTTGCGTCGAATTGCCTATGATATCAAAGGTCTTTTCCTTCTCGTTTACATTGTAATAGACTTCCTCTGCGCCTGCCTCCTTGGAGGTAAAGATGAGGGTGTCGTAATCCATATAATAGGATCCTTCGGTCTGCTTTCCGCCCACCGTCAACGTCGCGTTGCCATAGCCGTCCGTCTTTAGCGTATCCTGCCCGTTCTTCAAGTCAAACACGTTTCCGTCATAGTAGTAGAAATCCTCTCCCGCGACCTTGAAACGGAATTGTCCAAACGTATCGAGGATGATGTCGCTGTCGTCATAGTAGTCAAGCCCCTCGTAATAGATGTGGTCGCTGTTTATGAAGTTGAACTCGTCCTTTGAGCCCTCGACGGCAGATGTGCTGCCCGCGAGCAGAAATTCGAGCTCGGAGTTGCCCTCTTCGTCGCTATAGACAAAGCCGATGAAGGTGAGATCTTCCGTCATGACGATCACGATGTCGCCGCCCTCGGAGCCGTCCGCATAGGCGACTTCCAAATACTTGACGCCCTCGGCTTGGAGGTCATAGATGATGACTTCCTCTTCCTCCGCAGAGAGGTCATAGTACTTATCGTACAGGGCGTACAGCGAATGGACTGTCGAAGGAACGCTATTGGGAAGCTCGAATTTGAGAATTGTGATGAGTCCCGTCGCAATTTCGCTGTAGGACACCTTGACGGGATCGTCTTCCGTAGGATAGAAGTACGCATCTCCCTTTGCGTCGATCTCGAGCGAGCCGTCCGCGCCACTGTAGAACACGTACTTTTCGACTTCGCCCTCCCATGTTTCTTCATCGAACTCGAAGCTGCCGTCATCCTTCATATCCTTGAAGTATATGCCGTCGTAATCGAGGTCATTGTTATAAAGTTCGTTTCCGTAACTATACCAAGCGCCCCAGATGAGAAGATCATAAACATCTGCCCCATAGGTCTCCGAATAGCCACCGTACCACAGGTCAACTTCCTGATATGAAGTACCATTGTATACATGATAATAAAAATACAGGAACGCCTTGTGCGTGCTGTCTACCGTGTAATCGGTGCCCATGAACGTGAATGAGGTCGTGACCGCATGCACTCCCGCAGGGACAAACCCACTCGTATCATCAGTCTCAAGAACGTCGAAGGCAAGCGCCGTCCCTCCCTCATCGTCATACGATTGTGAGAGAAGATACTTCGCGGTGTTCGTCGTCGCGTCGAATTTATCAAAGTCCGGATGCGTCTCTTTGATGTCGGTCGCCTTATACAGGAGATATTCGTTGACGCCGCCGTAGTTTCCGACCATGCCGTTGCTGCGAGCGAGCCAAGTCTTGTCTTTGACAAACTCATAAGTGCCCGTGGAGACGATCGTCTTGGGATCCTCTCCGTAGTAGTAGCGCGTCGCTCCGCCGAACCCGTCCAGTTCCAACACTTGCGTTCTGTACTCGCTGATGACGTGGATATATGTGCCCTCGTTGCCGTCCGATTGACAGAAAGTTCCCTTTATCGCATGTCCGCCAAGGTCCTCGTGCGTGCCGTCTGAGACCTTGACAAGACCGAGGTCGGGGATGCTGACGATGCCGTTTCCTTTCGCATAGTAGTCGTATTCGACGATCACACCGTCGTCGTCGAGGCTTGTCGCAACGCCAAATCCGTCAAAGCCGAGGATAGACCAGCCGCCGCCCGTAAGTTCGCCGTCATAGGCATACCAGCCCTCGACGCCGTCAGTGAGACGGAAGTAGAGAATGCCCGCCGATTCGATGAGGACGAATTGCATCGGGTCCCCATTTGCGGGCGTGAAGATATATCTGCCCTCTTCCGCGTCTACGGTATAGCTGCCCTTGACGGTAGCTCCCGTTTCGGGCGCATAGGTGACTTCGCTCGGTGAGACGATCTCGAGCGTCGCCTTGGAGCCGAGATAGTCATGGAAAAGCCGATTTATCGTGTCGCGGTAGTAATAGAATTTTTCACCCGCGATGACGCCCTCGAGCTTGGATCCTTCCTCGTCCGTCTCAAAGGAGAAGGCGCCCGTTTCCTTGTCGTAGGACGTGCTCTTCTTTCTGCCCTCTTCCATGCCGATGCGATCAAGATAAAGCACGCCGCTCTCGGTCTCGAGTTCATAGAGATAGTCCATTCCCTCAAAGACGTCCGTATAGCGCGTGTAAACGGGATCGACATAGACCAAGAGTTCGCTGTCGCCATTCTCCGACACCGTCACGGCACTCGTCTTTTTGGTGTTCAAAGTGTAGTGCTCGGGGACAAAGGCGGAGCCGTCCACAGATGTGCCCGCATAGTCGTACGCCGTCACAACGGTCTCGTCCTCAACGTACTCGTCGTAAGTGGCAAAGTCGAGCTTATACAGCTTGACCTTGTATGGCGCTTTCCAGACTGCCGAAAGCGTAGCGCCTTCCGCAGGCATGACGTCGCCCGCCTTGAGGTCTGCGCCGTTCAACGTCCATTTGCCGAATTCATATCCCGTCTTGGTTGGAATATGCTCCTGCATGAAGGCGTAAAGGTCGCTGCCCGCTTTGAGGTACAGATTTCCTCCCTCGATCGCTCCGCCGTCGAGCGAGAGCGTGATCTGCGGGATCGCCGTCCACTTTGCGTAATATGTAACGTCCTCATCGGGCATGACCGTGGGAAGAGACTGTTTGTCCCCGTTGCCCTCCGCGTCGAGATACCAGCCCTCGAATTCAAACCCTTCCTTTTCGGGATCGAGCGGGGGCGTGATAGCATCGCCCGCTTTGGCAACGATGTCGGAGATCGAGATCCCCTCTCCCGCTACGAATTTGAGCGTATGCTTGCTTGTTTTGCCGTTGCATGCCGCAAGTCCGACCACAAACAACAGGGTCAAGACGACGACAAACACGGGCAACAAATAGTTGCGTATCGATTTTTTCATAGTCTTTATCCTTCCTTTTTATAAAGGTTAATCCATATTTACAGATTTGATTATAAATCCTAAAGATTCATAATAATTTACGTAGTGGATTTTATAGGGTATTTGATCGTGTCCCTCAAAAATGCGGTGCATTTTTTTGTGGGGCGTACCCAAAAATAGAGACCTCAGCCTCTATCTCATCATTATCTGATCTGTCGGGCTTTTACTTGGAGAGTCGCTTGTAAAGCGCAGACTGCAGCAGCAATACCCCCCCCCGCGTATGAAGGAGCAGTCACATTGTGCTTGAAGTCGTCTGCTTTGTTTGTCATCGTTCTCCTTTTTGTGCGAGCGTTGCGCTCTCTCGAGTATACAAAAAAACAAGTGTATATCGCTACTTATTACCATATTATTGTGCAATTGAACAAATGTCAAGCGATTTAAGCAAAACTTTCGGTCTAAAGATTTCTTTACGCTTTACCCCCTCCCCCATTTTATCTCGAATCGACTCCCAAAAACGGCGCTTGTCGAGGGTCAAAGCGATGTCGTTGCGCTCTTTATCCTGCCCCATTGAAACAAAGCTGACCTTATGGTCATATTAACGGTTTGAAACGGCTAAACCCGCGATATTTTGATGACAGGCGCAAAAACGCCCATTCCCCGAACGCGAGCGTACTTGTTGTAGGTGACGTGAAGAAAAAGAGGGCTGACGAAGTTATTCGCCAAAACAATTCAATAGTAAAAGACCGCGCGTAGGCGGTAATGACATGCAAAAATAAATCGGCTCGACAAGCCTGATGTTCATAAACTTACATACCTATGCTCCATATCACTCGGACAAACCGGATATTTGCAAAAAATGCGCGTAGGCGCAATATTTGGATGAAGAACAAGAAAGCCTCTTTTTCTGAACGCGAGCGTACTTGTTGTACGTGACGTGAAGAAAAAGAGGGCTGACGAAGTTATTCGCCAAATAGTGCGCCTACGCGCGGTCTTTGAGGAAGGTGCGGCACTTCGTGGAGAACGCCGCGTCCCGCACGTCAATTTGCTCGTTGGCGCAGAGTCCGTTGTTGTTGAAGGCGCACTCCGCGGAGCATTGCACAAGGGATTCGAGGTTGGTCTGCATGACGTCGTCGCCCGCCTCGATATCGGCGAAATTCTGGGCGAGAGCCCCGCCCTCGCGCTTGATACGACTTATACACTTGGCGCTTTCGCTTATGGATATGACGCCCGCGAGGCACTTATTTTTGAGGTTGTGCTCGCAATTTGAAGTTGAACAATTGATCTGTTTCATATTTTTGCCTCCCGCGCAGACGCGCTTTTGAGGTTATTATGTCCAAATGCGCAGAAATATATCTATGCGGACATAATTTTATTGAAAAAAGCGGCGGGCTATGCTAGAATATTTAAAAACGCTCAAGAGGAGGCAAACAATGAAAGTCATTTTGCTAAAAGACGTCAAGGGCACGGGCAAACAGGGCGAGCTTATTGAGGTAAACGACGGCTACGCCCGCAACTTTTTGATCAAGAAAGGGCTCGCGCAGGAAGGTACCCCTCAAAACATCAACACATTTGAACAGCGCAAGCGCGCGCAGGCGGCGAAGATAGCGCAGGAGAGAGCGGCGGCGCAGGCGCTCGCGGCTGAGCTCAAAGGCAAAGTCATAACAGTCGCGGCAAAGGGCGGCGACAATGGCGGAAAAATGTTCGGCTCCGTCACGGCGGAGATGATCTCGAACGCGCTTGCCGCGGAGGGCTATCAAGTGGACAAGCGCAAAATAGACATCAAGGAGAGCATTCGCGAGTTCGGTCCCGCGACGGTGACGCTGAAACTTTATGCCGAGGTGTCCACTACGCTCGAAATCAACGTTGTGCGCGCGTGAGGAACCCCACGTATACGCCCGATTTGCGTGGTATGCCAAAATAAACCACCCGCGCACGGGCAATGTCAAAGCGCGGATATATCGTCAAATGACAAAATACGACGTTTATCGACGCATTTTGCGCACAAAAACATACGTTTATGGAATTTGAGACTTCGCTTGATATAGAAGACTATGTCATATTGCAGGACAGCGACGGATACACGTTTTCACAGGACTCCGTGCTGCTCGCAAATCTCGCGCGGCTCAAAAAGGGCGCGTATGTGCTCGATCTCGGCAGCGGGAGCGGCATACTCTCTACTCTCGCCGTCATCAAAAAGGGCGCGGGGCGCGCGGTCGGGATAGAGCTCGACGCGGACGAGGCGGACAGAGCCATGCGCAGCGCAAAACGCAACGGGCTTGAGGACAGACTGTCCTTCATATGCGACGATATCAAGGATATAAGATCGCTCGTAGGCGCGGGCGAATTTGACGCCATACTCTGCAATCCGCCATATTTCGAGGCTAACCCCAAGTTGCCCTCGGACGGGAAGAGGGATGTCGCGCGCAGGGAGAGCACGGCTACGCTTGCGGATTTCGCGTCCGCCGCGGCATACGCGCTCAAAAACAGGGGCGAGGCGTGGTTCGTCATCAAGACGGCGCGCGTCGCGGAGCTCATCGCCCTGCTCGTCAACGCAAACTTGCAGCCCAAGGAAATGATATTGCTAAAACCCAAGCCGTCCGTGGAGGCGGACGCCGTCGTAATACGCTCCGTCAAGGGCGGTGGCAAGGGCGTAAAGCTGACCACGTTCACGTGTATGGACGAAAACGGCAGCTTTTTTGAGGCGTACAAAAAATTGTACGGCATAAATGACTAGCGCACTGCGGCGCAAGCAGGTGGAATTATGGCAAAATTGTATATTGTCGGCACTCCTATAGGCAACCTCGGCGACATGACCCTGCGCGGTATAGAGACCCTTAAAGGCGCGGATGTCATCGCGTGCGAGGATACGCGGCACTCCCTGCCGCTGCTTGCGCATTTTGACGTCAAAAAGGAGCTTGTCGCCTACCACAAATTCAACGAGGCGGAGTGCAGCGAGAGGCTCATCGATATCATACTCGGCGGCAAAAACGTAGCGCTCATCACGGACGCGGGCATGCCCTCGGTGAGCGACCCCGGCGCGGAGCTGGTGTCAAAATGCCACGCGCGCGGCATAGACGTAGAAGTCGTCCCGGGGCCTACCGCCGCCATGAGCGCGCTCGCCTTGAGCGGAATAAAGAGCAAGGGCTTTGTTTTCCTCGGCTTTTTGCCCGAGAAAAAAGCGGAAATTAAAGATCTGTTGTCGAAAACGGCGTTTTCCGGACTGCCGCTCGTGCTGTACGTCGCCCCGCACGACCTCAAAAAGACGGCGGCGATTTTGCTTGAACAACTCGGCGACCGCACCGTATACGTCTGCCGCGAGCTTACAAAACTGCACGAGTGCGCAGAGGTCACAACCCTTGCCTCATTCGAGTGCGAGGAGAGAGGCGAAATAGTCCTCATCGTGGACTCCGCTCCCGCCGATAACCCGCTGAACGCCCTACCCGTCGCCGACCACGTGCGCCATTACCTCTCGGAGGGCTACTCCAAAAAGGACGCAATCAAGCGCACCGCACAGGACCGCGGCGTCCCCAAAAACGACATCTATCAAACCTGCATCGACATCGAGTGAAGCCCTAAACTCAATTTTCCTAAACTTCGCAACACTGTTTTTCACATTGTTATCTCACAAAAAAATACGCCGTCCCTCACCAAGGCACGTCGTATTTTTTTTGCAAAACTTACTATTTATGGTAGATTTTGCAATTTTATCAATAACTATAACCGCCGTTTTTGTCTAGTGTAGGCAAACAAAATTCTGAAAAATCAATTTTTGTCTAGTAGAGACACACAAAATTGTAAAAATCCGAATTTTGTTTAGTGTAGACGTACAAAAATCGCAGATGTCGCCTCTTTACTTGGGGATTTCTCGACTTCGCTCGAAATGACACGTTATATATATTGTCATTCCGAGCAATACGGGGTCCCCGCAAAAATATGTAGTGTTTTTGTTGGGTAAAATTGGGGTCCCCATAATAATGAGTGACGATGAGTCGCAATATAGAAATATGACGTGAGTGGAGCGAATTTTACGGGGTATAGCTAGGGAGAGGTTGGATCTTTCCTCCAATGTCCGAAATACTAACGCCCGACGTACCGGAGTTCTACAAACATTCTGCCCTCGCTTTCTCTCCCCGACAGCCCTCTGTATACGCCCAAAAACTCATTCGTTTTTTAATGCTTGAATTTTTTTTGAAAAATCGCGCAAAACAGTTTACAGAATGAAAACATATCAATATAATATATCCAGCATAAAAGAGGTGCCATTTATGGGAAAATACAAAAAGTGCCCGCGCTGCGAGCTCAATTGGATCGCAGGAGATGAGGAGCTTTGCGAAGTCTGCAAGGCGGAACTCGGCAAAGCGAGCTCAATAAGCTTGCTTGAAGAGGACGAGGACGACAGCGAAACCGAAGAGAGGATCTGCCCAATCTGCAAGGTGAATTATCTTGAACCCGATGAGGACATCTGCGCCGCTTGTCGGGCGGAACAGGCTGCCTCAGCCGCGGAAAAGACGGATGAGGACGCTTGGCAGGAGTTTGTCGATGACGAGCCTATGTCCGACGACGATGAAGGCGAAGTCTCTCTCTCTCAACTTCAAGACGAGGAGTTTGACGAGCAATTTGAAGAAGAAGAGGAAGAAGAGAGCGTTGACGACGAGCCCGACGATTTTGACACCTACGGCGACGTCAACGACTATGAAGAGGACGACGAGGACGACGACTCCGACAAAGACGACGACGATTTCTGATCCTTTCCCCGCTCATAACCAAAAAAATACCGCATTCAACCAAAAAAGGTCGGCAGCACATCGCTCCCGCCTTTTTTTAACGCCCAGCGTTTTATTCATTCGTCCCCTACTTTCTCCAAATTTACCTAGGACAGACTTATACGTTTAATACGCGTATGGCTCGCGTCTTTTGCGCTTGGTAGAAACGCGCCTACAGCGCTTTTTGGAAGGTGAAACGGTGCGCGCAATTTCACACGTGAAATTGCGCAAGTTCGATTCCCGCAGTCGTGAGCAAATACACAAAAGCCCTACTATATGGGTGGCTTCGATAGGGATTCTATGAATAAGCGGTTTGGCGGTTAGTCAAACCGCTTATTCATTGGTTTTCCCGAAGTTTAAGCGGCTTCTTTCTGCGCAAGGTCGGGAATCGCTCCCACGCAGTTGTAGATGATTTCCACCGCTTGTGTCCGCTTGCCGCTGTCGCTCTTTTGCTTTTCGTGTACGACTATTTTCTCAATGAACTCTCGCACGATTTCAGGCGTAAGTTCCGTGATCTCCGTGTACTTATGAATGAGCCTCATAAAGCGATTTACGTTGTCGGACTGTTCCTTTGCCTTCACTAAGATTTCCTGTAATTCTCGGATGCGTGCAGTCAGCGTTTTCTGCTCTTCCTCGTACTCCTGAGATAGCTTTCGGAAGCGTTCTTCGGTGAGCGCACCGTTCACTTTGTCCTCGTAGAGGTTTCGGATGATACGGTCAAGAGCCTGTACTCGCCGTTCGTCATTTTCTTTTTCCTGTGCATACGCCGTAAGGAGTTTCTTGTTTTCCTTATCTGCATTCTGCTTTATCATTGTCAAGAACTCACCTTCCTTATTAGTCGCTATAGAGAATATGCGCTGTAAGTCTGCAAGAACGATTTTTTCTATGGCTTCTACCGTTATTTGATGAGAGCTACAAAGGTCTTTCTTCTTTTTACGATAGGTAGAGCAGTTGAAATACTCTTTCTGCTTGGATGTGGTACTGCGGCAGAGATACATTTTCTTTCCGCAGTCGGCGCAGTACACAAGTCCCGAAAATACACTCATTTCTCCCATACGGTTTGGACGACGTTTGGCGGCTCTTATTTTTTGAACAATGGCGAACGTTTCTTCATCGATAATAGCTTCGTGCGTGTTCTTGAACGTTACCCATTCTTCGGGCGGTAGTTCGATTTGTTTCTTGCTCTTATACGATTTTTTCCTCGTTCGGAAGTTCACCGTATGCCCAATATAAGCAGGATTCTCAAGCATTCGCACTATTGTATGCGTAGTCCATATTTCAGGAAATTGTGATGTGCATGATGGAATTGATAGTCCTTTCATTTTGGCATATTCAACGGGTGTTGCTATGCCTTCTTGTGTAAGCCGTTTTGCTATCTGCGTTGGACCGAAACCCTTCATACACAATGCAAAAATTTCCTTGATTACCGCCGCGGCTTCCTCGTCCACAACCCAATGATCCTTGTCATTCTCATCCTTCTTATATCCATAGGGCGGACTTGTGCAGAGATGTTTGCCCGACATACCCTTCGCTTTGAACACGGCGCGGATTTTCTTGCTTGTGTCCTTCGCATACCACTCGTTGATGATGTTGCGAAACGGAGTAAAGTCGTTGTCTACATTGCTCTCGCTGTCCACTCCGTCGTTTATTGCAATGAACCGAACGCCCGCATCGGGGAACGTGATTTCCGTGTAAACGC
>CANRBM010000017.1 GCA_947628855.1 uncultured Clostridia bacterium | reverse complement strand
CGCGAATGAGGTACGGCGTGCTTGCGTCGATATGAGATTCCGTCTTGACGCCCGAATATTTGTGTGAAGAGCAGCCGAGCTCAAGGGAGAGCTTTTGCAGCTCGCAATTGTTGTTGCGTACGCAGCTCAAGCAATCTTGATTGTGGTTTGAGAGCAGCAACTCGACGGTAGCCTTGCGGGAATCCTTGACGGCTTTGGTGTTTGTGAACACCTCCATACCCTCGTTGACGGGATATACGCAAGCGGCTACAAGGCTTCTTGCGCCCTTGACCTCGCAGACGCAGACGCGGCATGCGCCGATCTCGTTGACGCCCTTGAGATAGCACAGGGTGGGTATTTTGATACCTGCCTGTCTTGCGGCTTCGAGAATGGTCGTGCCCTCCTCGACTTGCACGGGAATGTTGTTTATTTTAACGTTTACCAATGCCATAGTACACCTCGATTATTCTTTGATTATTGCGCCAAAGCGGCAGGTCGCAATGCACTGTCCGCACTTGATGCACTTGTTTTGATCGATATCGAACTTCTTTTTGATCTCGCCGCTGATAGCGCCGACGGGGCACTTTCTGGAGCATGCCGAGCAGCCCTTGCAGGCGTCCGTGATCTTGTACTGGATGAGTTGCTTGCATACATGCGCGGGACAGCGACGCTCCTTGATGTGCGCCTCGTACTCGTCGCGGAAGTAGCGCAGCGTGGAGAGCACGGGGTTGGGCGCGGTCTGTCCAAGCCCGCAAAGCGAGTTGTTCTTTATGTAGTAGCAAAGCTGTTCCATATCGTCAAGATCCTGCATAGTCGCCTTGCCCGTCGTGATCTTCTCGAGATACTCGAGCAATCTGCGGTTTCCTATACGGCAGGGAGTGCACTTGCCGCAGCTCTCGTCCACCGTGAACTCAAGGAAGAACTTGGCGATGTCCACCATGCAGTTGTCCTCGTCCATGACTATCATTCCGCCCGAGCCCATCATAGAGCCGATAGAAATGAGGTTGTCATAGTCGATGGGGATATCAAGATGCTCCGCGGGGATGCATCCGCCGGAAGGTCCGCCCGTCTGAGCCGCTTTGAACTTCTTGCCGTTCGGGCAGCCGCCGCCGATGTCCTCAATGATCTCGCGCAGCGTAGTGCCCATAGGTATCTCGACAAGGCCCGTATTTGTGATCTTGCCGCCGAGCGCGAATATCTTTGTGCCTTTCGACTTCTCTGTGCCCATAGACGCGAACCACTCTGCCCCTTTCAAGATTATCTGGGTGATGTTTGCGTATGTCTCGACGTTGTTGAGTATAGTCGGCTTTCCGAAGAGTCCCTTGACCGCGGGGAACGGAGGACGGGGACGAGGCTCGCCGCGATGTCCCTCGATGGAGGTCATGAGCGCCGTCTCTTCGCCACAAACGAATGCGCCGGAGCCGAGCTTGATCTCGATATCGAAGGAGAATCCCGTACCGAGGATGTCGTCGCCGAGCAATCCGTACTCTCTGGATTGCGCGATGGCTATTTTGAGTCTTTCGACCGCGATAGGATACTCTGCGCGCACATAGATGTAGCCTTGATGAGAGCCTATTGCATAGCCCGCTATGGTCATTGCCTCGAGCACTGCGTGAGGATCGCCCTCGAGCACGGACCTGTCCATAAACGCGCCCGGATCGCCCTCGTCGGCGTTGCAGCATACATATTTTGTGTCATTGACTTGATTTTTAGCAAACTGCCATTTTCTTCCTGTGGGGAAACCTGCGCCGCCTCTTCCGCGCAGCCCCGACGCGGAAACTATGTCGATGATCTGTTGCGGCTCGTACTCCGTCAAGCACTTGATGACCGCTTGATAGCCGTCGCGAGCGATATATTCATCAATTTTCTCGGGATTGATGACGCCGCAATTGTGCAACGCGACGCGGGTCTGCTTCTTGTAGAAATTTGTCTCGGCAAGCGAATGAACCGCCTTGTTGCCGAGCGCCTTCTCATGATAGAGCAACCTCTCTACAAGTCTGCCCTTGACGATATGCTCCTCGATGATCTCGGGGACGTCCTCCACCTTGACGCAGCTATAGAAAGCGCCTTCGGGATAGATGATGATGATGGGACCGACCGCGCAGAGTCCGAAACAACCTGTGCCTACCACGCATACGTCCTTTTCAAGCCCCTTTGCCTTGATCTGCTCTTCAAAAGCCTCGCGGATCTTGCCACTGTTGTTGGAGTGGCAACCTGTTCCTCCGCAAACCAATATGTGAGTTCTGTACATGTTCGCCCTCCCTCTTACTTTGCGAGTTTTTTGATTATTTCGACCGCTTTCTTCGCGGTCACTTTCTTGTAGACTTCATGCTCCTTGCCGGGGACGTGGACCTCGATCATAGGCTCGTCCGCGCAGTCGCCCATACACCCTGTCCTTGTGACGCGGATGCCTTTTAAGTCATGCTCCTCAACGTAATCGACCATTGCGTTGAACACTTCGCGCGCGCCCGCCTCTATGCCACAGGTGCCCATGCCGACGATGATGTGGATCTCCTTCTCGGCGTCCACATTGTCACGCAGAATGATCTCGGATTGCATGCTCTGTCTGATTGCCATAATATCGGCGATACTCTTCTTCATAACATTGCTCCTTATTTCAAATTTTCATTTACATATTGTTTGACGATAGCTTTCGTCCTCGCGTCCGACAGCGATATGCCGCCCGTCTCGTCCCTCTTGCGCCTCGTGTCAAGTTTTACGCTCTTGCACCCTATGCGCGCCTTGAATACGATGTCCGACTCGTCGTCTAATATCACCGCGAGCGACGCCGCCATATCCCCTGTCTCGAATTGCCCTGCCTTGAGGATTGCACTTGTGCCTTTGCCAATCTTAGAGCGTATCTTCAAGCTGCCGCCGCTTTGGCTTGCGCACTTTGCCGTTTGATACAGCCCAATTCCGCTGCTGCCTTTGCCCGAAAAGCCCTCTTCGCACGCCTTCTTCAAAGTTTCGCCGTCCATTCCTCTGCCGTTGTCGCTCACTTTGAGGTACGCGCGCCTTCCGACTCTCAAGCGTATTTTGACGAGCGTCGCGCCAGCGTCGAGCGAATTTGAGGCAAGCTCAAGCAACGCGAAAGACAAATCCATCAAAGCGCCTTATATTTTGCAACGATGTCGGGGATATCCTTGACGGTAAGTTTGCCGTAGACATCCTTGTTGACCGTCATAACGGGCGCAAGTCCGCAGCAACCGACGCAACGCGTGGAGCCGATGGAGAACTTGCCGTCGGACGACGTCTCGCCATCCTTCATACCGAGGCATTCCTCAAGCTTTGCTACGATATCGCCCGAGCCCTTGACATAGCACGCCGTGCCAAGGCAAACGCCGAATGCGTACTCGCCCTTCGGATTGAGCGTAAACTGAGAATAGAATGTGGCGACGCCAAATACCTCCTCAAGCGACACGCCCATATAATCGGCGATGATCTGTTGCACCTCGATGGGAAGATAGCCGTAGATCGCTTGCGCCTGCTGCAACGCGGTCATGACGCTGGGATGATCGGAATTGCGTATCTCCATCAAAGTGTTTCTCAATTGCTTTTCCTGCTCTTCGGTGCCCTTAAAGGCGACAGTTGTGAGTTTGATTCTCGACATATGACCCTCCAATTGATAAACTCTACATATTCTAACACAAACGAAAATTTGTTGCAAGAAAAATATGCGGTAATTTTAAATTATAAATAATACAAATATTTGAAATTGTGATCCCACTTTCAACGCAGAGAAAAACGCCTTTTAAATCGTTTTAGCAAGTTTGATCAAAACGACGGGCAAAAACGAAAAATATTTTTCGTTTTTGCCCGTATGTAAATACAATCGATTTCTCAATTTATGCGATTAGAAATACGATTTTTTATAGTCGTCTCACTTGTACGCCTCGAGAAAGTTTTTGAAGAAAAGCACGGTCTCCCCGAGAGAGGCGACGTCGAGATTTTCATTTGCGGCGTGCATCGTGCCCAGTTGGTCGAAACTCATCCTGCAAGGCGTACAACGGATGGCGGTCGTCGCTATCTCCTGCATAGTGCGGCAATCCGTGCCTCCGAACATATAATACGGCACCGTCTCCACGTCGGGATATGTCTTTTTTATCGCCGCAGTGAATTGCGTGTAGCCGTCCCCCGTAAGGTCCGCCATGGGAGAGGCTTCCCTATGGTTGCCAAGCTGTACTTCGCAGTCGAATTTCTTCGCTAACTTCTCGAGTTTCGCGACGCACTTTTCCACGCTGTCAACGGGAGATACGCGCACGTTCGCGTTCACCCACGCCTCCTGCGGGATGACATTGGGAGCGGACGCGCCTTCGCACATAGTGAATACTATCGTGGACTTGAACATGGGCGCTCCATAGTGCACATTGAGTTTGGGAGCGAGGTGCGCCGTAAAACTTCCCATATGCCCCGCGCATTTCGCAAGGCATTTGAGACCGGGTTTCAGCACATCGGCAAGTCCCAATATCATCGCCTTTGCGGGCGCGGACATCTTAGGCTTGAAAACGCTGTGCTTTTCGACGTAGCACATAAACGCGCCCAGCCTCGCAAGCGGAGTATTTTTGGGAGGTTGCGAGCTGTGTCCGCCCTTGCCGCGCGCGATTATCTTGACGTCCGCATAGCCCTTCTCGAGTATACCGACCATCGCGGCGTCCTTCGCCATAAATGCGTCCGCTTTCTTGACTATCGCGCCGCCCTCGTCTATGACGACGTTGGGTCTCACGCCGTGCGCCTTGAACCAATCCCTTGCCATTTCCGCGCCCGGTCCCGAAATTTCCTCGCAGTCGCTGTAGCTCAAATATATATCCTGCGCGGGAGTGAAGTCGCCCTCAATCAGCTCCTCGACCGCCTGTATAGTGCAAAATAGCGTGTTTTTGCAGTCTATCGTGCCTCTGCCGTATATCTTTCCGTCCTCGACTGTCGCGGCAAAGGGATCGTATTTCCAATCTCCGCCCTCCGCGGGCACGACGTCCTGGTGCGCCATAAGCACGACGGGCTTGTCGCTCGCCTTGCCCTTCCACTTGAGCAGGAGCACGTCCCTGCCCAGCTCTATGCGCTCGCACGTGGCAAATACATGCGGAAATTCTTCTTCCAACACCTTGTGAAACGCCTCGAAATACTTATGTCCGCTGTCCGAAACCGTGGGACACTGTATGAGCCGCCTGAAACTGTCTACATATCCTTTCTCGTTTTTCATCTTGATACCTCAAGCAATAGTTTGATACATTAAAGTATACACCGCATTTTGCGAAATAGTCAAACGATGAGCTGCCATTTGAGTGCGTTTTACCGCGCGATTTTTTGAAAAACTCACTCATTTGAGCCGTCGTCCCCGGCGGAAACGTCTTGCGGGCGCTGCTCATCCGAGGATATGTTTTCTTCGCCCTCGCTTTGCTTGCTTTCAACGTTTTGCACATCGGAGACATCGGCAGGTTTTGCACCAAACGCTCGCGAGCACAAAGCGCATATCTTTGAGGCTGCCATGCCGAATACTCTGTCTATAAACGCGCAAAACTTTGAAATGGGTCTTGACAGCAAAAATTCATATGCGATATCCACAGCGACTCCGAATGCGAACAGCAACAACGCGTTTGGCACAAGCAGCAAAAGTTTAGCCCAAAACGGCTCGACCGCCATCATCAAAAACGCGCGCGTATTTTTGAGAAACGGGTTGTTGGAGTGCCACAAATAGACGGCTAAAGTATGCGTAGCGACAAATGACACAGCTCTTTTCCACTTCTCGTTTTTGAGTGGCTTCATAGATATCCACATCATAAAGAAACTAAGCGACGCAAAAAATATCAGAGGATCGTTGTAGTTTAAAAACAGATATGCCACCTTGCCGTTTGAGTTGCCAACACCGGTCGCGATGAGAGGCGCCACAATGGCATAGTTCGCAATACAGAGCAAAATATATAAAATTAAGTACATGGGTACGCTTTTTTTCAGCTTATCCTCTTTTTTTCGTATCAATCTGCCGTACATGTAAACCGTGCCCGCCCATATCACAGAATAGCCGCCGTTTGTGCCCATTATGGGATAAAAATAGTCCGCGATGAAACCGATCACTGCAAAAAACAGCACCGTCACAAATACAAAATATCCGCACTTCCCATCGCCGTCAAACAGCTTGTCCGCAAGAGCGTTCAGAAGAGGAGCGCATATCATCAAAAGCAGGTACATGAGGATGAACCAGTATTTGGATATGCCTATGACCATGAATTTGACGACTTCCCACGCGTTTGCAAACTCCTTAAAACCGCATGCCAAAGCAAGAAGCGTCCCCAATATCCAGTAGACGTAAAGCTTTATTACAAAGGATACAGCCTTGCCCGGCTTGAAGTTGATCTTGAAATAGCCCGATAGTAAAAAGAACAGGTTTACCCCGACGACCACAAAACAAACTATTAACGACGAGACCATATGCCAAGGGATCTTTGCCTCCTCGACAAAAAATTCCACATTTTCAAGCTTGCCGAGACTCACCGTCGCAAGATGATCAATAACAATAAAAAACATGGCGACGATGCGCAAAATGTCCATCTTCGCGTCACGTTTGATATTCTCCGTCTTTAAAAGCATATATGTCATCTTCCCCTGTGCCCACCAAAATATATTCTTAGATATCCCCTTTGCTTGCCATTTCACAAAATCATGTGTACTGCTGTATATATGATTATACCATATGCTCGCATTATGTCAAATACAACCTTTCCCACATGCAGTCTACAATTAAATTTGCACTATCAAATTGCCATTGCAACGTCAATTAAATTTCATTCTTATGATCAAGATCGTTGAACCGAGAGATGAATTTTTTTATAAAACAGCGTTAAAACTCAAAAAATATCATTCAACCATTTAGCGCACAAGACACGATCCAAAACAAAAACGTATATTTTGTTCGTCTTTTTTTGTCTGCTGTCACAAAATTTAGTCGGAAATCTATATTTTGGATCAAAATGTGGAGTTTGAGAAAATCAAGTATCTATTCGGGCGATCCTGCCCCAGGATGGGGTGACGAGTTTGTTGTTGAGTATCCAAAGCACGGGGATACCTCGCGCGACCTCGGCGGGCGGGATGGGAGCGAAACCGTCCGTGAGTATGATTATAGACGCGGGCAAGTCGTCCTGCATATTTTTGAAGATGTAATTGAAAATGGCGTAAAAATCCGTGCCTCCCCCTCCGCGCGGCTTTATGCCGAGGAGGTCGTTCACGTCGCCGAATGGCACGGGCTTATAGACGGCGGAGTCGAAAAAGCCGAGATAGCCCTCCAATCTGCCGTCGAATTGCTCTATCGCGCCCTTTATCTCTGAGAATGCCGAGGTGAGGTCGCTGTCGGAGACGGAGCCCGACGCGTCGACCATAAAGAGGATATTTCGCACTGTCTCGCCGCCGAGATTGAGGTCGGGAATGAAGAAATCTCCGTCGGTGTATCGCCTGTCCGGCGGAGCGAAAGAATAATCCGAGACGTCCTCGCTGACAAAGTCCGCGAGCAGCGCGCGCCAATACAGCGTGGAGTCTCTCAACTCGTCGAGCATACGCTCTACGCCCAGCGGAAGGACGCCGCGTCCGCCGTTGCTCTGCTGTATGGATATCGCCTCCGCCGCGTCGCGCACATACTTGTCCCACATATCCTTAAGCAAAGTATCGCCGTCCTTGCTCCCCCAACGGGAATGGTCGTCCCACGTCTTGCCGTAGCCCTTCCCATTGCCCGCCTTAACACCGCGCCCGCCCTGCCTCGGGACTTTGTTCGAGGACGAGAGCAGCATTTGATACACTTCCTCTGCCGTATATTTGTTGCCCTCCTCTCCGTTTGGCGCGATATGCATAAGCTCGCCGTACTTCTTTATCGTTACGGCTTTGGGATCCATATCCGCAGACAGCATTATATTCGAGTTGACGACTATGTCGCAGGCGATGTTGAAAAGCTCGGGGTCTCTGTCCCCCGTCCTGAGGCAGTGTTTGAGCACGATATGCAATATCTCGTGCGACATGACAAAATCCAGCTCCGAGTCGGATATCTCGCTCAAAAATTTGGGAGAAAAGTAAATCTTGCCGCCGTCGGTGCAGGCAGTTTGTATGCTTTCGTCAAGCGCAAAGCTCGTGTGCATGAGCAGCAAGCCGTAAAAGCCGTTTTTTACGAGCAGCCTCATGCGCGAAAAAAGCAGTCGCTTGACGTATTCCCTCTTTTGAGCGTCCGATAATTGCATTTTAGCCTCAAACTACATTCTTCGACTCGGATATCCGAATAGATTTCGTGAAAATGCGGTCTATATCGTAATCATTTTTATTTTCAACTCATACGACGCCGTTCATGAGGCTGCCCTTCGTGGAGAGCCACCTTGCGAATTGCGGTATCTTCATAAGAACAAGTTTATAGTCCTTTTCGATGTACATATAGTCGCGCATGAGCACGGCGGAAAAGTCGGGCGGCATCCTGTCGGCGTAGGCTATGGAGTTTGCTATTTTTTGAAGGTCGTGCCTGTGCTCTCTCGCATACGCCGTCATGGACGCGGTGAGTGCGTACAGCGCATCCGTGTTTTTGGGGATGGGTGGCATCTTCCCCGCGAAAATATCCTCGATCGAGGGCAGATCCTTGTATATCGCGCACCACGTGCGAAACTCGATAGCCACTCCCGTGCCGACCAGTCCCGCGATGAGCGGATACATTTTGTCAACGTCGCCGTCTATGCCGTTGAGAAGTTCGCTCACCATCTCCCAGCTTCTGGGAGTCGCAAACGCCACGTCGTCCTGCGACGGGTCAAATTTCATCAAAAACGTACTTCTAAACGAGAGAAATCCCAAAACTTTCTCGTTTATGCCGTTCTCCACCGCCCACCTTTTCCAGGCGGCAAAGCTGACGTCCACCTCTATGTGCATAAGTCTGTTCGCCAACGCTTTGGGCATTTTGAAGGCTACGGAGCGGTCGCTCACGCGGTTTCCGGCGGCGATGACTATGCAGTTGTCGGGGAGTTTGTGCTCGCCCACCGTCCTGTCCAAAGTGATTTGATACGCCGCCGCTTGCACGGATTGCGGAGCGGAAGTGATCTCGTCCAAAAACAGGATGTTGACCACATTCTTTCCGCCGTCCATCTGGAAAATTTTGGGTCTGAGCCATACCGCGAGCGTCTTATCCTCGTTCGCCGTAGGGATGCCTCTAAGGTCGATGGGATTGAAGAGGAGAAGTCTGACGTCAGTCACATTCACCCTTTTCCCTTCGCCCTCTATGCGTTTTGCGATCTGCCTCACCGCCTGCGATTTGCCCACTCCGGGAGGTCCCCAAAGCATGACGGAAGGCAAACTTTTGAAAGATATGCCCCTCTTTATCGCCGCCGAGTACATCCCCGACAGCGAATCGACAATAGCGTCCACCGTCAACGACGGGACATTTGAAAGTTTCAATTCGCTCATTTTTTGTCCACCTTCAACTTTTTATCTATTTTGTCGAGTTTTTTCCTCAATTCGTCTATCCTTTCGGAAAAGTCCTCTTTTGTTTTGATCTGCGCCCTTATGTCCGTCCTGCGCTTTTTGAGCTGTTTTACATTGTCCTCGAGTCGCGCAAGATGTTCGCCCAAGCCTTCGAGGAACATATCTATCTTTCTCAGATTTCCAATCTCGCTCCCCGTCATATCGACGGAATACTTTCCCACGCGTTTTAGGAAGATGTACGGCATATTCGGAGACATATTCGTAGGCAGGATGACCTCGAATCCGTGATACTTGAACAGCGTACGTTCGCTCGTCTCGAGGATATTGGAGTCGATCTCGCTTTGCAGCCTCTCTCTAAGGTTGCGCCGCCTCTCTATCGCCGCCTTTTTCTGCTCGGGGGTGAGTTCGCTCTTCGGCGCGGATTTTAGCCCAATATAAAATTCATAGTCCTGCCTGCAGTCATCGCATAGCTTCTGCATGCTCTTTATGCGCGCAGGGAGCTCTACAAGCTCGTTTTCCAGCCTCAGATTCGTCTCGCCCGCCTTGCGCTGCAAAATTATATATCTTTCAAGCTCGTTTGAGACTTCCACTCTCTCCTTGACGAGTGGATTTCCGACGGCGAGCGCCTTGACTTCGGCATAGCTGAGCACGGTATCTTCTATATCCGAGCCGCTGCGCGCCGTGAGCGTGCCGCCGAGCAGCTCCGCGATGAAACGCGCCTTCGTCTCCAAAAGTTGCCACGAGTAGGCGTCGAAACTGCCCTCCGTGATGTATCTGAATATCCCGACGGTCTTATTCGTATTGCCCTGTCGCAATATTCGTCCCTCGCGCTGCGTCATATCCGCGGGGCGCCACGGGACGTCGAGGTGATGAAGCGCAATGAGCCTCTCCTGCACGTTTACGCCGAGCCCAAGCTTGAAAGTGGAGCCGATAAGAACCGCTATATCGCCACTGTTCACGCTTTTGAAGAGCGCCGCGCGCTGTTTTTCCGAATCGCCCTCGTGCACGAAAGCGATCTCGCTCGGCTTTATCCCGTAGGCGACAAGCAGACGCTTTAGTTCGTCATACATATTAAAACCGCTCTTCGGCGTAGAAGTGTCGCAAAATACGAGTTGAGCGCTCTTTTTGTCCCTCGTAGCGGCGTATATCTGCCATACGTTGTAGGCGCACTTTGCCACTTTGCATTTGGGCGTGAATTGCGCTTTTGGGTCCACTAATCGATAATCTAACGCGGCCTTTCTCCCGTCTACGGTGATCTTGAGCATGTTGTCGACTTTGCGATCCACCTTACCCGCTCTCACCGCCTCCGCTCTGTCCGATATGGTTTTAAGATATCTCTCAAATTCAGGCGTACGCTCTATCACGCAGTCGTGCCCGCCATCCAATTCGGGTATATCGCCCGCGCCGTCCGCTTGGTGAAAATCCGCGATCATGGACAGCATAGACGTAAGCTCCGGCAAGTTGTGGAAGCGCGAAAAGCGAGTGACGAGCCTGTACTTGTTTGTGTCCACGTCTATCTCGAAATTCGTAGTCTTTTCCGCGAACATCCCCGCCCAGCTGTCAAAGTTTTGAAGGTCGAGCAAGGACAATTCTCCGCTCTGCAAGTACAACTGCATTATGTAGGCGTCCGTCACGGAGTTCGTTATCGGCGTGCCCGTAGCAAGCACGACGCCCTTGCCCATATTCTGCCTCTGGACTATCCTCACCTTTTCAAGCATATCCTTGCACTTTTGCGAGCCCGACGAGGAGATGCCGTACACGTGATCCGCGTTGGTGTCTATGGGGACGTTCTTATAGTTGTGCGCCTCGTCCACAAACAGACGAGTGACGCCCAACTTGTCGAAAAAGGGCGTGGACGGGTCGTCGGGGTCTTCCTCAAGTAGCTCTCTGCGCTTTTTTATGAGCGACGTCTGCTTGCGGGTGAGCTGGGGCACGATATTTGGTCTGTTCGCCTCTATCGCCCTGTTCACCTTTATGAGCTGTTCGTTGACAGCGACCTTCTTGCTTTCGAGGGAGAGCGGAATGAGCTCGAAGGAGCTGTACGCCATGATTATGCCGTCAAAGTCTTCGCTCGCGATACGCATTAGCACAGCGTCCCTCTTGTCGGGCGTGAAATTGCGAGGCTCCACCACGAGAAGATTCGCAGAGGGATACATCGCCTTGAATATGTCCCGCCACTGCCCCACGAGATTGTTTGGGACTACAAACAAATTCTTTTTGGACAGCCGCATGCGCTTGAGCTCCATCGCCGCGGCGATCATAACATACGTTTTGCCCGCGCCTACGTCGTGCGCAAGAAGGGTGTTTGGAGTAAAAATTATGCGCGCGACGGCGTCCTTTTGATATGGATACAGCTTGATATTTTCAGAAAGCCCGGGGAAAGTCAAAAACGAGCCGTCAAAAATGCGGCGTCTCACGCATCCGTATCTCTCTCTGAATATGCGCTCCAACCTCTCTTTGCGCTTTTCGTCCTTCCAAACCCACTCTCTGAACGTCTCGATCTGCTTGCGTTGTTTGTCAAGCGCGGCAAGCGTTTCCGCCTCATTCTCCACCTTCTTGCGGTCGCCCGACGCGCCCGAGAAGGGGCTGACCTCGTCGTATACCGTGACGCTGCTCATATTCAGCGTCTTTTCGAGGATGTAAAGCGCGTTGAGCGTCGGCGTGCCGAATTCAGTAACAGCGCGTATGTTGCTGTAATACATATTTTTCGCGGTGATCTGCCACTTGCCCGTCACTTCGTCGCGGAGCACCGTTCCCGCAAATTTTATGGTGCGGAAACCGAGCATATAGTTGACAAAATCGGCTATTATGTCCGTTGGCACCCAGGGCGAGCCGAGCGTGACGTATATCTCCTCGCTGCGCGCGCCCTGCGGCAAAAGAGCCTCGAGCGCCGCGACGTTTTGAGAAAAATAGCCGCGATACAGCTTGTTTGCCTTCCTCGCGATCTGCAGCTTTTCAAAAAGATTGCCGGATAAATATTCGTCGGACGTCTCCCAGCCCTTGTAGAACACCTCGTCCCACTTTGCGGGGTCTTGATATATTGCGCCTTTTAGCGAAGTGATGACGGTCTTGAGTTCCTGCCCCGTTATGGACGAGATGTACTCGATGTCCACATAGCCAAGCTCAGTGAGGCACTTGACGAGGGCGTCCGGGATATTGTCGAGATGTACGCCCTGCGTCCGCTCATCCGAATTGAAAATGTTCTCCCAATCGAGCGGGAGTTCCATGGATGTGACAGAATCTATATGCGCGGCAGACGGAGCAGGCGACGCCTTTGAAATAAAACCGCGCCCCTTTGCCTTTTGCGCTTCGCTCTCGCTCCGCTTATCCAATATCCTGCGGTGCTCGAGCTCTCTCTTTTTCTTCGCCTCTACTTCAAGAATGGTCTCGGTGAGATCTTCGCCGTCTGATTTGTCCGAATCTTTAAGCGCGTCTAAAATTTCGACGAGATCCGCCCCTTGAGCGTCGCCCGTCGATTTTGCATATCTCTTGCCAATTTTTTTATCATTTACATCTTTATCCATAGTACCTCTCTCGCGCACGTCTTGATCACGCCAAATCGTAGACTTGAGAACGACGCCGCGCTTATGTGCATATATAATATTATATTTGCATCATTATACTTGTCAATAAGCAATTTGACTTTTGATAGCATATTTAATGCAGTTTCGGATCACATGTTATGCGCTGCTTTGTATGTCACGTAAATACACGTATCGTGTTTTAAAAATTGTGATTTTTGCTAAAATAAAATACTTATCGTGTTTTATAATGGCATTAATGTCTAAAAAATCGAATATTTGGCTTCTTGAACGCTAGAATTTTGCCATTTTGTATTATTGTTAAAAAATACGTATCGTGTTTAAATGTGCATTGTGTATTGATCAAATATAGACGTTACTTTAACGCTGTATGCAATGCAACGCAAAATGTTGTTGAATATCTTAGAAATTATGTTATAATGTTTAAGATAAATCCAAGAGGCGAATATGAACGTACTTGAAACCAAAGATCTTACAAAGTCCTATCGCGGCAAAGTCGTGCTTGACAACGTGAGCGTCACTGTGCGCGAGGGCGAGATATATGGGCTTGTCGGGCGCAACGGTGCCGGCAAGACCACCCTTATACGCGCGCTGCTCGGACTTGCCAGACCCGACAGCGGCGAAATCGCTATAAACGGCGCGAGGACAATACAGGAGCTCGAAGAAGAGCGCAAAAAAATAGGTTCGATAATCGACAGTCCTGCCCTTGCGCTACACCTTAACGCGCTCGACAATCTGAAATCTATCGCGTTTTCTATGGGACAAAGAGACGTTTCAAAGCTTAAGGCGTTGCTTGAGCGCGTGGGACTTGAACCCGCCGATCCTATGAAAGTCAAAAACTTCTCGCTCGGCATGAAACAGCGACTCGCGATCGCCATAGCGCTTATAGGCGACCCGCGCATACTCATACTCGACGAGCCCGTCAACGGACTCGATCCCGCGGGCATTTACGAGGTGAGAGAGTTGCTTAAACGTCTCAACCAGGAGGACAATATCACTATACTTATCTCCTCTCACCTTCTCTCGGAGCTTAGCAAAGTCGCAAACAGCTATGGCGTTCTTGCAAACGGCAAACTTGTAAAAGAGCTTAGGAGCGAAGACGTAGAGGCCCTGAGCAGACCCTACATCAAAGTCGTCGTGGGCGACCTCAAGGCGGCGCTTAGCGTGGTGACGGAAAACTATACACAGCAAGATTTTGACATCCTGCCCTACAACACTCTCGCGCTATACGACCTATCAAAGGATATCTCGTTTGTCGCGACTATGTTTGCGAATGCGAAAGTCCCCGTGCTGAACATCTGCAACTGCGACGCCGACCTCGAATCCACGTTTATTTCGCTCATGGGCGGCTCGCACGGCGCGAACGACGCTCACGACGAGCCCGTATTTGAGGAACTTGATGTCCTCAGACCTCTTCAATCCAACGACTTAAACGCAGACGGCGAGAATGCGAAAAAGGAGGACAATGATGAGAAATAAAGAATTTGCATATACGCTATCCTCCGACCTCTTCAGACTCAAAAAGCTGAGGAGCGTGTTTGTCGGGCTCATATTGATGTTCGTCATCATATTTTTGACATATGCGGTGTGCTGGATCGGCATGAATCTGGCGACCAGGATGGACGTCACCGAGGATACGCCCGGCGAGGACGGGATTGTCGTTGACGAAAACGACATGCCACTATTCTCGCAGCAAGACAAGGACGCAATGACCGCCCTCTTCGATAATTTGAATAGAGAAAGTTTGATGGGCTCGGGAGCCGTCGCGTCAATAGAGTTTTTCGTGATGATCATCGTGTGCATCTTTGTAGGCAAGGACTTTTCAAACGGCACAGTACGGCTTATGGTCTCGCGCGGCACGAGCAGAGTGCATACATTCTTCTCAAAGTGGGTGTCCGCGGCGCTTTTGGTCACGATATATTCCGTGTTCGCGCTTATAATGAGCGGCATACTGTTCAGTTTCAAGCCCACTCCCTTTACGGGACGCGATTTCGGCATTCTGATGCGGTGTTTTTCGCTCGAATGGCTTGTGAACATCTCTACAATGTCGATATTTTTGATGATTGCCTTCCTGTGCCGCTCATCGGGCTCCTCACTTGGCGTGTCCATAGGCTTTTATGTCGTTTTGGATATCGTACTCTCCGTTATCTCCACCGTATTGCAGATATCGGGAGGCAATATGGATTGGCTGATATTCATGCCTCTGCAACAGATGACCATCGCCTCGTCCTCGGCTACGCTCGGCGCCACCGAACTCTGCGCCGTCATAATAATGCCCTTTGTCTACATCGCCGCGTCCATAGGTATAGGCCTCGCCACATTCTTAAAACGCGACATCAAATGACGCCTCCCAAAACTCCATACATTTCGCCGAGTACAGCCTGTCCTCGGCGTTTTTATTTGCAAATCTCTCCCGTACAAACCAATAAGCGTCGGGATTTTCGACTTGCGATATCCAAACTTGAAATGCAGCGCGAGCGTTATTTCCGCATACGCCGATGTGACTTGAAATATACAACTTGCGACAAAATATCTTCTCTCCGAATATTATTAAAACTTGTTTTTGGGTCATTTGTCTTGCCAAATCGCGAAAATAATGATATACTCTCTTTGCTGTGCTAGACGGGGAGCTTGCGGTGCCCTGTAAACTGCAATCCGCAATAGCAGTGTCGAACGCCATCCCAGGCTTTTGTTATGGTTGGCTGCGCAGCGCAAGGGGTGTCGATATCAAGGTCCCGTGCAATGTCATACTGTGAACCGTGTCAGAGCTTGACCGCAGCAGCACTAAGCAGGTCTTGGCGTGTGCCATGGGGAAACTTTGAAGGAGCTACCTACGCTGTTCCCGCTTCGGTAATGGTTGTCGAAGATGGTGCACAGTAAATACAAACAGAGGGTATTTTACCCTCTGTTTGTATTTTTTGAACTGCATTTTGCCACCGAAAACAGCGAGAGCAGCGTAGGTATACCCGCCCTAATAGAGTGCCGCAACCTCATATAAGTACAGACGTGCTGCTGCGGGATATCCTGCAAGCGTCCAACCTTATAAAGTGTTGATACTTCTATAATAGCGCAAAAAACATAGGAGCATTCTCAAACTTATGCAGGATACCGCCCTTTTTGTAAGCAGGTCTGACTTCACAAGGGGATACGCTGTTCCCGCTTCGGTGACGAATGTCAAAGGTGGTGCACAGTAAATATAAATGGAGGATCTCGTACCCTCCATTTATATTTTTTTAAATAGCATGTTTTTCACCGCGGGAGTTTGGCGCTTGCAAACAATCAAAAACGCGCGAACTAGTGACGAAAGTCACGACGTTCGCGCGTTTTTAGCTTGGGGTGCAGGGGACGAAGTCCCTTGCCGAGGTGCAGGGCGCGTAGCCCTGCGTGGGGCAGAGCCCCGCAAAATTCTTTTACAGCTTGTGCGCGGCGACGTCGTATGCCGCGGCGGTTGCCGCCGCGATACGCCCTACGTGCGCCGCGTCGCCGATGACGAACAGTTTTTCATACTTGCCCTCGAGCGACTTCGCAAGCGCGTTTTCAGACTTCGCGCCGAGCGACAGCACGACAGCGTCTGCCGAGAGGTGCTCCGCCTCGCCCTTATCCTTGCATTTCTTGCCTTTCCAGACCACAGGTTGCAAATTCACGCCGTCTGCGTCTATAGAGGCAAGTTTTCTGTTCTTCAAAAACTCCGCGTGTCCGGAAAGCCTTGCCATAGCGTCGTCTACGTGTTGGAACCACGTGCCGGGCGCTATCTCGGGAGCCATCTCCACCATCGTAAGCTTGTTGCCCTGCGCCGCGAGATACTCCGCCGTCTCGAGCCCTGTCATGCCCGAGCCCACTATGACCACGCGCTTGTCTTTGAGCGCTACTTCGCCCGTCAATATCTGCGTAGTAGTGTAAACGTTTTCGCCGTCGCTGCCCGCTATGGACTTAGGCTTGACAGCGTGCGCGCCCGTTGCGACAATGACCGCATACGGCGAATATTCGGCTATTTTTTCCTCGGTAGCTTCGACGCTCGTCAAAATTTCCGCGCCGTACTTTTTGGCGTTGACAGCCATATCCTCTATGCACCAGGCGAGTTTTTCCTTCTTCGGGGGAGCGGTCGCGAGGTTTATCTGTCCGCCGAGCTTGTCCTCTTTCTCGAGCACTATGGGCTTGAATCCTCTGCGCCCTGCAAACTCTGCCGCCGTAAGTCCCGCTACGCCCGCGCCTACGATGACCACTGTGCGCCCGTTTCCGTCCTTGGGGAGGGACGCGACTTCCGTTTCTCTGCCCACTGTCGGGTTGACAGCGCAATAGCCATGATCGCCGATGTAGGCGTTGTCCTGCATGCTCTCTATGCAATTGAGGCAGCAGATACAGCGCTTGATCTCGTTCTCTCTGCCCTCGATGGTCTTTTGGGCAAAATGCGGATCCGCGATGTGCGGTCTGCCTAGGGACACCATATCCTGCGTGCCTTCCTCGAGTTGTTGCTCCGCCTGCTCAGGAGTGCGGATGAGGTTTGCCGCAAGCACGGGTATTTTCACCTCTTTCTTGACCGCCGCCGCAAGGTATTTGCGCCAGCCGAGGTCGAAGGACGTCGGCTCCAGCCAATAGTTGAATGTGTCGTATGCCGCTGACGATACGTCTATAGCGTCCACGCCGAAGGAGGCTATCGCCTTTGCGTACTTGAGCCCTTCCCTAAAATCGTAGCCCACGCCCGGCTTGCCTATCTTGTCATAAAATTCGTCCAGCGACAGGCGCACGATGATGGGATAATCGCCGCACTCCGCGCGGATGCCGTCGATGATCTCCTTGACAAAACGCAGACGATTTTCAAAACTGCCGCCGTATTCGTCCGTACGTCTGTTCGTGTTCGGCGACAAGAATTGTTGGATGAGGTAGCCGTGCGTACCGTGCAATTCCACGCCGTCCACGCCCGCCTTCTTACAGCGTACCGCGCCGTCCACGAACTGCCTTATGAGCTGTTTTATCTCGCTGTGACGGAGCGCTCTCACCCTGCCGCCCGCGAAATAGCTAGGCTCGCAAGCGGAAGGCGCAACGGACGCCTTTGTGAGGTTCTTTTCTATCAACACCTTGCCCGCGGTAGGAGCCACCTTAAAGAGCAGCTTCGGGAAGGACTTACACACGCGCATACACGCTATACAGAGCGGCACCGTGCCCACGGCGAGCCCTACGTTTTGGCGTCCCGGGTGATGCAGCTGTACGAACAGCTTTGCGCCGTGCTTGTGGATGCGCTCCGCAAACTGTTTGAGTCCCTCGATCTGGTAGTCGTGGCTTACGCCGAGCTGGGCGAACGCCGCGGCGCCGTGCTTGTCGTTGACGCGCGTTATCTCGGTGATGATAAGACCCGTGCCGCCCTTGGCGCGCTCCTCATAATAGTCCATAAGCTTTTCGGTCACGCAGCCGTCAAGTTGCGCAAAGCCCATGAGCATGGGCGACATAACTATCCTGTTTTTGATCTCGCAACTGCCTATCTTGATAGGCGAAAACAACATTTTATATTCCATTTTCTCCCTCTATCCAAACAAAATTGCTCATCATTCGCGAAATATCGGCGCACCGCGCCTCACTAAATCTATATGTATTTTATCATACTATAAGATTTTGTCAAACAAAAAAGACGTCGTACGAATTACGCGCCATATTACGGCGCATCAAAACAATGGACATATCAAACAAGCCGCGCATATAAAATATCGGCGCGACGATCATCGCCGCGCCGAAAACCGCGTATAGCTTGCAAGCTCAAATCTCAAATGTGGAAAGATCGGGGTATGTCAAAGTGGCTTTCAAATTTCTGACTTCAACATAGTCTAGATCCATGCTACGCATAGAGATGTAAAATGTTCCGTCCTCGGCAAAAAACTTCGCTTTCATTTGATATTTTTTCCAACTTTTGACTTTTTCGTGATTGAAGGTTATAACTTCGCTGAGCGCATATTTGGTATTCATGGTTTTTTGCGAGAATATGCCCATCACAAGGTTGTCAAAACTATCTGTAAAAGGGGCTCCCGATACACCATAATGCAAGCACTCAAAATCAAGCGTCATGTCCATATAATACTTCCCTCCCTTCAAATCCTCCTCGGTATAGCTGAAGAAATAAGCGCCGTCGCTCGCGTTGTAAATTTCACGCGTTTCATTTTCCTTCATCCAAGTGACGGTTCCAAACTTAGGTTTGCACCAACCTGCTATGAGTTTGACTCCGTCAGTTGGCATGACATCCGTAAAATATTGCTTGCCTATTTTGTTTTCGGGATACCAACCCGCAAAGACATAGCCGTCGCGCGTGGGGACGGGCAGCTCGATCGGCGTACCGGTTTCAACGCAGATATTTTCCACTCTCGTGCCGCCGTTGGAGTCGAACTCAATCATAGCCATCCAACTTGCGGTGAGTTTGACGCTATTTTCGGGGAAAGATCCTGCCGTGTATACATCGCCGTCCTCGTCAAGCCAGCGCACAAATTTAGCCGCCGTCTTTGTGGGAGTCGGCAATGCAAGCTCGCTTCCCGCCTCACCGACGAGAAGATAGTCATACTTGCCGCCGTTGGAGTCAAGCTCGACGGCAGGCGCCCATTCGCCTATCGCATAAAGATCTGTATCGCCCTTTATGCTGTCGTTATATTCCGCTCCGTGCTCGCTTGTAGACCACTTGCTCATCGCATAGCCGTTTGAGTCGCGCGTTTCATATACCAAAGTGTTGAGCGGCGTCCCGTACGGCACATACAATGACTCATCCGCATAGCCGTTTCCAAAGTGGAAAGTGACTGTGTAGAGAATGTCCTCGAAATAAGCGTAAAGATTGAGTGTGCGCACATTGTCGTCGATGTCGTACGCGCTGTGCGTGAGCCTATCCATGTTGGGCAGAAACGTTGCGCCACGCGTGACTTGCGTGCCATTTCCGTTCGCCTCAGTGTAATAACCGATAAATTTTTTGTGAGCAAGCGTTAGATTTGAGGGGAACTCGGGCAGCTCGCTGTCATACTTCACATTGTAGAAATCTTCCGTCAAACCTTGAACGCCCTTCTCCGCATTCAGCTGCACTACAAAATCGAGGGGAGTAAAATGCGGATAGAGCGTGTAATTTTTGCCCCTCTTTTCAACCGCTTTTACGCCTTTGCCTTTGGCGTCTACCCACATATTTCCGCCAGTTTCGCTGTCGAACCAGCCTTCAAACTTGTAACCGTCCTTTTGCAACACGGGGCAATGATTTTCCAATGTCTCACCTACATCTATCGGAGACGAGTCATACTTCCCATCATATTCCCAGCGAACGTACGTTGAGTCGAATATATTGCAACCCGCAAAACAGACAACGGACGAAAAAAGCAAAACTGCAACGACAAACCAAACAAAAGTCTTTTTCATACATTTCTCCTTTTACTTATGATATTCTACACTCAAAATGAGTATATATGTACATATAATAATCATTCAATATGAGTTATGTCAAGCGGTTTTTGTATATTTATTTGATAAATATCTCTCAAATTGACAAAATTAATTAGAAAAATATGATTTTGGAAATAACCAATAAAGTTTAATATACGAGGTTCGATATGTTGCTTAAAGAAATGCGACAAAAAAATCATTATACGCAGGACGCGATCGCCAAAATGCTGAGCATAGCCAAAAATACCTACTATCAATATGAAAACGGGCTTAGGAAAGTGCCTACGCCCATACTCGAGCGGCTGGCGGACATATACGGTTGTTCGGTAGACGAACTGCTCGGACGCGTACAGGAACAGCAACTCTTTGACGACGCTCGTGTGCCGAAGTCTGAGCTCATCGAAATATTTGAACAGCTGAATGAAGCGCAAAAAGCGCAATTGCTCAACTACGCGCGCGGAATGTTGGACGCAAAACGACTCTCAGACAAGCAGTGATCAAATATCCGAATATATTGTTTAAATGATAAAAAGCGGGGATAAAACCTCGCTTTTGTCGTTTGAAGTATGGTTTTTGCGCATTTGAAGCGCATCGGGGCTGTTTGGGACTGCACGGTCGTCGCAAGATGTGCAAATGTCACGCGCTTTTACTGGATATTCCGTTTTGGGCGCGATAGGCGTCGAGAGTATTGGAGATGAGCATTGTGACGGTCATAGGCCCCACTCCGCCGGGGACGGGGGTAATGTAGGAGCACTTGTCCGACACTGCCGCGAAGTCCACATCGCCGCAGAGCTTGCCGTTCTCGTCGCGATCCATGCCCACGTCGATGACGACGGCGCCCTGCTTGACCATATCCGCGGTGACGAATTTCGCCCTTCCTATCGCGACGCAGAGGACGTCCGCTTGCCGCGTTATTTCGGCGAGGTCGCGAGTGCGGGAGTGGCATACAGTAACGGTACAATTTTTGTTGAGCAACAGTTGCGACAGCGGCTTGCCTACGAGGTTGGAGCGGCCGACGACCACGGCATGCTTGCCCTCGAGCGGGATATCATAGTGCTCAAGCAAGCGCACTACGCCAAGCGGCGTACACGCGACAAGGCTGTCCCTGCCCGTCCACAGCCTGCCCTTCTGCCCGTATGTGCAACCGTCCACATCCTTTTCGGGCGCAATGAGATCGACAAGTTTTTCCTCGCTCAAGTGCTTTGGCAGAGGCAGTTGCAAGATCATCCCCGTGATGTCGGGATCTGCGTTGAGCGCGGCTATCTCGCCCGCTACGCGCTCAAAAGTGCTGTCCGCGGGCAAATCTACGAGGCGCGAATATATGCCTACTTCCTCGCACGCCTTGATTTTGTTGCGCACGTACACCTGCGAGGCGGGATCGTCGCCTACGAGTATGACCGCAAGCCCTATCTTCCTGCCCGCGCCCTGCGCCTTGAGAGCGGCGACTTCTTCCTTCATCTCCGCCCTTAGCTTTGCCGCAACGAGTTTTCCGTCTATTATCTGCATAACTTTGCTCCGATAACTGTATTTTGTATTATTTTAAATCCATATGCAAAAAAAAGCAACACCAAAAAAGCGCGTATGTGCCGCAGCCATTCTTAAAAATGAATAAATATTGCATAAAGTTGTCGTTCATCTGCATAAAAGCGGAGGTTCTATCCGATTTTACGCATACAATTTCTGCGAAATTGTATAAATTGCTGGACAAAATATGCATTTGCTGATATACTTGCAACAATATTATTTGATATTTAAGGAGTTAAAGCCTTATGAAAAAGAAATTTGTTTTTTTGGGTATTGCCGCACTTTGCGTCCTGCTTGTGGCGTGCGTAGCGTTTGCCGCGTGCGATCCCAAACACCCCGCAGAGTCGGGCTTTAAAGTTACATTAAATTACAACAGCGAACAAGGAGACGTGACTTTAAGCAAGCCCGCCGAAGGCAAACTTTATGACGCGGGAGAGGAAGTCACGGTCACTGTTACGCCAAAAACAGGCTGGACGCTTGACTCCTTTGCGGTGAGCGGATACGAAGGCGCCGCTTTGAACGATGGAAAGTATACTTTTGAAGTCACAGCCGATACCACCGTGACCGTGACGTTCATAGATAACGCAGCATTAGAGCTCGCAGCATTACAGCTCCTGGGGTCTTTACAGGGATCCATAATTTTCGAGGGTACTCGCGTCGAAAAAGATTACTTTTACGATCCCGGTAATCCCGATGTAACTATAAACGATTTAAAAACAACTTTCGACGCTGAAAAAAACGCTGTGTTGACAGAATCGTACAAAGGCTCCGAGCCTATGATCTTTTGGCTCTTTCAAGGCGATAAAGACAATAATATAATTGAAATAACGCATAATCAATTAGGCGCCGTGGAAAGAACGACTCATAAATTTGAAGAAGATGAAGAAACGGGAGAAAAGATCGATTTTTCAGACCTCTTCAATCCTTTCGACCTTTTGTCCCCTTCTCTTTTGATAAAAACCAAAGAGCACAAATGGACGATAGAGGACGCGGCGGCTCGATATAATATCGCAAACGCTATCCTCGGTTATGCGGACATTACCATGGAATATTTCGAGATGTATGAGGAAAACGGCAAGATATCAAAGATAAAATTCGCATTTGACCGCGTTACAAAAGCGGGCTATGAGGATTATCAATATTCTTACGACCTCGACATCAAAGAGCATGGCACGGCGTCCATAGACGATGAATATTTCAACGATTATCCGATGACCGAAGCGCATGACGAGCTTAAGGCGGCAATGGAAAGCGCGGCTGCCGAAACAAGCTATTCCGTTCAATATGAAAGCGAGGCGCATTCGTTCACGCTTTACTTTTGCGAAAACGGCGTGTACATCAACGAGAAAGGCGAGGAGCGCGGATATGTGGCGCGTCCCGACGGCAACATTTGGAGCTTTTATCACTCTCCTGCCGATCAAAAGTTTGAATTTGACCGGCCCGTGTGCGACGATCTCGACCTTCTGAAAGCATACTTCAAATTCCAAGACAACCAAGGCGAGTATTACAATCTCCTCAAAGATATGGGCGACGGGAGCTTTGAGGTACGCCCTGCTGACGCATTCGGATCAGAAGGAGCCGTTCCCGTATTCTTTGCTCAACAACTTGCTACCGGCGAAGAACAGATCGAAGATTTCTCTTATACATATACCTTTACGATCACTATCAAAAACGGCAAACCTTATCGGGTGGACCTCGATATCGAGGGAGACCCCGTTACTCTCATATTCGGCGGCTGGGGGACCACAACAATGCCCGTTCAAATCCCCGACGACGCGCTAAATGGCAGCATAGACGGCGCATACAGCGGCAATTGGGCATCGGAAAACGGAGAGACAGTGCTGAATATCGACCTCGATAAATTGCTCTTTGCGGGCAAAAAAGTGGAAAATTTGGCTGCGCTGAACAACGACGGTTATTCCTTCACATACGATGACAAAGACTACACTGTTGTCAAAGACGGCGATACTATCAAATTGACGGAGGGCGGCACATCCACAACTCTGTACAACTGCCCTTGGTATATGTATATAGGCGATTTTTATCAAAATGACGCGGATGTCACGATAAGAGCAAATTCCATCAAAGTCAAATTCAAAGGATCGAATGAACAGACGGCAACGGGCGTCAAATTTGAGCTTGTCTACTTGGTGTATGAGGATGGTTACGGCGATTATGCATATCAATTCAGTTTCAAACTCGGAAATGTAGACTATGTCATGCAACAATATGGCTATGACTATGACAGGCTTGTCATAGCACAGCTGAACGATGAAAACGGTCTCGGGCTGTACCGCGACAAATATGAAGAATTCGACAGTTGGGACGATTGTCTCGGCACATACAGCGGCGAGGGTTACACGGCAAAGCTCGAGAGCGACAAGCTGACAATAACGTTTGACGGCAAGTCGGAGGTCATAAACGAGCTCACCTTCTATCGCGATTGGGACTATGACAATTCAAACAAGTATTATTATCAGTTCAGTTTCAAATACGGGTCAAAGGACTGCGTGTTGGAAATTTTGAACGATCACACTTTGTTGCTTGTTATTGATACAAAAGGCGACAAAGATCAATTCTATTTGACCGACGAGGATTATGTCCCCGATTATAAGGCATATTACGGTGTGTTTGACGCTTATGATGACAGCGCGGCTTATTTGGGTATTCGTATAGAAATAAATGAGAACGGCGTATTTATCCAAAAAGGCAACGGCAACGCCGAGGCGACTACCCTATTGACATTCTCCGAAGACTCTTACGGCGGCAACTTCACGGTCAAGACAGCCGACGGCACTGTTTATTACATTTCTATATGGCCGTCATTTGGGTACGGAAGTTTGGGCATTGGCGAATATTCTTATGGTCTTTACCCCGTCATCGACGAGGCTGAATAAGTCGCGGCGGAGCAACTAAAACGCTATAAAAGCAGGAGGCTTAAAACCTCCTGCTTTTATAGCGTGCATTTATGTTTTAATTTTTGTTTTGGGTTTGAATATTATATTTTTCCTACCCCATTATGCAATTTTCGCCGTCAAAATCAAATCGGCATATTGTGGGTGTTCTTTTGGATGACGTCGTGCGCGCCGCCCTCGACTATACTCGTTGCGGAGACAAGCGTCATCTTTGCGCAATTATGCAACTGCTCTATTGTGGTGGCGCCGCAATTGCACATCGTAGACTTGACTTTGTAGAGGCTCTTCTCCACATTGTCCTTCAGCGCGCCCGCGTACGGCACGTAGCTGTCCACGCCTTCCTCGAAACCGAGGCGACGCTTACCGCCCAGATCGTAGCGCTGCCAATTGCGCGCGCGGTTGCTGCCCTCGCCCCAATACTCCTTGACGTAGTTGCCGTTGATATTCAGCTTTTCGGTCGGGCTCTCGTCGAAACGGGCGAAATACCTGCCAAGCATGAGGAAGTCCGCGCCCATAGCGAGCGCGAGGGTCATGTGATAGTCGTGCACTATGCCGCCGTCCGAGCAGATGGGGATATATACGCCCGTCTTTTTGAAATACTCGTCTCTCGCCTTAGCGACCTCGATGACCGCCGTAGCCTGCCCTCTGCCTATGCCCTTTGTCTCGCGAGTGATGCAGATGGAGCCGCCGCCTATGCCGACTTTGATGAAGTCCGCGCCACACTCGGCAAGGAAGTCGAAACCATCCTTGTCCACGACATTTCCCGCGCCTACTTTGACCTTATCGCCATATTTTGCGCGGATAAACTCCAAAGTGCGTTTTTGCCACACCGTGTAGCCCTCGCTCGAATCTATGCAAAGCACGTCCGCGCCCGCCTCTACAAGCGCAGGGACGCGCTGCTCGAAATCCAGCGTGTTTATGCCCGCGCCCACCATATAACGCTTGTGCTCGTCAAGTAGCTCGTTTGGGTGCGCCTTGTGCGCGTCATAGTCCTTGCGGAAGATGAGATATTTGAGACGCCCTTCCCCGTCCACGATGGGCAGCGTATTGAGTTTGTGCTCCCAAATGATGTCGTTCGCCTCCGCAAGCGTAGTGCTCTCGGGCGCTGTGATGAGTTTCTCCCTCGGAGTCATAAACTCGCGAACTTTCAAGGAGGTGCTCATGCGGCTTACCCTGTAGTCGCGGCTTGTCACAATGCCCATGAGTACGCCGTTGGGAGTGCCGTCCGAAGTGACCGCGATAGTGTTGTGCCCCTTCTTCTCGACGAGCTCGAGCACGTCCTCAAGAGTGCTGTCGGGCGTCAGATTGCTGTCCGATACGACAAAGCCCGCCTTGTAGCTCTTGACTTTGCGCACCATCTCCGCCTCGCTCTCTATGCTCTGCGAGCCGTAAATAAAGCTTATTCCGCCCTCTTTGGCAAGCGCGATGGCAAGCGTGTCGTTCGAGACGGATTGCATGATAGCGCTCACCATGGGGATGTTGAGGGTTATCGCGGGCGTCTCGCCCTTTTTGAACTTTGTGAGCGGAGTTTTAAGGGTGACGTTTGCGGGGATACAATTCTCGTCCGTGTACCCGGGGATGAGCAGATATTCGCTGAATGTCCTTGACGGCTCGTCAAAATACTTTGCCATAGCGGCCTCCGATATAATATAAATTTTATCTATAATACATTTTTTATTTGACAATGTCAAACAACTTTCGCACTTTTTCCGTTTTGAAATATATTTTGCCCTGCGCCGCCGCAGGATCCCTCTTAAAACGCGGACAAGGGATAGCGCGGCATTCAAAATGTGACAGTTTGAAAAATTTGCGATTTCGAGCATTTAAACGCGCAAAATGCGCCGCTTACGCTCGCTTTGCATTATTGCGCATTGCGGATCCTGTCCGCCCACTTCGTCAGCACGGCAAACGCGAAATGCAGCTCTTCCTCGCTCGGCGCGACAGGTCTCGGCGCCAAAGAGAGTATATCTTCCATACTTGCGCGTCCGTCCTCGTCAAAGTGCTCGCCGTCGCCGAATGAGCACATCAAGTCCGAAATCGCGTCCTCGTCCCACTCGGGCGTGTCGTAGAACTCCTCAAAGCGATGTTTCAGCCTGCAAAACGCGCACGCGACCTCGCGTAGATCGCCCGCGTGCACTACCTCGAAGTCACGATCTTCAAAATACGCCTTGACCGCATCCAAAGTCTCCTCATCCACATCGACGATATACCTGTCCAAAAGCTGGACGAAACGCCTGTATCTGAGCGCCGCCAAGCTTTCAAAGCCCAGCTCCCGCGCTTTTTCCTCTAGCTGCTCAGCTGCGCGCTCCGCATATGGTATATAGGTGCAATATTCCGCCGTGACCAATGCCCGCCCTACGTCCGGCTGAGCGTCCTCGCCCACAAGCATGCGCTTTTGCATATTGGCAAAGAAATAGACGTCGTTTTCCGTGCTGTCCCAAAGCCCCTCGAGGTATCCGCCTTTGAGAGTGGCTTTTGCCCCGGATATCGCGCTCATGACCGTCGGCGCGAACAACATGACGTCATACAATTTGCCGAGTTTTACCTCGTCCATTATGGTTGCCTCCCGTGCGCGTTTTTGCGGCGATATTTGCGTTTTGCGCGTGCTCTGCTTTAATTCGATACAGCATTAGAGCGTCAGTTTGCACGACTTAAAACCGTTCTCGGCGCCGTTTGCCGCATGATATGATATTGTATCAAAATCGCGCGCCAAAGTCAATATTCGGCAATATCTGCGATGATGTTTTGCCGCTTGCCGCGGTTTTAGTATATTGACACTTATGTGAGGATATGGTATGATCAAGTAAAGTACAAAAGGAGGTAAAATTTATGGCAAAATATGTTATTCGCGTTGATTTCAAAGACGGCGATTGGGGCTATTATGTTTCGGATGGCGGCAGCGAGGTCGAAGTAGCGTCGAATCCGTATGACGACAGAGTCGAAAAATATTCCTTGATGTCGGCAGCATGGAAACAAGGTCAATTGAAAGGCGCTTATCCCGAAATTATAAGTGATACGACAGAAGTCGAGATCTGACAAAGATCGGTCATCGGCGGCGCGACATCGGTCGTGCCGTTTTTTTTGCGCCTATACGGAAAATTTTGGTTGAGGACAGCTCCGCCACCGCCGTCAAAATCAGTCGCCGACTCGTTCTCGTTGCGCCCGACTTCCCCTCTCTCAAAATTTTAGGAGCACTCGCCCGAGCATATATGCAAAAAATTTGCTCTTCAAACAAATTTTGCGGCACAATTGTGTTGACACTTGGCAAAAATTATGTATAATAAATAAGTAACATATTTCGCGTATAAGGAGGTGAAAAAGATGTCAACAGTCAGAGTAGGCGAAAACGAGAGCTTGGAAAACGCTATCCGCCGTTTCAAGAGAAAATGCGCCCGCGACGGTATCATCGGCGACCTCCGCAAAAAAGAGGCTTACGAGAAGCCCAGCGTCAAGCGTAAAAAGAAGGCGGAAGCCGCTCGCAAGAGAATGTACAAGTCATAAAATCATCGCCACCCTATCGGTGGCGCATACGGAGGCATGGCTCAGTTGGTTAGAGCACACGGTTCACATCCGTGAGGTCACAGGTTCGAGTCCTGTTGCCTCCACCAAAGTCTTAAAAACCCACTAAACAGTGGGTTTTTTCTTGTCTTTGGCAACAGGCTCGAACTCCGCATTTTTTTGAAAAATGCGGTCATTGCCCTGCAATGCTGTGCCCTACGGTCACACTGCACGCTGCGCTCCCGCAAGTAAACTTGCTCGCTCCGCTGTTATGCGAGTCCTGTTGCCTCCACCAATCAAAACCTAATTCAAACCCGAATTAGGTTTTTTTGTTTACGTCAGCAGGACTCGAAGGTGGCTTTGCCACCCAACGGCTCGCTCCTAAAGCCGTTGCTAACAAAAGCGCCGCAGGCGCATCCCAAAGCGCAAAAAATAGCGAACTATACGAGTATCTTAGGACATCTTCTTGCTACTTCTTGCATACGAAGTATGTGATGCGTTAAGTTTTTTGCGCGCGGAGCAGCGAAAAAATTGCGGTGTGCCCTTTTCGTGCTTTGCGCAGAAAAGCCGCGGGCACTGAGCGGTTTTGAGCAGGTCACACTGCACGCTGCGCTCCCGCAAGTAAACTTGCTCGCTCCGCTGTTATGCGAGTCCTGTTGCCTCCACCAAAGTCTTAAAAACCCACTAAACAGTGGGTTTTTTCTTGTCTTTGGCAACAGGCTCG
>CANRBM010000016.1 GCA_947628855.1 uncultured Clostridia bacterium | reverse complement strand
CCCGAACGACCTTCCCAGCGCGGTGAAAAACGGCAGTTTTGCGCGCGTTATGCTTCTCGTTATGCCATAGCCGTAGCTGTAATATCCTTCGGGATCCGCTTGATTCCCGCCTCTTTGCACTATGACTGTGCTCTGCTCAGATATTTCGCCGTCCTCGCCAAATCTCACCATAGTGAGCGTTATAGTTTCATCAGTGTCAGCCGCCTCCAGCGTATCAAGTCGCGTATACGGTATCGGCGACGCAAGCTCCTCTCCGTTTATCGCGTAGATAAAGTCTCCTTCCTCAAACGGCGAATACCAACGTTTGTTCATGACGACGGTCATACGTTTTCCGTCCCTCATGATCTTAAATTTCGTGCTGTCTCCCGTCTTTGAAAACGCCCTATCGAGGTCCTCCTGCAGCATTATATTGACCTGTTTTCCGTCTATAGCGAGTATTACGTCGCCCTCGTACAGATAACTCTCCGGCGTGACCTCAATGCCGCTGTAATGCGTGCCTATTACAGTTGGCAATATCTGCCCGTATGCGGCAAAAAATATCGTGATGATGAATATTGCTGAAATGAAGTTCATAAACGCGCCCGCAAACAGCACTATGAGCCTCTTCCATGCGGGTTTATTGCAGAATGCGTCGGGATCCTTCACAGGTTTTCCGTCTGCGTCAAGCACTTTATTGCCGTTTTCGTCGAGTAGCGCGCCTTCCTCGTCCTCGCCGTGGAACGCGCAAAATCCGCCTATGGGAAAGGGTCGTATTGAGAATAGCTCCCCCGTCTTTTTGTTGGTATGTTTGAAAATTTTGGGTCCGAAACCTATCGAAAATTCGTCTATTTTAAATCCGAGCAACTTGCCCGCCGTATAGTGGCCGAGCTCATGCACGACGATCATCACCATAAGCGCAAGCAGCGCTACAATGACGTATCCGATATATTTGAAAACTTCGGCGGCAGTCACCGCAAGTAAAACCGTCACTTATTTTGCTCCTATTATAGAATAAGTGTATTTTCTGCTCCTCTCGTCTATGCACAAAACCTCGTCGAGTTCGACAAGCTTTTGTGACGAGAATTTTACGAGCACCTTGCGTAGCGCGTTCGCTATGTCCGTAAACTTGATCTTCCCTTTCAAAAATTCCTCGACAAGCACCTCGTCCGCCGCGGAGAGCGCTATACATGCCTCCTCGCCCGCCTTTGCCGCCTCGATAGCGAGCTCCAGACATGGATAACGCTCGAGATCGGGTCTGCCGAAGTGCAGCTCTCCGATATCCGCAAGCGAGAGCGGACTTACGCTGTCCACGCCGTGCGCGGGATAACAAAGCGCGCTCTCTATCGCAAGAGCCATATCCGGCACGGAAATAAGCGCCTTTTGCGAGCCGTCCGAAAGCTCAACGAGCGAATGTATGAGACTCTCCCTGTGCATAAGCACGTCTACGTTGTCCGCGCCCACGTCGAAAAGCCGCATCGCCTCTATCACTTCGAGCCCCTTATTGAACAGCGTCGCGCTGTCCACGGTAATTTTTTTGCCCATGCTCCACACGGGATGCTCGAGAGCTTGCTCCGGCGTGACTTTGGACAGCTTGTCAAGCGGCATATCTCTGAATGCCCCGCCGCTTGCGGTCAGTATAAGCTTTTTGATATACGCCTTATCCTCGCCCCTCAGGCACTCGAAAATTGCGGAATGTTCAGTATCGAGAGGCAATATCTTGCCGCCGTACTTCTTTTCAAGCGCCTTTAAATGCCGTCCCGCCGCGACAATGGTCTCCTTGTTTGCGATGGCGAGAGTCGCGCCCCGCTTCAGCGCCGCGCATGCCGCCCACAGTCCCGCAATGCCGCTCACTGCAAGCACCACTATGTCCGACGGTTGAGAGGCGAGCTCCTCAAGAGATGATAGGCATTTTGTATAGTTTTTATCCTCAAACAGGTCGAATATCGAGCTTTGCACCTCGACCGCGCCATCGGGATAGTAATAAAAATCGGGCGCGTACTTGTCCAATTGCTTCCTCAAAAGGTCGGCATTTTTGTACGCCGAAAGCCCGACAACCTTGTATGTATCGGGATGTCGGTCGATGACCTTCAGCACCTGCGTGCCTACGGAGCCTGTACTGCCCAAAATCGTGACTGTTTTCATTTTCCTTCTATGATTTCCGCAACGATCTTCACTTAGTTTTCGTTATGTTGCGGCGCCTTATGACTTTTCAGCGCTTTTTAGTTTGTCCCAACGCGCAGCGGAGATTTTCATATTCTGTAAAGTTGCTTGATTTATTCTCCATTCGGCGTTTTCTGCTGCCGTATATTTATTTTTTTATACTTGCCGCTTTGAGATCTTATCTCAATATCCGTATATACAGCTGAAGGCAATGAGCAATATGACCAGGCTGTACATCACGCTGTCTATCCTGTCGAGGAAACCGCCGTGCCCCGGGAATATCTTGCCGAAGTCCTTTATCCCGAGTGCGCGTTTTATCCTCGAGGCGGCGAGATCGCCGAGTTCGGATATAACGGCGCACAGCGCGCCCAAAGCGATATATACGAGCGCGCTCTTAAAAAGCCCGCCGCTTTCGTGCGCGAAAAACGTCCGGTAGCCGCACTTCGCAATGAATTCGGGCGCTACTTCTCCGCCCACATATTCAAAGACTACCCACAATATAAGCGCCACCAAAACGCCACCAAAAATGCCTCCGCATGCGCCCGCGACCGTCTTTTTGGGACTTATTGACGGACACAGCTTTTTGCCGCCTATCATTTTGCCGAATAGATACGCAAAGAGGTCGCTGCCGATTATGGGCACCGCGATCGCAAACAGCACCGCGAAAAACGCGCTGTATTTATAGCTTATCACAAACGCCGCGCTCAAAAACAGCGTGGGATAGACGATCAAAAAGATGTTTGCAAACAGATCGTTCAGATTGCACGCTTTGTAACTCTCTTCCGCGCCGTCGCCATCAGATGACGCATCTTGTGCGGACTTAGCCTCGGATACGGATTCGATCGCCGTGTCGTTTGCGGTGTTCAAAGCCGCTTCATCCTGCGCCTCGTCGCTGACTTCGGGGCTGAACTTTGATGTTTTTGCTATCTTCCTTCTCCGCTCTTTTGCCGCGGGTTTGAATGTGAAGGAGCTAAGGCACATGAGCGCCGCCGCAAGCAACACTATCAAGATGCCCTGTATGCCGGCGCTCACCTTATTATCGCCGCCCCCGATAAAATATTGCATGAGATAAAACACGGGATAGACGGTGATGAGCATAAAGATGGGAGGCGCCTTAAACATGTGATATCCGCCGTCCTTCAAGCACATGAACATTTCGTACAGCGCGCCCGCAAAGAATATCAAAATGAGCATATCGATGAATATCGGACTGACAAAATAGCCGAGAGCCATGAATGCGGCAAGCACAAGTATCAAAATGACGGATGTAAGTGTTCTTTTCATATACTACTTCCCGAATTTCCGCACGCGACGCTCGAATTCTGCGATGACTGCGTCGGCGTCCTCCTCTGTCATATCGGGCCAAAGTTTGTCCACAAACATAAGTTCCGCATACGCGGCTTCGTACAGCATGAAGTTGCTTAGGCGTAGCTCTCCGCCCGTACGCACTATCATATCGAGCTTTGGAAGGCCCGCCGTGGAAAGCGCGCCCTCGAACGTTGCCTCGTCAAAGGCGCCCTTGTCGTACGCAATTTTAGCGGCGTGGACGATATCCGCCTGCGCGCCGTAGTTCAGCGCGATATTCAGCACGGCGCCGTTATTTTTTTGAGTGCGGCGCTCAATGTCCTCTATGCTGTCGATGACGTCCTCATCAAGCGCGTCTATATCGCCCATATATATCACCCTGAGGTTGCCGAAGTATGTGCGATTGAATTTTTTGACCTGCTCGAAAATAGCGTCTTTTTCATCCTCGGGACGGGCGTTGTTTTCGGTGGAGAAAGCATACACGCTTACAGTGTCCACGCCTCTTGCGTCCAGCCTCTTTACAACGCGCATAAGGGCTTCAAGCCCGTGCTTGTAGCCCTCCGCCCTCGGCATACCGTGAGCCGTAGCCCACCTGCCGTTTCCGTCCATTATGAATGCGACGTGGTTTAGTTTCATCAGATAGCAAGGATCTCCTGCTCCTTATCCTTGAACACTTTGTCCACTTCCTCAAACTGCTTGTTGAGCGCTTTATCGACGTCAGCGAGGAAGTTTTTGAGGTCGTCCTCGGTGATCGTAGACTCCTTTTCAAGCTTTTTGAGCTCCTCAACGGCGTCGCGGCGAGCGTTGCGCATGACTATTTTCGTCTCCTCATAATAGCCTTTCGCCTCTTTTACGAGCGCGCGACGGCGCTCCTCGTTGAGCTCCGGAAAAACGAGACGGATGACGATGCCGTCATTGTTCGGGGTTATGCCTACGTTTGCGGCAAGTATAGCCCTCTCAATTGGTTTGAGCTGTCCCTTATCCCAGGGCGCGATGACAAGCAGTCTTGCCTCGGGCACCGTGATGTTCGCCATCTGATTTATGGGAGTGGGCGTGCCGTAATAGTCCACGAGCACCTTATCCAAGATGTGCGGATTTGCCCTGCCCGCGCGCAGCGAGCGCAGTTGCACCTTATAGTTGTCCATAGTCTTTGCAAATTGCTCATCGAGCTCTTCAAAGACGAGATCTACTTCTTCGATGTTGTATGCCATAATTTGCCTCCGATAAAATTCTTATGATATTATATCAAAGTATTTTACATAAATCAAGATATAATTATTCGCGCACAAATTTGAAGATAAATTAATAAATGCGGTCTTATGTGAACGTCTCATAGATACAATTTAAATTTTTAGGTATCTAATCGGGCGTATTTGTAAATATCAGACAATTTACGCGTCCGCAAGAAACATAAAAAAGCGATTTGACGAACAGACTGTCAAACCGCTTTTGATCCCTTAAAATTTGTTGGAGCGCCGCAATTCTGTCCTAAACGATAACAGTTTGTCGCCTAGGATACGGCACTGCAATTAAACAAGCGGAAAAGCTCCTTTTCATTCGTAGTTGTCTCCCAAACCAAGCGCGGCGTCAACGAAGTCCTGATACGATGTGATCACTTTTGAAAGGCTGTAGTGTGCTTGCTCGCTAAACACGCAGAGTTTGAATGTGTAGCTAAACCCGTACAACTCGCTGGCAATGAACAGCAGTTTGCCGTCTTTGCTCTTTCTCAATGCGACGTAGTTGCAATCGCACTCGCTTTTTGCGTCGGGTAGAGAGATGACGATAGCTTTGTGATCTCCTTTTTCTTCAAAGCCGACGGGAAGAGAGAGGTACTGCGGAGGACAAGGCGTGCGATAGTTCTTTACCATCAAATAAAGTACTTTTATAATAAAATTTTTGGTGGCTTCCTCATTGCCGTAAAGCTCGTCGAATTTAATGAACTGTTTATAGAAAACTTGTTTCAAAATGTTGAAACAAAACATATAGTTGGGCGTCGTGTACATATCGGGTTCCTCCTTTTTTCGTTGCGTCGTTTAAATATCCCCCTAGCTCTTCAATCGGGTCCTCATCGTGCGACTTGTGAACTATGAGATGCCGTTGTTTGAGATGATTCAGTTTTCGGACTTGCCGATGTAGGTGCCGATCTTGTCCCCGAACACGGCGTGTTTGATGCTGTCCTTTTCCATGAGGCTGAAGGCGATTATGGGGATATTGTTGTCCATGCACATCGTTATCGCGGTGGTGTCCATAGCCTTTAATCCGAGGGATATGACCTGCATATAGCTGAGTTTGTCGAATTTTTTTGCGTCCTTATTAAGTTTCGGGTCGCTGTCATAGACTCCGTCAACGTTCTTTGCAAGCAGCAACGCGTCCGCATTTATCTCGCATGCTCTGAGCGCCGCGCCCGTATCCGTCGAGAAATATGGATTGCCCGTTCCGCAAGCGAATATGACAATCCTTCCCTTTTCGAAGTGGCGTATAGCCTTGCGCAGAATGTACGGTTCGGCGACTTTTGTAATTGTCAGCGCAGTCTGCACTCTGACGGGTATGTCGTGTTGCTCCAGCCTGTCCTGTATCGCGAGCGCATTCATGACGGTGGCGAGCATTCCCATATGGTCTGCGGCGGAGCGGTTCATCTTTTCGTCCGCCTGTCTGCCTCGCCAGAAGTTGCCCCCGCCGATGACTATGCCGACCTCTACGCCGAGCTTTTGTATATCGGCGATCTGCGCGCACACAAAGTCCAGCTTGTTGCTGTCTATGCCCATGCCGCCCTCGCCCGCAAGAGCCTCTCCCGACAGTTTCACTATGACGCGCTTATATTTGACGCGCGGATCGAGTTCGTATACGGGATATGATTTGACTTCTTCCATATTTGCCTCCCTGCGGAGAAATTTCCGCCTGTCAACTATCTACGCTAAAAGCGTAGCGTTTTTTTATGTTTTGCCTCGCTTTTAAAAAAAAGGAATGACTTGCATTCCTTTTTTATCGCTTACTTCAAGCCTGCTTGCGACATTACTTCGCCAACGAAGTCGTCCTGTCTCTTTTGCAGACCCTCGCCCATAGCGTAGCGGGTGAAACGCAATATCTTTGCGCCGCCGTTCTGCTTGAGGTATTGACCGATCGTGAGTTCATTGTTCTTGACAAAGACTTGCTCGTTGAGGCAGACCTCTTTATAGTACTTCTGCACTCTGCCCTCGACCATCTTCTCGATGATGGCAAGCGGCTTGGGATTGGGCTCGTTGAGGGCTTGCGCCTTCAAGACTTCTTTCTCGTGCTCGAGCTCGCCTGTGGGGACCTCTTCCTTTGCCACATATTGAGCGTTTGCCGCCGCTATTTGCAACGCGACGTCGTGAATGACCTCGGGAGCGGTGCCTTCGCTTGCCTCGACAAGCACGCCGATCTTGCCGCCCATGTGGATGTATGTGTCCACTTTGGAGCCGTTCTCCTCATAGAGAGCGTAGCGGCGGATGGAGAGTTTTTCTCCCATCTTCATGACGTACTCGTTTGTGACGGGTTGCATTGCGGCGATGACGTCCTCGATGGGTGCGGGGTTGTCCAGAATGTACTGCGCTACTTTGTCCACATACTCTTTGAAGACGGGACCACCCGCCACGAAGTCGGACTCGCAGTTGACCTCGAGCAGGACATACTTTCCGCCCTTGTTTGCGGCGTAGACGATGCCTTCTGCGGCGATCCTGCCCTCTTTCTTAGCGGCGGTCGCCATGCCCTTTTCGCGCAGGAAGTCGATAGCTTTTTCCATGTCGCCGTCCGTTGCGACAAGCGCCTTCTTGCAATCCATCATGCCAACGCCCGTGCGCTGACGAAGTTCCATAACATCTTTGCTTGTGAATGCCATATATATTCTCCTAAATTCGTATTTTCGCGACGGAAAGGCGGCTTATGCCTCCTCTTCCTCCTTCTCTGCAAGAGCCTTTTCAAGCGCCTCTTCGGGAGAGAGCTTTACGGACTCTTCGAGGATATCCTCTGCCTTGGGAGCCTCTACGGCGTCCTCTGCGTTTGCGTCAGCCGCCTCGTCTGGAGTTGCGGGATGCAGGCTTTCGCCCTGTCTTGCCTCAATAACGGCGTCCGCCATGAGCGACGCAAACAGCTGTATGGCGCGGATAGCGTCGTCGTTGCCGGGGATAACGTAGTCAACGAGGTCGGGATCGCAGTTGGTATCGACGACTGCAACGATGGGAATATTAAGTTTTCTTGCTTCTTTGACAGCGTTCTCTTCCTTCTTGAGGTCAACTACAAACAGGCAGCCCGGGAGAGTGCGCATATTCTTGATACCGCCAAGGTTTCTCTCGAGGTCGTCGCGCTCCTTCTTGAGACCTGCGACTTCCTTCTTGGGAAGAAGTTCAAACTCGCCGATGATCTCCATTTGGTTGATTTTGTTGAGGCGGTCTATTCTTGTGCGGATAGTCTCGAAATTGGTGAGGGTGCCGCCCAACCATCTTTGGTTGATATAGAACATATCGCAGCGCTCCGCTTGTTGCTTGATAGCTTCCTGAGCCTGTTTCTTTGTGCCCACGAAGAGGACGGATTTGCCCTCTGCCGCGACGCTCTTCACAAACTCATAAGCGGCTTCAACGTGATCGACGGAGATTTGAAGGTCGATGATGTGGATGTCGTTGCGTGTGGCATAGATGTACTTTGCCATTTTGGGGTTCCAGCGCTTTGTCTGGTGACCGAAGTGTACGCCTGCTTCGAGCAAGGCTTTCATTGTTGTTACTGCCATTTTGGTAGCCTCCATAGATTTGTTTTTACCTCCCACAGCTTCGTCGCTCGGGATACCCAAATGGGAACAGCCCTTGCTCTGCCGCGGTGTTTGGTCTTGATGATTATATATGATACGCGCAAATTTTGCAAACAAATTTTGTATCTTTTTATAAATTTTTATAATAAATAACAAAGTTGCAATTCAAGACGCCATTTCAACAGCCTATGATGCAATATAAATCCGTATTAGCCGCCGTATCGGATTATGGATCAAAATACGCCGTACACCTAAAACGCGATGCTATTGAAAAATTTGTTTAAAAAATCGCCGATCGACGATGTGTTTTGCCCTAAAAAACGATCAGTCATTTTCAAGCCCGGCAAGATAATCAATAGAAACATCAAAAAACAACGCGATCGCGACAAGATTGGAAAGCGTCGGTTCGCACCTGCCAAGCTCCCAAAGACTGATTATGGCTTTTCCGACTCCTAGCTCCTTCGCGAGTTGCACCTGCCCTAATCCCTTTTCAGTCCTTAAAGACTTTAATCTTTCGGGAAATACTTTGTTCATAATATTTATTTTCCCATAAAAATGGAAAACAATCTTGACTTCCCATTATAATGGGAATATAATTGTCAAAAAAAACATTTTGGGACAATATGAGCAAAATTTCGACAAAAGACTATATAAAATCACACAAAAAAAATTTTGTTTGCGGTCTTATCGTCACGCTCATACCCATGCTTGTGTTTTTTGCCACATGGCAGTTTCACTTTAAAATAATCTTCGAGTCGTCTGCTGTGCTGTTTGTCTTTCTGGCAATATTTGCGTGCGTGCCCTTTCTTTTGTACACAGCGGACATTGTGTTTGTCAAAAACACGAAGTTGAATATGGCGGCGATCGTCGGATGAATATCGTACTTTGTCGCATTTTTCTTTTTGCTCGCGTATGCGATGAACAAACTTTTCTATGTCGTATATGAAACCATCCCTTATTTTGCGGTCTTTTCCTTTGCGGCGGTGATATTGCTTATAATTTTCTTTCAAAAATTCAAGCGCGGCAAAACGATACGCGTCATCTTAGCCGTGACGCTGTCGGTAATATTCATTTTTGTGACCGCATTTGAGATTTTCGATCTCAAGCCGCTATATTTCAATTCGGGCGCAGTCGTTTTTGCCGTAGAGGACGAATATCAAATCGCATTCAGCACCTCGAAAAATACTGTCGGCAGCGTAAAGGTCGGCGACAGCATATTTTATGACAGCATCGGCGGCAGCAAAAACGTATCCACTATACACAAAATAAACGTGCCGCGCGCCCTTCTCGACGAGGAGAAGAGCTACACCGTCGAGTGTACGTCCGTCATACGCAACAGAGCGTATTTCGCCTCTTCCGTCGGCAGCGTAAAAAAAAGCTATGATTTCCGCCCCGCAGATGAAAGCGACGGGCTGAGGATATTCAATTTCAGCGACAATCATCTCATAAGGAGCGGCGTTGAACGCACCGTAAGCCATCTCAAAGACCTTGACATCATCGTCGCAAACGGAGACCTCTTCAACGACGTGTCCGATGAGTTTCAAGTGACGCTTGTCTACAAATTGCTCGGCAACATCTCGGACAGCTCCCTGCCCATAATCATTACGCGCGGCAATCACGAGGCGATAGGATCAAAACTGACATCACTGCCGAATTATATAGGCTCATATGATGGAAAATTCTACTATACAGTGCGATTTGACAGCGTTCTGTTTTACATATTCGACCTCGCGAACGACATGAGCGACTCAAACGTATCTATCCGTTCAACGGCAAATTTTGACGACTATCGCTTGCGCGAGATAGAGTGGATAAAGACATTGAATGGCGGGGCTCAAAACCAACTCGACGGCATAAAACACGCCATAGCGTTGTGCCACATGCCCTATCCCATCACTTACGAAAAACCGTATACAAAGTATGCCCGCATGATGACGGATGCTGCGGAACATTTGGGAATTGACCTCCTGCTCAGCGGGCATAAACACAGGACGGAATTTTATGAGGTCGGCAATTATGAAAATGCCGCGGATCATCCATACATATTAGGCGGAAAACGTAGCAATACGCTTGAGGTCGACGAGACTATATTTGCGGATCAGTTCACGGGCACGTATCTGATAATAAACGACGACGGTATCTCGGCGTCGTTCATAAACTCTAAGGGCGAAATTTTGCAACGTTTCGACAATATTTAAATTCGGAAATAACAGTAAAAATCCGCCTTCTGAACGGGCGGATTTTTACTATACTAGTTTTGATATCGGAAATTTCGACTTACTTCAACTTCATCTTGATGATGAGCGCATAGTGGTCGCTTGCAAATCCGCCGTCCACCTGTTCGGCAAGCACGTGGTATGAGTAGACGTTGAATTCGTTTGGAGATACAAAGCAATAATCTATGGCTTGATGTTCTTCGACTTTGCCGTACTTTTGCCATGTGCTGCGATTTTCCTCGCTATGTTCGGCGACGACGCGACTGTCGTCAAAGCTTGCCGTAGCCTTCTTGTATGTCTCGCTGTCCGGAAAGGAGTTCATATCGCCGAGCAACATCGAGGGCATGTCGCCATATTCTTTTATCTTGTCAAGCACGAGCTGTATGCCGTTTATGCGCGCTTCCTCGCTCTTATGGTCGAGGTGCGTGTTGAAAACGGCGAATACTTTGTCCGTCGCTTTCTCCTTGAGTTTGGCAAGCGAGCAGATGCGGTAGTTTGCCGCGCCCCACCCTTTTGACTTCTTTTCGGGCGTTTCGCTCAGCCAAAAGTTGTCTTGATCCAGCAACTCGAACTTGCTTTCATTGAAATATATTGGCGTCGCCTCTCCGAAAGGCCCGCCCTGCCTGTATTTTATGACTTTTTGATACCCTTTCAGGGCGTTTTTGAAGTAATTTTCATGATTTGGCGTGACTTCTTGAAAACAGATGATGTCGGGCTGAACGTCGGATATCTGTTTTATTATCCTATCGGCTCGCTTGAACCACGTCTTTTCGCCAAGATCTTCGGGCGTAAGACAGCGCACATTGAAATTCATCACCGTGATGTACCCGTCGTCCTGCTTTGTTGACACGTCGTATGTAGACTTCGGATGCGCGTTGAAGTATAGCAGATATGCATAGAATATGCTGAGCGCGAGCATTATCGCAATGACGACGCTTGCGATCACTATCAATGTGATCTTCAAAGATTTTTTCATAAATTCCCCCTATTTTTGCTACGCTTGTCAGGCGCAGTTTATTTTCACAAAAACAATCATCAAAAGTTTAGATCGCTCAAATATTGCGCATTAAACTGTCGCTAGGCCGTTTTTATATCTCTCCGCCCACGCCTTCATCTCTTTTGCGTGAGGTATTGCGAATTCGCTGTAATCGTTGCCGCCGATAAGCCTTGCGACCTCCTCCGTATCGTCCTCGAGTAACGTGACATGCGTGAGCGTCTTTCCGTTTTCTGCGCGTTTAGATATCAGAAAATGGTTGTCCGCCATAGCCGCGAGCGACGGCATATGAGTGACCGCGATGACCTGCCTTGCGCGCGAGATATTGCACAACTTTTCCGATACGACCGCGGATATCCTGCCCGAAATGCCCGTGTCTATCTCGTCAAAGACCATTGTGCCTATGCCGTCCACGCCCGCGAGTATGTTTTTGAGCGCGAGCATAAACCTCGACATCTCGCCTCCCGAGATTATCTTTGCCAGCGGTTTGAGGGGCTCGCCCACGTTTGGCGATATCAAAAATTCCACGCTGTCGCCGCCGTTTGAGGAAATCTCGTCCGCGGTTTCGCCGCTTCTTATGTCCACCTTGAACGTACTTCCGCCCATGCCGAGGTCGTCAAGTTCTTTTCCTATGTCCTTCTCCAGCTTTTCGGCGGTGGCGAGGCGCAGTTTCGTCAGCTTTTTAGCCTCTCCCACAAGCCCCGCGCCCGTCTTTTCTATCTTTTTATTCAATTTTTCGACGTAACCGTCTGCATTTTCCAGCTTTTCCTTCTCCTCTTTTGCGGACGCGTAAAAGCTTCTCAACGCTTCATAGCTCCCGCCGTACTTGCGCACGGTGTTGCGCACTTCGTTCAGCCTCTCCTCGAGTTTATCTGCGGATCTGTTGTCGAAATCCAACTTTTCAAGCATTTGAGCGAGGGTATCCGCGATGTCTTGCAGCTCCTCTTTCGCGCTGTCCAGCCTGTCTATTATGTCGTCGATATCGTCGTCATATGCGGATATGGGTCGCAGCGCCGACTCCGTACTCTTGAGCACCGCCGCGACTCCTCCCCCGCCGTAGCCTTCGAGTTGCCCCTTGGCGCTTTCGAGAGCGGAGAGTATCTTTTCCATATTGCGTATGCGCTTGCGCTGCGTCAAAAGGCTGTCCTCTTCGCCCTCCTGCACGTTCACGCGCTCGATCTCATCTATCTGATAGGACAAAATATCCAGCCTTCTTGCCCTCTCCTCGCTGTCGCCGTATTCGCCGAGTTCTCTTTTTGCAGAAATATATTCGCCGTGCAGAGCCTTGACTTTTTCCTTCTGCGCGGTTATATCCGCCCCGCCCAACGAGTCGAGCAATTCGATATGATTTGCGCTTTTGAGCAGGGATTGATGCTCGTGCTGTCCGTGTATGTCCACAAGCAACTCCGTAAGTCCTTTCAGCGTGCCGAGCGTAGTTACTCGCCCGTTTATACGGCACTCGTTTTTCCCGTCCACGGTCATTTTGCGACGCAGGATGAGGACGTCCTCCGCCTCTATGCCGACGTCCTCCAGATAGCTCATTATCTGCGGATTTTCGTAATCCTCAAACACCGCCTCCACGCTCGCAGTATCCGCCCCGTAGCGGATTAGAGACCTGTCCGCGCGCTCGCCCAATACGAAATTCAGCGAGTCTATGATTATGGACTTGCCCGCGCCCGTTTCGCCGCTCAAGATGTTCAGCCCCGACTTGAGATCGAGCTCGAGGCTGTCAATGAGCGCTATATTTTTGACAGATAGCAATGAGAGCATCAGTATATCCCCGAAGAATCGGTCAGATTGAGGAGCCTCTCCCTCAGCCTCTCGCCGTGCGAGGGGTCATCTATGGCAACAAATATAGTGTTTTCGCCCGCGACTACGCCCAATATCTCCTCGAAATTCAAGTTGTCGATGAATTGAGCGGCGGGACCTGCGCTTGCCTCCTCCGTCTTGACGACGAGCAGATTCCCCGCGAACTTGATAGATACTATCGCGTTTTTGAACATACTGAGGTATTTGTCAGTAACGCTGTTTTCCTTTGCGGATTGCACGGCATACTTATAGTGCTTGCCGTCTGCGGCGAGGGTCTTGAGTATGCCCATGTCCTTGATGTCGCGTGAAATAGTCGCTTGCGTGACGTTGAAACCCTCTTTTTTGAGGAAAGCGACAAGCTCTTCCTGAGTGTCGATATCATGTTTTGAGATGATATCGAGGATCTTAAGTTGTCTGTTGACTCTTGACATAATAATCCTTCCTTGTTATCTTTGTTTTTTTGTTTATTTTTTCTTTATTATCAAGCGACGTTTTATACCGTCGCCTTATTTACGGATCTCAGTGGCATATACATTTGCCGCCCAAGCGCGCCAAGCCCGCGTATCAATTTTGCGAAGTGCCCCACCTGTTCATCTTTTCAAGCAGTTTCTTGAAAAAATCTGACTTGACATCCACAAATTTTGCTTTTTTATTTGATGTGCGCACTGTCAGCACGTTTGCGGGGTCGAGCGCAAGTCGAGAGCTGCCGTCCACGTACACATGCGCGCCGAACTGCCCCGCAAGCCGTATTTCTATCTCCGACGCCAAATTCACGACAAGCGGGCGCGAATGCAGCGAATGCGCGCATATGGGATTTATGACAAGCGCGTCTAATGGCGGCGCAAGTACGGGCCCGCCCGCGGACAGCGAGTACGCCGTAGAGCCTATAGCCGTGCTGACGATCATGCCGTCGCCGCGGTAGGAATCCACGAAGTTGCCGTCTACGTACAGCATAAATTTGATGGGATGACTGCCCTCCGCCTTGACCACGACATCGTTTATCGCGTAGCCGATGTTGAGCGGCGCGCAAGCCTCAAGCATAGCGCGCTCGATCGTCTCGTCTGAGTTTAGCGCGGCAATGAGGGCCTCGCACGAGACGTTGCTTTCAAATGCCGTCAAAAAACCCAGATTGCCGAGGTTTACGCCGAGTATAGCGCTGTTTATGTCGTTCGCCGCAAGATGATCGGCAATGGCAAGCACGGTGCCGTCCCCGCCGAACACGAGTACTCTGTCAACGTCCGCGCCTATGTCATCAAACCGCTCGCAGAACTCCACATCTAACAGCGGAGTATTTTTAAGTCCCTCGCAAAGTCTTGCGAGATCCTTGTTCGATTCGACATTGGATTTTTTTATAACAGCCACTTTTTTCATACGCCACGGCAATTATACACTATGAAAAAATTTTATACAATAGATTGTACAAAAAATTTTTAATAAAAATGAATAATTTTTATTTTTATACCGACTTTTCTGAATAATTATAAATTTTTAATGTTTTATCCCCCAAAAATTCGCACATTGTAAATATCATATTTCAAAAAACCGACGTGCGTTCTTTTTTTATCGCGCCATCATCGAATAGCGCATATTCTCCGCCACAAAGATGAATTGAGGATAAAGCGCAATATTCTACAACGCATCAGATAAATTTATATGATCTCGATTCAAAAGGATCATACGAGCCGTTTAAAAACAAATATGCTACTTCGAGTGTTTGTCCTTTGCTTTTCATATTGTTGCAACCGACGTCAAAGTATTCGCGCGACGCAAGAAATCGTCGTTTTTTAAAATTTGACGATCGATTTTTTATACATTTGTATACACTTTTGTCGCTATCCTCAAAATTGCGAAATTTTTATGCAAAAATCGAAATTTTATACAAATAAAAAGAGCGTTTTTGTGCAAAAAGTATCAAGCGTTCTTTTTGAGGTACAGCAGATATTCAATATTTTTGTCGGCATATCGGATGGGCGCCGTGTCCTCTCCCGCGACGGTGAAGCCCACGCTTTCGGCAAATTTTTTTACGCCGTCCACCGCTCCTCGCCTCGACGCATCGCTCTTCACGATGCCCGATCTATTGAGGGCGCTCGCTCCTACCTCGAATTGCGGCTTGACAAGTACAATGGCGCTCCCGCCGTCCTTGAGCAGCGCGTACAATTCCCCTAAGATCAGTTTGAGAGATATGAAACTCACGTCAGTGCACGCGAAATCGACTTTGTCGAGATCGCGCGGGAGAGCGCGGGCGTTAGCTTTCAAAAACTTCACCCTGACGTCCTCGAGGATAGCTTTCGGCAGCGCGCACTCCCCTACGTCCACCGCAAGCACGCTCGCCGCCCCGTGCCTCAGCAGCACGTCTGTAAAGCCGCCGTTTGAGCATCCTATATCCGCGCAAGTCAGCTCCTCTACGTCTATCCCGAAAACGGTCAATCCTTTTTCAAGTTTGTACGCGCCCTGCGATGCGTAGCCCTCGTCGGCGAGTATTTTGACTTCGCGCTCGTCGTCTACGTCGAACGAGGGTTTATTGACCTCCCTGCCGCCAACAAAAACGCGCCCCGTTAGGATGAGATTTTCCGCATAGGTGCGCGAGCGAAGCGCGAATTTTTCTTGTATATACTTGTCAAGCCTCATATCATAATACTTGTTCCCGCTTTTTAGTGCGGATATTTGAGATCTTATGCGATCGCATGCGCGAGCGTTTAAAATGTCTTGATTTAATGTCTCGATGTCTCGATTTATGGTTATTTATCGTCGTCCGAGCCGTCATTGCTCTGCTTTGCCGACTCGCGCTGCTGTTTTTTCTTTTGCGCCTCGCGCTTTTTGATACGGCGCTCATCCTTGTTGAATATCGCTAGGCATCTCGCAACGAACATAACGAACTCGCGCGAATTTGATATCGCGATATTTTTCATGAACGCCTTCCCGCCGATCGTGAGCGCGGACACCACTGCAGATATGGCGATAGACAGCCATCTTTGCCAGGTTTCGCCCAAGGTCAAAGTGATCTTGAGCACTATCGCCGCCGAACACGCGCCCGAGATTATGCCGAATATGTCTCCGATAACGTCGTTGCACACGCTGGACACCGTGCCGCTGTTCTTTACGAGCCAAAGCGCCGTCCTGGCGCCGTATATCTTGCGCGAGGACATACTGACTATGGGGGTGGAGTCGCAGGAAGTCACCGCCACGCCTATCGCATCAAAAAGTATGCTTGCCGTGATGAGGAAAGCGAGCAACAATATTATGATGACGATGTTTTCGGCGCTTGCGGTAAGCTCGCTCAAAAAGCTGAAAAACGCGGCTAGAACAAGAGAAATGACCGCGGCTTTTATCCACCATATATTGTATTTTTTGCGGTTTTTTTGCTTTCCCGCCGCCTGTTTTTTCGGTGTGGCGGACAATTTTTCTATTGTCACGGGCTTATTTTCGTCCGAAGCCGCGTCCGAAGAGGTTTCAGTACTCAAAAAGGTTTCAGTACTCAAAAAGTCGGGCACAGGCGATGCGTCCTTGTCCTTGTTGTCCTTATTGTCGGATACGGCGTCGTTCGATTTCAAATGAGCACCCATAATATACTTTATTTGGTGGCAACTGTTCGGGTAAACCTTGCGCCTTAGGTTCGGTAGGATTTCCCCGTGCGAAAACTTGTCGTCGCCGTCCAAGATGTTTCCAATCACATCGCGCGGCACAATGGCAACCGAATCGCCACTCAGAGCACACTATAATCCCCAAACAGCTTATAAAAACAGTCTAGAAGTTTTCCTTGGCAGACCTCTTCCGTCCTTATCTTTTTTTGCACCGCAACTTTCTCGGAGCGATCGTCAAGCAATATTGGCCATACGCTTGACGTTGTTCCCCGATCCCGCTACGCCACTCAAAGCAGGCTACACTGTACACAGCGCGACTGCACCGCATAAACAGGTTTCACCCCGGTCAGTAGTCGGGTATAAGCCACTACCGAGTCGGGTCTCCACGGAGATTGGGTCGAGTCTTGCATGCCGTTGCAAGCCGCCCAAAGACCTTAACTTCCAGCAACAGCCCCAATTTGGGCAAAAGAAGCCATCACCAGAAACTTCATCGATATGCCCTTTGACGATATTTTACCCCCGTCTTCGGAGCGGTGAGATCTGACTAGAATACTGCGCCACCGATATTATATTATACCAAAAGCGTGAAAATGTCAATGAAACCCGCACATAATCCCGCGTATCTTAAAAAATTCGGCAATCTAAAGGAAAATATTACAAATTCAGCTGTTTAGAGTAACTTTTTTGATGTTATCGACAAATTCCCGCACCCTGCTCTCTCCCCGCCTTGTGAGCGCAAGCAGCTCCGCGAGCGACAGATCTTTAAGCGTAGCCTCGCTGTACGCCTTCGCATCTTTGAGCGCACGCGAATTTATCTTGAGCCCAAACAGAGGACTGAGTTCGATCCCGCTCTGCCTCGTCCCAATGAAGTCGCCGCCTCCGCGCGTCTCGAAGTCCACCTCGGCAAGATATTGCCCGTCGCAGCTCCTCTCCATAGCGCTCAAGCGAGTAAGCGCCTTTTCGCTCGTTGAAGATGTTTGCAAATAGCAATTCGCGGGCGCGCCGTCCCTTCCCACACGTCCGCGCAGCTGATGCAGTGAAGCAAGGCCGAAACGGTCCGCGCAAAGTATGAGTATTTCGCTCGCCTTTGTGTCAATGCCCACCTCTACGACGGTAGTCGCCACAAGCACGGATGTCTCGCCCGCCGCAAACGCCCTCATAGCCTCCTGTTTTTCCTCGTTTGACAACTTTCCGTGCAATACGGACGTCTTTATATCGTCAAAATATTCTCCGTATTGCTTTATAAAGCTCTCAATAGAGGTGAGTTCGAATCCTTCCGCGTCCGAAATCGCGGGACAGACTATAAACGCCTGTTTCCCCGCCTTGCATGCCTCGATTATTGGTTTGAGCGCGTCCGTGACTTCTTGCACTATGCGCGTGGTTATATTCGTCTCCGCCTCCGCGCGCTTTTTGATGTACGAGATATCGATATCCTCATAGAAAGTCAGCGCCATGGAACGCGGAATAGGCGTTGCAGTCATGGACAAAATGTCAACTGCGCCCTTATTTTCAAGCATTTTGCGCTCGTTTACGCCAAATTTATGCTGTTCGTCAATTACGACCAGCGCGAGATCGGCATACTTCACCCCCTCGCCAATGAGGGATTGCGTGCCTATAACGCAGGATATATCCCCGCTCTTCAAGCCGAAAAGCACATCTTCCCTCAGCCTCTGCGGAGTGGACGACGTCAAAAGCGCAAACTTGATCCCCAGCTTGTCCGCAACGGGCGCGAAAGCGCGCGCGTGCTGTATCGCCAGTATCTCCGTAGGCGCCATGAGCGCCGCCTGATGTCCGCCGTACGCCGCCGCGTACATCGCGAAAAACGCCACCGCCGTCTTGCCGCTCCCAACGTCTCCGGAGATTATTCGCGACATGCACTCCTTGCTCTCAAGCGAGCGCAATATATCATCCATTGCCTGCCGCTGACTTTCCGTGAGCGTAAACGGGAGTGCGTTTTCATAGTCAAGTATTCTGATTTTTTGTGAATTATAGAATACTTTTCTCGCTCCAACGGTTGATTTTGACAGTTTTTTGTATATAGAAAGTGCAATTGCGACGTCTATCGAGGCGAGCCTTGAAAGCGCCTCCTGCGCCTCTTCTATACTGCCGGGACGGTGCAACTTTTCAAAACAGCGCGCAATATCTTCATTCACCGCGCCCATCGCTCCGCCGTACTTTGCCCCTTTTACGGAGTCGAGTGCGGTGTATATTATGTTTTTGAAGGCGTTCTGCCCCATTACGCCCTTGAGCGGATAAATCGTATAAACGCCGCTTGAAAGCTTACTTAGCTTGTCGAGGCGTTCCGTCTGCGGATTGACAACGGAAAGTTCTCCCATATCCTTTGAGAGTTTAGCAAGCAATCTGAAACAGTCTCCGACTTTAAAGCTGTCATGGAGATACGGCAGATTGAAAAACGTCGCCTTGAAATATATACGCTTGTCCGAGCGCATATCCTTGAAACTCACGCTGAAACCGCGCCTCCCGCGCGGCGATACGCTTGACACCGAGACGACTTGCCCCTCGAGCAGCGCCGTCTGCCCCGCCGCGGCGTATTCTATGCTTGTAGGTTCGGACAGGTCGAGATATTTTGATGGCAGGAAAGAAAAGAGCTCGAACACATTGCCGATGTCAAGCTCCTTAAGTTTTTTGAGAGTCGCCTCTCCTACGCCCTTGATTTCTCCAAGCGTAAGCATATCTACCTCGTCACTCCGCGGAAAGGATATAGTAATAGTGCGGTTGCCCGCCGCTGTAACACGCGATCTCAAGCTCCGGGAAAAGTTCGGACAGTTTGCACACGGCGTCGTCCGCCTCTCTCTCCGTCACGCGGTCGCCGTAGTACAGCGTGAGCATATCCTTGCCCTGCGCGAGCTTTTTGACGGTATTTTCAAGCGTTGAAATGAGCGAATTGCTCTTTGCGACGATCTTTTTGCCGCAAATGCCGATGATGTCCCCTTCCTTGACTGAAAAGCCGTTCATTCTCGCCGAGCGTACCGCGTGCGTTATCTCCGCGCTTGCGATATTCTTTATAGCGCCGCGCATATTTCCGTCGTTGACGTCGGGAGACTCATCCTCGTCGAACGCGAGCACCGCGGATATCCCCTCGGGCATGGTAGACGTGGGGATAACGTGCACATCCACTCTCGCAAGCGCCTTAGCTTGTTCCGCCGCGAGCACGATATTCGCGTTGTTCGGCAGCACGTATACATGCTTAGCTTCCGCGCGGTTTACGGCGGCAAGTATATCGTCCACTGCGGGATTCATCGTCTGACCGCCCTCGACAATGATGTCCACGCCAAGGTCCTCGAATATCGCGGACATTCCGTCGCCCGAGCACACGGATATCATAGCGTAATTTTTCTTATCGTCCTCGCCGACCTCGTTCTCTTCGGGATGGAGCTTGCGGTGTTGTTCCACCATATTCTCGATCTTGACTCCGTCCAGCTCGCCGAGTTTGAGCGCGGCGTTTATAGCGCGGTCGGGATGGTTGGTATGCACATGCGTCTTGACAAGGTCGGTATCGCCGATAACGAGCACGCAATCGCCTATCGTAGTGAGATAGTCGCGATATTTATCTATCGCGGCGTCCGTGACCTCGTTCTTCAAGTGCGTGATGAAATATTCCGTGCAATATTGGAAAGTGATATGTTCGTAATCGTTCTCAAAGGGATCGAGTCCCTTATCCTCGTTTTGGGGCACGCTTTCGGGGACAGTCGCGACGCTCTCGCCGCTGAGCAATACGAGGTCCATACCCATAAGCGTGCGATACATGCCGTCGAACACTGTCACGAGCCCTCGCCCGCCCGCGTCCACGACGCCCGCTTTTTTGAGGACGGGCAACATATCGGGAGTTTTTTGCAGCACCGCCTCGCCCGCGTCGATAACGCGCTTCAAGAAGGCGGGCATATCGAGGTGTCTCAAACGGCACGCTATCTCCGCCTCTTCCGCCATAACTCTCACGACTGTGAGAATAGTGCCTTCCTTTGGTTTTGTAACGGCGCTGTACGCAATGTCCGCGCCCTTCCTCAAACAGTTTGCAAAGACCTTTTGAGTGAGCTCCGCCTTGCCGTCGAGGGCAACCGAAAAACCTTTGAATATCTGTGAAGAGATGACTCCCGAGTTGCCTCTTGCTCCTTTGAGCGCGCCCTTTGAAAAGGCGAGCGCTATTTCGTCAATGAGGAGAGATTGGCTGGCGTTTGCCTCGCGCAGAGCGGATTGCAGAGTGAGAGACATGTTTGTGCCCGTATCCCCGTCGGGAACGGGAAAAACGTTGAGCGCGTCAATGGTAGCTCGATTTATTTCGAGCTCTTTGACGCCGCCCGCAAGCATCTCTTTGAATTTGAGTCCGTCTATTTTGTTCATATTATCCTTTTATACGCGAATGCCGACCACATTCACATGGACGCGCCTTACGCGCATACCCGTGAAGGTCTCGATTGAAAACTTTACGGCATCCGAAAGCGATTTTTTTACGGCTTCGACATTGACCCCGACTTTCAAAACTGCGTATAGCTCTATATAAATGAGGTTGTCTACGACTTGTACGACAACGCCGCGTCCGAAACGGCTCTTGCCCAAAAGGAGATTAAAGCTATCGCTGAAACGGCGTGACACGAGATCTATCACGCCATAGCACTCCAAAGCAGCCTTAGACGCCACTGTACGGATGACGTCCTCGCTTATTGAGATCTTTCCGAATTTGTTTGAAGTTGTGATCGCCATATCGATGTTATAATACTACAATAAATAATAAATTTTTGCAAGTAAATGTGAAATGTTGCTAAAATCAGTTGCAAAAGATTTTTTTATTTGCTATTATAGTTGCGTTGTCAAATTAGGAGGTACAGTTATGTCCAGAGTTTGTAGTGTTTGCGGAAAAGGCAGGATGAGCGGCAATGCAGTCAGCCACAGCCACAGAAAGACGAGACGCAGTTGGGCTCCCAACGTCCAAAAAGTCAAGGTCAACACTCCTACGGGCGGCGTCACAGAGGTCTATGTGTGCACTCGTTGCCTGCGCGCGGGAAAAGTCGATCGTGCCTGATTTATTGCATATGCAAAATTCGCCCCTCGTCCGAGGGGCTTTTTCTTTTAATATTCAAATTGTCTCAAAGCGCTACGTTTTAAACCTGGCGCCCTGCTCTCACTAAAAATGCGAGTTGTACGGGCGTATACGTGTTCGAACTTTGGCACGACCTACGAGTTATAAGTATGCCCGTACTAAAGTAATAAAACACGCGGCTTAAAAGGCGCGGGATATCATATCGCTCGTCTCGATCGGAACCACTCTTAAAAAGTATTTCACACGCTCATAACGAGATACGACAAAAATTTTACCTATTTTTTCTTAACGATGAGCCTGAGCACAGCTTTGACAACTTTGGGCGGATCGATGCAAATAATTTTTATCATAACTCCCTCCGATTTTTTGTATACAATATGAATTATCGCGAGATTGTGTGCCGCCCACGCCTGAAATTTTGCAATTTAAAATCATCCGTCAGGTTTCAACGCAAATAAAGCTGTCATTTCGAGCTCAGTTGAGAAATCCCCCTGTCCGAGCTGTCATGTCGAGCGAAGTCGAAACATCCCATTGTCCGTGCTGTCATCCTGAGCTTAGTCGAAGTATCCCTTTTCCCGAGCATAGCCATATCAATTGATTTACCCCTTGAAATTACACATAGTGATTTTATGAGTAAAAAAGCGTCGCAAATGCGGCGCTTAAAATCATGTCGTGATTTATGTCTCGTTTAAATTTTTTTGGCGAAGTGCCCTAAGGATCATCCGTCACTCTTTGTCGTCGTGATGGCAATGATCGTCGCAGTCGCACTCGTCGTGGTGACAGCCCTCGTGGGTGCAATCGCAGCAGTCGTCGCAGTCGCAGCCGTGCTCTTCGAGCTCATGGATAAACTCGTCAAACACCTTCTGCAACTCTTCCTCGCTCTCTATGGGCTTGAAGGTGGACTCGCCCGCCTTGTCCGTGACTATCTCGTAGATCAGAACTTCGTCCTCGCCTATGTCGGGGAGCGCCTCTACGGGTTGCATGACGATGTACCACTTGCCGTCCACGTCGAGGGTGGCGAGGTGATAAAACTCCTCGTCCTTATCCGTCTCGTAGTTGTGCAGGGTGATTATATCCTCATCTTCTTGCTCGTTTACGTCATCTTCAAAAAAATCTGCCATAGTTTACTCCTTTTTTTTGCGCCGTGCGCTTGTATGCTAGCAATATCTTACCACAATTAGAAAAAATTGCAAGCCGAAATTTGTCACATAGCGATATTTAAAGCGCGAGCACACAAATTTCGCAAAAATTCATGCCCTCCTGTCAAGATACGCCTGCAAAATTATCGCCGCCGCGACCTTGTCTATGACCTGTTTGCGCTTTTCCCTGCGCATATCCGCCTCCAGCAGTACGCGCTCCGCGGATACGGTGGTGAGCCTCTCGTCTTGATATATGACGGGGAGCCCGCTTGCGGCTGCAAGCATATCCCCAAACTGCCGCGTGACTTCCGCGCGCGGCCCCTCTGTGCCGTCCATATTCTTCGGGAGTCCCAAAACGAATGCGTCCGCGTCCTCTTTCTTCGCATATTCGCAAAAATACGCGATGTCCGCCGCTATGTCGTCCTTTTTACGCACATACGTCTCCCGCGGATTCGCCGTGAGCCCCATAAGATCGCTCACCGCCACGCCGATCCTCACGTCTCCGACGTCAAGCCCAATTTTGTGTTTATACATAAATACCTCATTTTTTAATTTCTAAGCGATCTCCCTTTCACTTCATCAAGCCGCCGCGCGGCGGGACATATCCGCCCGAGTCGCCTTTTAAGATCGAACTTTTGCGCACGGTATACTTGCGCTCTCCGAAGTTTTCCAAATATTTAGCGGCGCGGTCGAGCGCGCAATGCAAGCCTATGCCCATAAACGCCGCAGACAATGCGCCGCATACGACCCAGAATATCAAGTATATGAGCGTCTCGCTCAATCCTATACCAACTCCGACTCCGCTGATCACCACTCCCACTATCAGCCCGACGGCGGGTACTAACATGCAAGCGAGAGATATCAAAAAGCGCTGTAAACCGCTCGCGGATTGTTGAAGTTCCTGCCTCGTCGTCCAATTCGCGTTGCCGTAGCGCGCATCTGCATAGATGTTAAACCCTATGCCGCCCACGATGCACATTTCACTGCATATCAAAAACATCAAAGCATTCACAAAATGCGTCCTGTACAGCGCAAGCACCACAATAAAATCAATGACGTTTGCAAGCGTAGCCGCGAGGATGGCGAATATCAGTTTAGCACGCACGGTGAGCGTTGCGGATATGGGCAGGGACTTATTGAGATAGTACGCCTTGCCCTCTCTCGAGAACGCCTGTACGGCAAGCATATTCGCACCGCCGAGATATATAGACGAAAACAAAAATGCAAGCGACAATCCGAGCGTCTCGGCCATGATCTTAAGACCTGCTTCCTCGGATGACGACATGCCCTTCACCGCCGATAAATACATTATTACAATGAAAATAGGCGCGAGCAACAGGTTCGAAAAACATGGCATAGCCATCTGCGGATTGCGGATTATGCTCATAAAATCGCGTTTGATGAGCGCGGGAATAAGTGCATTTTGCTTATATGATATCTCGCCGTGGCGGCTCTTATCTCCGCCCGCCTCAAGACTGCGCTGTGCGATACGTCTGTAAAACACCGCAGATAATAGCGTCGTGATCAAAACAAGTCCAACCGTTATCGCCGCCGATATGCCGAAATTCACGCCGCCGTTTATGCCGAGCGCACACTCAACGGCAACTTTAGAAGGATAAAACACTTTACCAAACGTCGCAAGTCCGTTAAATGCGTCGGCAAACGCCGCCTCTTCACCGCTCTCAGCCCCCGCCGTGCCGTTCAAAACATATACAACTGTAATATATGTAGCAAACAGTGCAACATATATAACTATTGACATCACGGATTTCAGCACCGTATGTCCTTTGAGATAGGAGCCTATATAGCTCACGGGCAGCGAAAACACAGTAATTATCGCAAGCGGCAGAATGGGCGCGATGAGAACAACAAGGAATATCAGCACGAAGAAAGCATAAAACATCTCTCGTCCAAGCGCGGCGTATGTTATCGCGGAGGTCAGCCCGAGCGGCAGTATGAAAAGCGAGGATATCTTGAGCAGCTGGATATAGCTCAAAGCAAACTTCGCCATAAAGACCGAGACGGGTTTGAGCGGAAGGGAGTTGAGAAGCGCCCTATCGTCTCCCGCATACAGCGTGTTTATGACCCCGTACAGCCCGAAAAGCAGCGCGGCGATCTGTCCTATGCCTACTATCGAGGTAATGAGTAAGGAGAGTTGCGAAATATTTTTTACGTTTGAATACACCAGCATGCCCATAGTCACGCAAAATATCAAAATGAGCGGCAATGAGATAATCAACAAGATTATCTTTTGAGAAATCTTGGGCTTGCCGCTTGCGTCCACCTTGCGCACGTTAGCGTTTTTGTACAGAATGTTAAAGACGAGAAGAAAATCCTTCATAGTTCACTCCTCGCCGCTTTTATCGTCATTTGCATTCTTAAAGTATTCTGATTTTTCTTGATTTTTAGAATACTTTTCTTCATTTACGGACTCTATTTGCGTTATATTTTCATTGTTATCGATATTCGGCGCTTCGTCTTCCGCCGCTTTTTCTTCAGTTTTTATCGCGTCGCTCACGCCTACTTCCCCGCTGTAAAACTTATCGGAAAACTCGTCGTCCGTGAGTTTGAGGAAGAGCTCCTCTAGTGACTTATCTACGTTGCGCTGCTTGAGCTCGTCCATAGTGCAGACCGTGATGAGGTGTCCTCCGTCGATTATCCCTATCCTGTCGCACACCTTCTCCACCACTTCCAGCACGTGCGAGCTGAAAAACACGCAATTGCCCTTGTCCGCATGTTCGCGCATGAGTTGTTTGAGGTTGTATGCGGATCTCGGGTCAAGTCCCGTCATCGGCTCGTCCAATATCCAGACCTTCGGCTCGTGTATGAGCGCTCCGATTATGTTGAGTTTTTGTTTCATTCCGTGCGAATATGTGGAAATCTGCTTGCTTATGGAGTCGGTGAGAGAAAACATTTCGCTCAGCCTCGCGAGGCGCTGTTCCCTCTCCGCGGAGCTTACTCCAAACACATCCGCGATAAAGTTGATATATTCCGCGCCCGTCAATCCCTCGTACAGCGCGTGGTCGTCGCTTACATAGCCTATGTTCTTCTTTGCGCCTATCGGGTCGTGCCTTAAGCTCTTGCCCGCTATGTAAATGTCGCCCTCCGTCATTGAAATTATGCCCGATATGCACTTGATCGTCGTGGATTTGCCCGCGCCGTTCGGCCCTATAAAGCCGAATATCTCTCCGCCGTGCACTTCAAACGAGATATTGTCCACGGACGGCGTTGCCGCTCCCGCATAGACTTTTGTCAAATTTTCGATCTTTAACATCGATGTCCTCCTTTTTTATCTTCCGATCGCAATGTCCAAATTTGCATTGCTCCCGTGTAAACTTGTTTACTTTACCAAAAACATTTTGCGTCGCACTCGCGCCGATTTCCTTTCGAGCGCCATTCGCAATACGCGACTTTCGCCCTTCGCGAATTGTTTACTTTGGGTATTCATTTTTTTTGTCAAACGCGTACTGCGTTTTTTTGCTGCGCGCGCATTTTTTCGCGCAAAATTGCAGTTTTTGCCTCTCGTACCCCGCAAAATACGCGTTTTTGAGCGATTTCTACCCTATAATTTTGCATTTACCCCCAATTGTCGACCTTTTGTAAACAATTGGTTGACAATTGCTTTTTTCGGGCAAATTTTGCATATTGCATATGCAACTTTTTGCCTTTCTACGATGCCCCTATTTGCGCTTTTCCTGCCTTTCTTTTATGACTTTTTCAAAGCCGTTTTCTGTCGGTATATAGAATTTTGCGTCTTTGAGTTCGTCGGGCAAATATTGCTGTTTCACCCAGCCGCCGTAGTCGTGCGGATACTTGTAGCCCCTCACTACTTCGTCGTCGGGTTTGTAGTTCGGGTCGCGCAAATACAGCGGAACGCTCTCGTGCTTGACCTTCTTTACGGCGTCCTCTGCGGCGTACAGTGCCTCCACTACTTTGTTGGATTTTGGCGCCTCGGACACGTAGATTATGCCCTCCGCAAGCGGGATCCTGCCCTCGGGCAAGCCTATTCTTTCAAACGCGGCGACGCAGGATTGCGCCACAACTATTGCGTTCGGATCCGCCATTCCAACGTCCTCGCAGGCGTGTATCATTATCCTCCTGCCTATGAGCAGCGGGTCGCAGCCCGCCTCGATGAGCCTCTCCGCCCAATAAAGCGCGGCGTTTGAGTCGCTCCCGCGCATGCTCTTGATAAAGGCGGATATCATGTCGTAATACATGTCCTCCGTCACGCTCAAGGACTTTTGCTGTATGGATTGCTCCGCCTCGACTTCCGTGACGCGAATTATGCCGTCCTCGCCCGCATGAGTTGTGAGTGCGGCAAGCTCCAGCGCGTTGAGCGCGGTGCGCAAGTCCCCTCCTGCCGCCCACGCGATGTGCGCGATAGCCTTATCCGTGACGTCCAAATTCATATTGCCGAGTCCGCGCTCCTTGTCCGCGATAGCGCGCCTGAGTCCGACTTCTATATCCTTGTCCGAGAGGCGGGAGAAACTGAACACCCTGCACCTCGACACTATTGCGCGCGTCATAGACACGAATGGATTTTCCGTCGTGGAGCCGATGAATATGATGTAGCCCTGCTCGATAGCTTGAAGCACGCTATCCGACTGCGCCTTGTTCCAGCGATGGCACTCGTCAAGCAATAGATAGGTGCGCCTACCGTACATTTTCAGCCTGTCTTTCGCCTCTTCGATGACTTTCTTTGCGTCGGCGACGCCGCTCGTCACGGCGTTAAGCTTGACAAAATGCGCGTTTGTAGTGGACGCTATTATGTTTGCAAGCGTGGTCTTGCCACTGCCCGGAGGCCCGAAAAATATACAGCTGCCAAGCTTGTCGGCGGATATGGCGCGCCTGAGCAGCGACCCTTCGCCGACTATCTTCCCCTGTCCCAAAAACTCGTCGAGCGTGCGCGGACGCATCCGCTCCGCAAGCGGCGCCACGCGCTCCTCGTTGTGTTGTAGCTCAAAAAGATCCATCTGTTCCATATTTATTATTATAACAAAGCATATTATCCTTGTAAATTGAAACTTTGAACATTTTGACGGCGCGAAATGCACACAGAGATCATCACACAGTATCTATAGAATTTTTTGTTTCATATCGTCCTCCTTGGCGCTGATAGCGCGATCGATATAAGAAAATGCGCCCCGAAAGAGCGCATGTCAACTCAATATAACAAGTGCACTCTTTCAGATCCACCACAAATCTTATACTCGTTGACAAGCATAGCAGAAATGCACTTGTTACCAATAGTAAGTGCTTATCAACGAAATTTATAAGAATTGTGGTGACTAAATTATATGTCTGCAACTCGATTTTGTCAATAGTTCTAAAGGTTTATAACAACGTTACTTCGATATCAACTTAAATTTGTCAAAAGTCGCACGGCGAAAGTTTTTTAAAATGAAAACATATGTTATTTGTATGAGAGCGGAGTTGGCGGATATGAAACCAAAACTCATACGTGTGGTGCTTGCGATACTCATTTTTGTCGCGGCGTTCATTTTCTGCACGGTATATTTCCGCAAAAACATAGTGCCGACCGTCATGGGCACATCCGTAGCGCAGGTGCGCGCTATCGCCACGAACGCCGTAAATATCGCGGCAACAAGCGTGATAAACGACGGCATAACCTATGACGAACTGTTTGAGGTCAAGTATAACGACGCGGGCGAGGTCAGCATGATACAGGCAAATTCGCCCAAAATAAACGCTATCGCGCGCGAGATAGCCAACCTTGCGCAGGCAAATCTTGACACACTTGGCACGCAGGACATCTCTATTGCGGTCGGGACGTTCACGGGTCTCGCCCTTCTCACCGGCTTCGGACCCGACGTGACTATAAAAATAATGCCGATCGGCACTGCAAATTGCGATTTTGTGTCCTATTTCCAGTCCGCGGGCATAAATCAGACCTCGCACAAGATATATATAGACGTGTATGCCGACGTCAATATAATTACGCCCATAGACGAGCCGACCGTGCGCATAAAAGCCGAAGTTTTGGTGTGCGAAAACGTAATAGTAGGAAAAGTCCCCGATACGTATTTGAGCATGCACGATATCTCCGATCTGCTGAATTTGAATCCTTAAATTTCGCTATGCGTCAGCAAAATAAAAAACTAAAATAAAAAATAGTTAAGACTCTCTCTTGTGGAGAAGAAGATATCCCAAGGCACGAAGTACCGTAATAGCGAGCGAGAGACTTGCTCTTGCCGAAAAATCGTCCGTCTTTTGGCAAAAGACGGCGCGAGCGTCAGTCTTGAACGTTCAAGAATGCGGCATAAGCCGCACGCATTGCAAATTGTTTGCAATGCGGTTCGAATCTCTGGTTT